>NZ_NPJZ01000001.1:4457500-4757500 GCF_002245895.1 Rhodococcus sp. OK302
CGGTAGCGCCGCCGGCGAGAACGATCGGACGGTTGCCGGCACGCTGAAAACGCTTGAGAGCGAGCAGAGGAACGAGGTGACCGGCATGCAAGCTCGGCCCGGTGGGGTCGAACCCGGCATACAGCGTGATCGGTCCCGCCTCGAGATTCTTACGCAATGCGTCGAGATCGGTTGATTGGGCGATCAGTCCGCGCCAGGTCAGTTCGTCGAGAATATTCTCAGTCACGGGGTCGATCATCCCACCTCTACGAAACGGCAGGCGCTCGTGGGCTTCGACGGTAGGCGGACACGGCGGAAGAATCCGGAATCCACAGTCGCCAGGGAATGTCCGCGGCCGTACTGACTCCCACGCGGGGGCCTTCACTCCAGATCTCGACTTCTCCCAACTGCAGATGCACTCGCGAAGTCGAGTCGAAGACGTCCGTTCCGTTGTCCGCCAACGAGATTCCCACGGACGAGCCAAGATTGCCTGGCCCGCGCGCCCAGTCGTACTTATGCCGAGCACGGGAGCGTCGATTCTTGACGACGTCATCTCCGGCCACGACCTCCGCAGCCCGCAATAGGACACCACCTGCGACTCCGGTGGGTCCGTACGAGATGTTCATGCAGAAGTGCATTCCGTAACTGCGGTAGACGTAGAGCAATCCGGCCCGCCCGAACATCACCCTGTTCCGCGGCGTTTGCCCTCGATAGGAGTGCGCTGCCGGGTCCGGCCACGGCCCGACCTTCTCCCCTCCGTATGCCTCCACCTCGACTATTCGCAGTGACACGTCGTCGACCGTCAGGGTAGAACCCAGAATGATCAGGCCCGCGTCGCGTGGACTGGTCACGTCCGCCAGAACCTTGATGCTCACCTGCTCAATTGTGCCTAACCGTTGACTCCCGGGCACGCCGCGTCAGATAATTCATCAAGTGATGAATTACTGGAAGTGAGGCACACAGTGACCACCAACCCGGCAATCGACATTCGAGGTCTTCGCGTAATCCGTGGAAAGACCGAGGTTCTCCACTCCATCGACCTTCAGGTTGCCAGCGGATCGATCACCGGACTTCTCGGTCCGTCGGGCTGCGGAAAGACAACGCTGATGCGCACGATTGTCGGAACTCAGATCGTCGAAAGCGGCGACGTCAAGGTCTTGGGCGACAATGCCGGGTCGGCCGCCCTTCGGCGCCGCGTCGGCTACGTCACCCAATCCCCCAGCGTCTACGGAGATCTGACGGTCACCCGCAACGTGCAGTATTTCGGCGCTCTCTACGGCAAGTCCGCGGCTGACGTTCGCGCCGCAATAGATACCGTCGGCCTCACCAAAAACGCACACCAGCTCGCCGCAGACCTCTCCGGCGGACAAGCAACTCGGGTATCGCTCGCGTGCGCACTCGTCGCCGACCCTGAACTGCTGGTTCTCGACGAACCGACAGTCGGGCTCGATCCGGTCCTTCGTGTCGAGCTGTGGGAACGATTTGCCGAACTCGCAAAACGTGGCACAACACTCCTCGTCTCGAGTCACGTCATGGACGAAGCAGATCACTGCGCGCAGCTGATCCTGATGCGCGACGGCTACCTCCTGGCGCAGCTCACCCCCGACGACCTTCGCACCAAAACCAGATGCGATCGTCTGGAAGACGCATTCCTCGAATTGATCCGGACTTCACCCGTCGGAGGCGAAATATCATGAGCGTCAACATCTTCGGAGCAACAACACGAAGAATTCTCCTGCAGCTACGTCAGGATCACCGCACGGTCGCGATGATCCTGTTGGTTCCGACGCTCCTGATGGTCCTGCTGTACTTCCTCTACCAGGACGTGCCGACCGCACCCGGCCACACTTCGATCTTTCAACGCGTCGCCATCACCATGCTCGGAATCTTGCCCTTTGTCGTGATGTTTCTGGTTACCTCCATCGCCATGCAGCGGGAACGGAGTTCCGGCACTCTCGAACGCCTGCTGACAACGCCGATGGGCAAATTGGATCTGCTGGCCGGATATGCGGCCGCATTCTCACTGTCCGCAGCGGCTCAGGCGGCTCTCGCATGCGCCGTCGCGTTCGGATTCCTGGGGGTGACGATCGCCGGCAGTCTGGGGTGGGTGATCGTGATCGCCGTTCTGGTCGCAATCCTCGGAGTCGCCCTCGGCCTGCTGGCCAGTGCCTTTGCCAAAACCGAGTTCCAAGCGGTGCAATTCATGCCCGTCGTGGTGGTTCCCCAACTGTTCCTGTGCGGACTGTTCGTACCCCGTGATCAGCTACCGACCTGGCTTGAATGGATCAGCAACGTACTCCCCCTGAGTTACGCCGTCGACGCGCTCGAACAGGTGTCGATTCACGCTGACGCAACCGGCCAGATGTGGCGTGACCTCGCAATCATGGCTGGTTTTGCCGCCGCAGCGTTGTCACTGGCAGCAGCGACCCTCGATCGCCGAACACCGTGAACATCCGCGACATCCCGCCGCGATCAGGCCGGCGCCCCGGCAAGTCCGAGACTCGAACACAGATTCTCGACAGCGCCCGACGCGCATTTTCACGGAACGGATTCCGGGAGGCGACTGTCCGATCCATCGCCTCGGACGCCGACGTCGACCCGGCCCTGATCCACCACTATTTCGGCAGCAAGGAACAGCTGTTCACCGCTGCCATCGCACTACCGCTGGATCCGAAAATCGTCCTCGCGCCTGTTCAGGCATCAACGAACGAAAACCTGGGCGCCACCCTGCTGACGGCCGTGCTCGGCGTCTGGGAATCCGAACACCGCGACGCGATTCTCGCCGCATTTCGATCAGCGATTTCAGGCGACGGATCACAGTTGATCCAGAGTTTCCTACTGAACATCGTCTTGCGCGACATCATCCCGCGAGTGGATTCGCCGCCCGGGAGCGGACTCCTCCGAGCGGAGTTGGTCGCGTCGCAGATCGCGGGACTCTTGATGACGCGCTACATTCTCGAGCTCGATCCGCTGAAATCACTGAGCGTCGACGCGCTGGTACCGCTGGTGGCTCCGAACCTCCAGCGGTACCTCACGGGAGAAATCCCGATCTAAGCCTGGCTGTCGGCTTCGCCGGACTGTGCAAGTAGCTGCTCATGCTCGTCGTCTGCAACGTCACGAGCCTCGTCGATCAACAGCACCGGAATACCGTTCTCGATCGGGTAGGCGCGCCGAAGGCGAGGGTTGTAGAGCAGCTCGTCCCCGACCAGCAACAGCGGGCCCTTGTCTTGCGGGCAGGCCAGAATGCTGAGCAACGTCGAATCAATAGCCACGTTTTTCCTCTCGAACCGAACACGAACTGAGCGTGTTCAGGCTACCCGCCGAACACCGTCGAACCACTCACCGAGACCCGGTACCCACCCTCGTCGGCATCAACTGAGCCGCAACGGCCTTGGTCAGCCGCTTGTACGACTGGGTTTCGGAGTCCAAGTACCAGGTCCGCGGGCCCGGCGCAGGCACACCCGCCGCGATCAGCGCCGTCGAACTCGGGCGATACGACGAACCCACCGGAATGCTGTCAACCACGTGAACGATGTCCGGACGAGCGTTGAAATCGAGTTTCGACAACGCCTCGGCGAGTTCTGCCGAGCGGAATTGCCGACCCGGCAGCCACGTCACCGCCGCCACCGCCAACTGATGCGGGGCCTGACCGATCGCGTAGGCAACAGCAAGGTCCACGCGAGGAACACTCGACAGAGCGTCGACGATCGGAGCAGTGAAAACCGCTCCCCGAACCGTCGACATGACGGTGTGCTTGTGGTCGACCAACCAGTAGTCGCCGTCCGGATCGCGTCGGAACAGATTCTCGGTCGGAATCCACGAATCGCCGGCCTCGAACAGACCGCGCATTGCTCCTCCGGACAGATCAGCGTTCATGCCTGCTCGCCCGAGCAACAATCCGACCTCGTCGTCGGCGCACTCGCGAACAAATCCGTCCTCGTTTTCGAGGAGTCGACCGCTGAGTGGCTCGTAGGCCGCCAGCCGAACTCGGGCGCTGCCGGGCAACGGACGACCCTTGGACCCGATCTTGGATCCGGCGACATTGGCGAGGATGACATCGCCCTCGGTAGACGCGTAGAACTCGAGGATCTGTGCCGGATCGAACGCTTCGGTGGTCCGCTTCCACAGCCCCTGTGGCATGCCCGAACCGATGAAGAGCCGTACCGGATGACTGCCGTCGAGCAACAGCAGGTCTTCGTCCAGAATCTGGCGCATCATCGACCACGTATAGCTGACGACGGTCACTCCGTACCGGTGAATCTCCTCCACGAAACGCGCCGGATCGAGGCCACGCGACAGTGCGATCCGGGATCCGCCCGCCATTGCGCCACCGATGGTCGCCAACAAACTCGATGAATGATGCAGGGGTGCAAGGCAATAGACTGTGTCGCCGCGATCGAGGTCGGCGGCGGTTGCCGTACCGAACGCGGAGAGCGCCCAACGATAGTTGGTGATCTGCTTCGCTTCGAGTTCGCCCCCGGACTCCGCGAAGATGATGAACGCGAGTTCGCGCGCGATGCCTGGATCCGGCCGGTACCAACCCGGCAAGTTCACCGCCGCCGGATCGATCTGTTCGAGATCGATCACGTCGTGGGATGGATCGATGGCCAGTCCGCGCGCATCGCCGCCACCCAACACCAGGACTGGCCGGCCGAGCGTGACCGCAGCTTCGACGTTCTCCGGATCAGTGATGATTCGGTCTACCGCTCCGAGTTTGACGGCAGTGGCGACGTCGCCGCCCGGCGGGAGCATGACGGCGACGGCACCGAGACGCGAGAGCGCCGAGATTGCCGCAAGCGCACTGGGTCGCGTCTCCATCAGCACGCCGACGTGAGCTGCCGGACGTACACCCACGGATATCAAGCCGCGAACAACATTGTCGATACGTGCATTGACGGCTTCGTAGGTGTGAACGCGATTGTCGAAGAGGAAGCACTCTCCGGACGGCGCCTTGCGCCGTTGTTCCGCCAGAAGCTGACTGAGCGAGATCTTGGTATGCGGCTGAATCTGATTGAGCCTCGCCAACCTGGGCAATGCTCGGGCGGCTTCATTGGATAGTTCGAACGTTCCACGCAATGCGCCGGCAGCAAGGTCGCTGATGCCCTTGGTCATACCGACACCGACCTCCGCGACAGACGCCACGGTGTGGATGATCCGGTTGCTGATGGACACGCCGGTCTCGTCTTCGAGGTACGGACCCTGGGGCATGTGGTCGACACGATCCGGGAGTTTCCCGCCCTTTTCGGTCCACTGTACAAATTCCCCGGTAGTCGGCCACGTATGGTTGGCTGCGGTCGAACCTACTACCAGACCGAAATGCCCTGCGCGCAAGGTTGATTCGTAGACATCAGCACGCGGCGCCGCCTGGGTGATGCCGCGGACCGCCTGAGGCTGGCCGATATCGTCGACCTCACCGACAAACGCCAGAATGGGGCACGTGATTTCGGCGAGCGACACCACCTGATCCTTGATCACAAACCCGCCGGACATCATCCGGTTGTGAACGATGAACTGCTTGAGCAGTTCTGCGACTGCGGGCCCCGACCAGGCGACCCACCCTTCCGTCGCCAAGAAGCGTCGTTGCTGTTCACGTGGAAGGAGTGCTTCACGATCGTGAAGTTGCAGGAGGAAATCCACACGCATCTTGAGCGTCTTGATCGGATCGAGCAATTGGAAGCCGGTGCGGGCCATCCAGCCGGTGACCGCGAGTCTGTTGAAGACGTGATCGGCCAGGAAATCGGCACCCCACGTGGCGATCCCGGCCGGGATACCGAAAGGCAGCGCGGCCAACGTATCCACAGGGCTTCCGAAAGTGATGACGCTGGCAATGTTTCGACTGCGCCGATACGCGGCCGCCTGATAGGCGAACATTCCACCCTGCGAGTAGCCGGAAAGGTGAACATCTTTGCCGGTGTGACGATGGACGTGGTCGACGATGTCACTCAGCGCAACGATGTGGTCGGCGAGATTACGATCCCAGCCACCTTCTTCGGCGTCCGGCGACCCGAAGTCGACAACCCAAGGATCGAGTCCCATCCCGTGCAGAATGCCGACGGCACCCTGATCCCGGGTGACGTCGTACACGTTGGCCGACATCATCATCGGCGGAATCAACACGATAGGCGGACCTGCCACTGCAGGATCAGCATCGGGAAAATATCGTCGCAGACGGTACATCGGCGCGCGTTCGACAATCTCGAACGGCGACGTCGTCAGATCCGTCTCGAGCCCACCCAGACGAACAACTTCGAGGCCGTTCTGTGCTGTCGCAACCACCCGCCGAAGAGGGCCCAGCACTGACTTGGAATTCAATCCCACCATTTCACTCCCAAGTTACTTGCAACATCAGGTCGGTCGCATTTGTCTCAAGCGCAATTAGCCTACTGTCCCGAAAAACAAATACGCGGCCAGGGAGCACAAAATGCTCCCTGACCGCGTAAGACAGTGACCTTAGAACCTAGAGCGACCACTCTCGCAGCGACTGTGCGAGCGTACGGACGCCGTCAAGTTGCTCGGCTACCCGAACCCCGGCGGTTCCGCCGCGCGCATTGCGCGACGCGATGGAACCCTCGACGGTCAGAACCTCGCGCACTGCCGGCGTCAACGCACTGTCGACACCGGCCAGTTCTTCGTCCGTCAGATCTTCGAGTCCGACGCCCCGCGCCTCGGCAACCCGCACGCACGCGCCGGCTGCTTCGTGGGCCACGCGGAACGGAACGCCCTGACGGACCATCCATTCCGCGATGTCCGTAGCCAAGGTGAAACCGGCCGGAGCCAACTCCGCCATGCGCTCGGTGTGGAACTCGAGCGTCTGCACCAGACCGGTGATGGCCGGGAGCAACATTTCGAGCTGAGCAACCGAATCGAAGACCGGTTCCTTGTCTTCCTGCAGATCCCGGTTGTACGCCAATGGCTGAGCCTTGAGCGTCGCCAACAATCCGGTGAGGTTACCGATCAGGCGACCTGACTTACCGCGTGTCAGTTCCGAGACATCCGGATTCTTCTTCTGCGGCATGATCGACGAACCCGTCGACCAAGCGTCGGCAAGCGTGATGTAGCCGAATTCCGGTGTGCTCCAGATGATGACCTCTTCGGCCATCCGTGAGAGATCGACACCGATCATCGCCAACACGAACGCAGCCTCGGCGGCAAAGTCGCGCGACGCCGTGGCGTCGATCGAGTTTTCTGCCGAGCTGTCGAACTTCAGTTCTGCCGCAATAGCTTCGGGGTCGAGTCCGAGCGAAGAACCAGCCAACGCGCCAGAACCGTACGGGGACACCGCAGCTCGCACGTCGAAGTCCCGCAGACGCTGCACATCACGCAGAAGCGGATGGGCATGAGCCAGCAAGTGATGCGCCAGCAGCACCGGCTGAGCAGCCTGCAGGTGCGTCTTGCCCGGCATCACGGCATCGGGATGCGCAGCGGCCTGACCAGCCAGAGCGTCGACAACGTCGAGCACACCGGTCGAGATGCGGCGAACCGCGTCACGGAGCCACATGCGGAACAGTGTCGCCACCTGGTCGTTACGTGAACGACCGGCACGCAGACGTCCGCCGACCTCAGGACCGACACGCTCGATCAGGCCGCGTTCGAGAGCGCCATGCACGTCCTCGTCCGACTCGCTCGGGCCGAAGGCGCCACTCGCGACGTCAGCCCCGAGCTGCTCGAGACCGTCGAGCATGGTCGCGAGATCGGCTTCACTCAGGAGACCGGCCTTGTTGAGCACGCGGGCATGAGCCTGCGAAGCCCGAACGTCGTACGGAGCCAGTACCCAGTCGAAGTGAGTCGACTTGCTCAGTGCCGCCATGGCGGCGGCCGGTCCGGATTCGAACCGCCCGCCCCAGAGGGCACCTTCATTCGTGCCGTGTGCCGTCATTGCTTACAGACCGAGATCGCGCTTTGCCGCGACCTTCGAGGACAGGCCGTGGATCTCGACGAAGCCCTTCGATGCGGACTGGTCGAAGGTGTCGCCCTCGTCGTACGTTGCGAGGTTGAAGTCGTAGAGCGACTCGGGGCTACGACGACCGTTGACCGTGATTGCTCCACCGTGCAGGAAGAGACGGATGTCGCCGGTGACGCGTTCCTGCGTCTTGGCGACGAACGTATCGAGTGCATCCTTGAGGGGCGAGAACCACAGGCCGTCGTAGACCAGCTCGGACCAACGCTGCTCCATCTGACGCTTGTAGCGACCGAGTTCGCGTTCGAGGGTGACGTGCTCGAGTTCCTGGTGAGCGGTGATGAGAACCATCGCGCCGGGAGCTTCATAGATCTCGCGACTCTTGATACCGACGAGACGGTCTTCGACGACGTCCAGACGGCCGACACCCTGGGCACCGGCGCGCTTGTTCAGTTCCTGGATGGCTTCGAGGACGGTGACCTTGCGGCCGTCGATGGCAACGGGCTTGCCGGCTTCGAAGCTGACGATCAGCTCGTCAGGAGCGTTCCAGTTGACCGTCGGATCCTCGGTGTAGTCGTAGACGTCCTTGGTGGGCGCGTTCCACAGGTCCTCGAGGAAACCGGTCTCGACAGCGCGACCCCACACGTTCTGGTCGATCGAGAACGGGGACTTCTTGGAGACGTTGATCGGGATGTTGTTGTCCTCGGCGAACTTGATCGCCTTCTCGCGGGTCCAGGCGTAGTCGCGGACCGGTGCGATGACCGACAGGTCGGGAGCGAGGGTGGCGAAGCCGACCTCGAAACGAACCTGGTCATTGCCCTTACCGGTGCAACCGTGCGAGACGATGGTGCCGCCGTGCGCGCGTGCAGCCTCGACGATGTGCTTGACGATCAGCGGGCGGCTGATAGCCGAGACCAGCGGGTAACGGTCCATGTAGAGAGCGTTTGCCTGGATGGTCGGCAAGCAGTACTCGTCCGCGAACTCGTCGCGAGCGTCGACGACGACGGATTCGACTGCGCCGCAGTCGAGTGCGCGCTGACGCACGACCTCCATGTCCTCGCCGCCCTGCCCCAGATCGATGGCGACGGCGACAACCTCAGCACCCGTCTCCTTGCCGATCCAACTGATGGCAACAGAAGTGTCCAGCCCGCCCGAATAGGCGAGTACGACGCGATCGGCCATTGTTTTTGTGCTCCTTAGGTTGAATATCTTGTGTCAAGAATAAGGGGTCAGGCTAGGGATTCGATCATGGCCGCGAGTTCCGCTCCGGAAAGCGGTTCCCGGGCCATCACGAAGATGGTGTCATCTCCCGCGATAGTCCCCACGATATCGGTCAGCGAGGCACGATCAAGTGCGCTCGCCAGGTAGTGCGCGGCCCCCGGAGGAGTCCGGAGAACCGCCATGTTTCCGCTGAAATCGGTGGACACCAGCAGCTCACCGAGCAACCGCGACAGGCGATCCGTGCCGCCCGAGACACCGCGCACGGGGTTGCCGTCCTCCGGCACCACGTACACCCCGGCCCCGCCGTCGGCTGCCCGCAGTTTTACTGCTCCCAACTCCTCGAGGTCGCGGGAGAGCGTGGCTTGAGTCGCCTCGATGCCCTCGGCCCCGAGCAACGACGCCAGTTCCGTCTGACTTCGAACGGGGTGCGCCGCCAGCAGCGCGATAATGCGCGACTGGCGACCCGCCCGAGTGGGAGCGACGCTCACGCTGTTCCTGCGGTTCGCTGTTCCAGCAGCCAGACCAGCAGTGCTTTCTGGGCGTGCAGGCGGTTCTCGGCCTCGTCCCACACAACGCTCTGCGGACCGTCGAGCACCTCGTCGGTAACCTCTTCGCCGCGATGCGCCGGCAAGCAGTGCATGACTACTGCCTTGGGGTCGGCCAGGGCCAGCAGTTCCGCATTGATCTGGAAGGGACGGAACGGTCCGACGCGGTCGAGGCCGTCGTTCTCCTGGCCCATCGAGGTCCAGGTGTCCGTGACCAAGGCGTCAGCGTTGGTTGCTGCTTCGCGCGGATCCTGGGTCAGCGTGATCGTCGCGCCGGTTTCCTCGGCCCGCTTGCGTGCCGCCGCGACGACCCAGTCGGCAGGCTCGAAGCCCGCCGGGCTGGCGATTGTGACGTCGATGCCTGCGGTGACGCCGCCGAGCATCAGCGAATGCGCCATGTTGTTGGCGCCATCGCCCAGGTAGGTCAGTTTCAATCCCTTGAGCTCACCCTTCTGCTCGATCAATGTCTGCAGATCCGCGAGAACCTGGCACGGATGAAACTCGTCGGACAGCGCGTTGACGATGGGAATCGTTGCGCCGATGGCCATCTGCTCGAGCCGCTTCTGGCCGAAGGTACGCCAGACGACAGCGTCGACGTAACGCGAGAGGACGCGTCCGGTGTCCTGCAACGTCTCTTCGCGACCGAGCTGAGTGCTCCGACCGTCGACGACGACGGCATGGCCACCCATCTGCGCGATACCCATCTCGAAGGAGAAACGTGTGCGCGTCGAGTTCTTCTCGAAGATCACGCCGACTCCGCGCGGTCCTTCGAGCGGACGACGTGAGAACGGGTTCTTCTTGAGCTCGGCCGCAAGCGCGAGAACCTCGGCCTGCTGAGCGGGAGTGAGATCGTCGTCCCTGAGAAAATGCTTCACCACGGTAGTTACTTCTCCCCCGGCTGGTCAGCCGATAATGCACTGTCGAAGATGGCAGGCAGCGCTGCCACGAATGTCTCGGCCTGCTCATCCGTCAGGATCAACGGCGGCGCCAACCGGATGACTCCGGGATTTGCTGCATTCACAAGGTACCCGGCTTCGCGTGCCGCGTTTTCCACGGCAGGAGCGACGTCCTGGGTGAGTACGACGCCCAGCAGCAAACCCGAGCCACGCACGTAGTCGACGAGCGGGTGACCCAGCTCTTCGATCCCGGCGGTGATGGACTTACCCAAACTGTCTGCGCGCGAGATCAAGTCCTCGTCCGCAATGGTCTTCAAGACCGCGAGGGCAGCCGCCGCGCACACCGGGTTTCCGCCGAAGGTGGTCCCGTGCTTTCCGGGACCGAACAGCTCCGCAGCAGCTCCCGTTGCGATGCACGCGCCGATCGGCATTCCGCCGCCGAGCCCCTTCGCCAACGTGATGACGTCCGGAACGATCCCGACAGCCTGATGGGCGTAGAACCAGCCGGTGCGGCCGATGCCCGTCTGAACCTCGTCCAACACCAGCAGAGCGCCGCGCTCGGCGGTGATCCGGCGGGCTTCGACAAGGTAGCCCTCGGGCGGTACGACGACGCCGCTCTCACCCATGATCGGTTCGAGAAACACTGCCGCCGTATCGGAATCGACAGCACGATCGAGAGCTTCGATATCGCCGTACGGAACATATTCGACGCCCGCGGGCATCGGTTCGAACGGTGCCCGTTTGGCCGGCTGACCGGTCAGGGCCAACGCGCCCATCGTGCGGCCGTGGAAGGAGTTCTCGGCAGAAATGATCTTCTTACGGCCCGTTGCGCGGGCAAGCTTGAACGCTGCCTCGTTAGCCTCGGTGCCCGAGTTGCAGAAGAACGCCCGACCCGACGCGGCACCGAGATGGCTGAGCAACTGCTCTGCCAGTTCGATAACCGGCTCGCTCGCATAGAGATTGGAGACGTGACCGAGCGTCGAAAGCTGGTGTGTGACAGCTTCGATGATTGCCGGGTGTCCGTGTCCGAGAATGTTGACGGCGATTCCGGCCAAGAAATCGACGTACTGCTTGCCGTCGGCGTCGGTAAGAACAGCTCCCTCACCGCGAACAAGGGCAATCCGGGGTACGCCGTAATTGTTCATCAACGAGGCGGACCACCGCTGCTGCATATCCAAGGTGCTCATCAGTTGTCTCCAGGCTCGGTGATGTCGGATCCGGGCACAACCATCGTGCCGATTCCCTCACCGGTGAAAAGTTCGAGTAGGACGGAATGCGCGAGCCTTCCGTCGATGACATGCGCCGACGGAACACCACCGCGAACAGCTCGCAGGCACGCTTCCATCTTGGGCACCATGCCGGCGTCGAGGCTCGGCAAAAGCTTTGCCAGCGCGTCGGTATCGATTTCGCTGGCGAGCGAGGATCGATCCGGCCAATCCGTGTACAGGCCCTCGACATCGGTGAGAACAACAAGCTTCTCCGCGCCGATCGCCTCGGCAAGCGCAGCCGCAGCGGTATCGGCGTTGATGTTGTGAACCACGCCGTCCACGTCGGGAGCGATGGTCGAGACCACCGGAATACGTCCTGCCGCAATGAGATCCAAGACTGCATCGGGGTTAACCGTCGTGACGTCACCAACCAGTCCGATATCGGTCTGCTCCCCGTCGACCGCAACGGTGCGACGCGTCGCCGTGAACAGGTGGGCGTCTTCACCGGAAATGCCGACCGCGTACGGACCGTGCGCGTTGATCAGCCCGACGAGTTCACGACCCACCTGACCGAACAACACCATCCGCACAACGTCCATCACTTCGGGCGTCGTCACGCGGAAACCGCCGCGGAACTCCCCCTTCATGCCCAGACGCGCCAACATCGCATTGATCTGCGGTCCGCCGCCGTGAACCACGACGGGATGGATTCCGACGGTGCGGAGGAATGCCATGTCGGCAGCAAAAGCCGTTTTGAGTTCGTCGTCGATCATGGCGTTTCCGCCGTACTTGACCACCACGATCTTGTCCCGGAAACGCTGCAACCAGGGCAGTGCGTCGGCGAGGACGTGCGCCTTCTGATGCTCGCTGATCTCTGCCAGAGATTCGGTCATGACGAGTACGCCGAGTTCTCTTCGACATACGCGTGCGAGAGGTCCGTCGTGCGGATCGACACCGATTCACTGCCGATCCCCAGATCGATATCAAGTTCGATATCGATTCCGCTGAGGTCGACGTCGCGTGCGCCCGGTGCGCCCACTCCGTCGATGCAGACGGGATTTCCGTTGAAGGACACGCTGATTCGATCAGGATCCAACTCGATGGGAGCGATACCGACTGCTGCGAGAACACGTCCCCAGTTGGGATCCGAACCGAACAGTGCAGTCTTGACCAGACTGTCACGCGCAACGGTCCGGGCACCGATCAAGGCATCCGACTCCGTGACGGCACCGCGAACGGTTACCTTCACGCGCTTGGTGACGCCCTCGGCGTCGGCCATCATCTGATCGGCGAGGTCGTCGCACACGGCGAGAACAGCGGCGTTCAGTTCGTCCTGGCTCGGAGCGACGCCACTGGCACCGGACGCCAACAACAGCACCGTGTCATTGGTCGAGGTAGCACCGTCGACGTCGAGACGATCGAAGCTCAGGTGAGTGGCGGCACGCAGAGCGGTGTCGAGCTGCTCGGCGCTGGCAACGGCATCGGTTGTGACGACACACAGCATCGTGGCCAGGGCGGGCGAGAGCATGCCCGCACCCTTCGCCATTCCGCCGACATTCCACTTGTTCTCATGGTGCAGCGACGCCTGCTTGGGCACCGTGTCCGTGGTCATGATTGCGTAGGCGGCATCCGTACCTCCGGAGATTCCACCGGCAAGTTCGTGCACTATTTCCGTCACACCGGCAAGCACCTTGTCCATCGGCAACCGGTCACCGATCAGACCGGTGGAGCAGACGGCTACCTCGACGGCACCCGTTTCGGTACCCCAGTTGCTGAGTGCCGACGCGACCTCTTCGGCAGTCTTGTGCGCATCCTGGAAACCCCCGGCACCCGTACATGCATTGGCACCACCCGAATTGAGCACGACTGCGCGAAGCTTGCCCGTCGTCAATACCTGCTGCGACCACAACACGGGGGCAGCCTTCACCTTGTTCAATGTGAAGACACCGGCCGCAGCCAAGTCCGGTCCTTCGTTGAGCACCAACGCGAGGTCCGACTTGCCACTCTTCTTGATACCGGCGGCAATTCCGGCCGCGCGGAACCCTGCCGGCGCCGAGACACCTTGAGTGCGAAGCAGGCGCCCACCGGCGACGTGGACCACGTCATCCTCGGTCGCGTCGACCAAGTCAGATTCGGTTGCGGCGTCGATGTGCTGCGGATTATCGGTGCTCACGGAGCTACTCCCACGGTAGAGAGACCTGCGGTCTCAGGTAGACCAAGGGCGAGGTTCATCGATTGCACAGCGCCACCGGCCGTGCCCTTGGTGAGATTGTCGATTGCCGAGATGACTACCAGTTGACCGGCATCCGTATCGACGGCGATACCGATCTGCACGGCGTTGGATCCGATCACGGCACCGGTCTGCGGGAATACTCCCGCTGGTAGCACGTGAACGAACGGCTCGTCGCGGTAAGCCTTTTCGTAGACTTCCCGTGCCTGCTCTTCTGTCGCAGTAGTAGCTGCGGTGCAGGTCGCGAGGATGCCACGCGGCATCGGTGCCAGGACCGGTGTGAACGACACACTGATGTCCTTGCCACCCGCAGCCTTGAGATTCTGAATGATTTCAGGAGTATGGCGGTGAACTCCACCGACACCGTAGGCACGAACAGAGCCCATGACCTCAGAGCCGAGCAGATCAGCCTTGGGTGCCCGTCCGGCACCGGAGGTACCGCTCACTGCAACAACATTGACGTGCGTATCGACGATTCCGGCAGCAACGGCCGGAGCCAGAGCGAGGCTCGCAGCGGTCGGGTAACACCCGGGAACGGCGATACGCGTCGCACCCACCAATTTCTCACGCGCGCCAGGCAATTCAGGAAGTCCGTACGGCCAGGTCCCGGCATGGGGGCTCTTGTAGAACTTCTCCCACAGTGCGCCGTCCTGAAGCCGGAAATCTGCGCCACAGTCGATAATGACCGTCGACTCCGGCAGCGCCTTTGCATACTGAGCCGAGTTGCCGTGCGGAAGTCCGAGGAAGACGACGTCGTGACCGGAAAGGATCTCGACAGTAGTTTCTTCGAGCACTCGCGAAGACAAGGGAAGAAGGTGCGGGTGGTGCTCGCCAAGCGTCGAACCGGCGTTGCCGCCGGCCGTCAATGAACCGATCACCAAGCTGCCGTCGGCATACGAGGGGTGCCCGAGAAGCAGACGCAGAACCTCACCACCGGCATATCCACTGGCACCGGCGACGGCGACTCTGATCGGCTTGCGCGTGTCCTCAGTCATGCACATCATTATGCATCATCGTGCAAGTGAATGCATAACTACTTATGTCGGCGGCTATTTACCCATCGATCGACGAATCTCTTCGAGCTTGGCTTTGGCGGCCTTCTGGCGCTCGTCCCACTGCTCGTCAACGGATTTCCCGGCTGGGCTCTCGTGCGCTAGCTCGGCTGAACCGATCGATGTACCAACCCGTCCCTCGATCTTCTCGCGGACTCGGTCGAAGGTGGGCACTCCACCTTCCGTGTAGTCCGGTTCGGGAATCCTGGGTTCGGTCGCGTAGAAGATGGGGGCGTCGATGATCTCGTCGGCCTCGACAATGATCTCGGGCAAATGCGCAGGTTGGGGAGATTGTGCTGCGTCCAGACTGGCACGGAGCGCGACGAGGCTCGGACGAGCGTCGACAACAGCCCGAACTACAGCGAGAAAGTCCTCGTCGCTGAGGGAACTTGCAGCCTCGACCACGCTGTAGACCGAACTACCGTGTACCGAATTTTCACGCGCGGACATCATCAGCCCCTTCTGGAAAATGCCGTCGGACACTCTTGATCCTTCCATGATCGCCCAGAGCAACAGACATAGGCTTCGAAGACGGATGCGCATACCGCGGGAAAGAAGGCTTCATATGTCTGAAGTTGACGTCACAACGAGGATTGTCATCGACTCACCACCTGCAGTGGTCGCCGCCTACGCCGCGAATCCACTCAACACGACTGCGTGGTACGCAAACATCAAGGACGTGACTCCGCACTCGGACGGCCCGTTCGCGGTCGGAGCACGGTTCGACTTCCGCGCGAATTTTCTCGGCCGGAAACTGATCTACACGTACGAGATCGTGGAATTCGATTCCACACGGTTGGTCATGCGCACCAGCGACGGCCCATTCCCGATGGAAACGACGTACGAGTGGAGCGCTACCGGAGCCGGATCTACTGCCATGGTGCTACGCAACCGAGGTACTCCATCCGGGTTCTTCACCATGGCCGCGCCGTTGATGGAACGCGCAATGCGTCGGGCCAATGCCAAAGACCTGGCAGCTCTCAAGCGCATCCTCGAAACCGGTCGCTGATTGTGAAGGATTGTGCTCGCTGAGCGAACACAATCCTTCACAATCAGTTCGGTAATCAGCCTCGCATCTGGGCGCCCACTGCCTTGGACGCTGCCTCGACGGCTGCATCCCGGGCGGCACTGGCTTCATCCTCGGTCAGCGTGCGGTCTACACCACGGAAACGCAAAGCGAATGCCAGCGACTTGCGGCCTTCGCCGACCTGCTCACCTTCGAAGACATCGAACAGACGGATGTCTTCGAGCAGTTCGCCACCTCCGACACGCAGCGCTTCCTGAACATCGGCTGCGGGCACGTTGCGGTCAACAACAACCGCAACGTCCTGAAGAACTGCGGGGAACGGTGAAACCCGCGGTGCCGGCAGGTTCTCAACCAGGGGCAGAGCATCCAGATCGATTTCGAGTGCGCAGGTGCGCGCCGGCAGTCCCGCGCGCTCGAGCACGGCGGGGTGCAGTTCGCCGGCATGGCCGACAACTACTCCGTCGACAAGAATCTCGGCACAACGGCCCGGATGCCACGGCAGGTACTGAGCGGCACGCAATTCGATCGCAACACCCGCTGCTGCAGCAATGACATGCGCCGCCGCGAAAGTATCGGATGCCTCTGCCGCGCGACCCGGTCCCCACGGACCGCTGGGCTCACGCTGTCCGCTGAGAACTGCAGCGATATGCACCGGCTGAGCCGGCAACGAGGCGATCAGGTTGGCAATCTGCTTGTCCGTCGGACGACGGTCGACCGGCAATGCGTCGACCGGCTTGGTATCCGGACCCGGCAGGACAACCTGAGCAATGCCGTACAGCGAGAGATCACGCTGACCACGAGAAGCATTGCGTGCCAAGATCTCCAGCAGTCCGGGCAGCAGCGTCGTCGCCAGTTCGGGGCGATCCGCTTCGAGCGGGTTCAGTACCTTGCTGGTGTTGCGACGCGGATCATCCGCATCGAGACCCCACACGTCGAAGACGTTGGTGGGCAAGAACACCGGCGGAAGCACCTCGACGTACCCGGCGTGAGCAACAGCCTTCGACACAGTGCGCTTACGGCGCTGCGTCGCTGTCAATCCACGGCCGGCCGGTGCTGTCGGAAGTACCGACGGAATCTGCTCGAGACCTTCGAGGCGCAAAACCTCTTCGACCAAGTCAGCAGGCTGCACCAGGTCAGGACGCCATGACGGCGGCGTCGCGACCAGCTGTCCGTGGCCTTCGTTGCTGACTCCGACCTCGACGGTGCAACCGACCTGAGTGAGACGACGGGCCGCCGTACCGTTGGCGTAGGTGACTCCGGCAACGCGGTCCGGCAGATCGATGTCCATGTGGATGGCATCGCGCGGAGCAACGGCGCCGACGTCGGTGAGTACGGGCTCGATACGGCCACCGGCGATTTCGACCAGCAGAGCAGCAGCACGATCGACAGCAACGAGCGGGATAGCCGGATCGACTACCCTCTCGAAACGCTTGCTGGCTTCACTCGACAGCTTGTGACGGCGCGCAGTCTTGAAGACCGCGAGCGGATCCCACGTAGCAGCTTCGAGAAGGATGTCCGTGGTCTCGGAGCCGACCTCGGTGGAGGCACCGCCCATGACAGCGGCAAGTGAAATGACGCCGGAATCGTCGACGATGACAACATCTTCGGGATCGAGCGTGCGCTCCACCTCGTCGAGTGTGGTCAGCTTCTCCCCAGCCTTCGCGCGGCGAACTACCAGGTCGCCCTGGACTGCGCTCGCGTCGAACGCATGCAGCGGCTGACCCAATTCGAGCATCACGTAGTTGGTGACGTCGACGGCGGGAGAAATCGGGCGGACACCCGAGAGCAGCAATCGGCGCTGCAGCCACCACGGGCTGACAGCCTTGGGATCGATACCGGTGACCTTGCGCATCACGAATCGCGACGCCTTGGACTCGGCTTCGAGGTGCACCGGCCATGCTTCACCCTCGGCGGGGTGGGCGGGAACCGAAGCCGGATCAGCGAATTCGAGATCGAAGCCGCACGCCAGCTCACGCGTCAAGCCACGCACCGAGAAGCAGTATCCGCGGTCGGGGGTGATGTTCAGTTCGATGATCGTGTCACCGAGACCGAGCAGTTCGTTGCCGTCGGCTCCCGGCTCGGCGGTACCGGGCTCGAGAACCAGGATGCCCGAATGATCTTTGCCGATACCGAGTTCGGAAACGGAGCAAATCATGCCGTCGGAAATTTTGCCGTACGTCTCGCGGGTCGCGATTGCGAAACCGCCGGGCAGAACAGCGCCGGGCAGTGCGACAACGACGAGGTCACCCTCGGCGAAATTACGCGCGCCACAGACGATGCCGCGGGGTTCGGACTCGCCGACCTCGACGAGGCAGAAACGGATCGGCTTCTTGAACTCGGTGAGTTCGGTGATCTCGAGGACCTTGCCGACCACCAACGGGCCGTCGATCGCCTCGAGTGTGTCGAGTTCCTCGACTTCGAGCCCGACTCGGACGAACCCCGCGTCCAACTCTTCCGGGGTCACCTCCCAGTCCGGAGTTGCCCGCTGCAGGATCTCGGTCAGCCAGGATTGCGCTACTCGCACGTCAGCTCAGCTCTCTCGTTTGTCGATAAGTCTGTAAGTCGATAAGTCCGCGTACCCGGACCGGTCAGCCTGCAACACCGAAAGGCAGCGTGAATCGCACGTCGCCCTCCACGATGTCGCGCATGTCCGGAATACCGTTGCGGAACTGCAAAGTCCGTTCGAGGCCCATGCCGAATGCAAATCCCGTGTACTCGTCAGGATCGATTCCACTGGCGCGCAGAACCTTCGGGTTGACCATGCCGCAGCCGCCCCACTCGACCCAACCTGCGCCACCCTTCTTGTTCGCGAACCACACGTCGACCTCGGCCGACGGTTCCGTGAACGGGAAGTAGTTGGGGCGCATACGCGTCCGAGTGTCGGGACCGAACAGCGCGCGAGCGAACGCGTCGAGCGTTCCGCGAAGGTTTGCCATTGTCAGGCCCTTGTCGACTGCCAAACCCTCGACCTGGGAGAAGACCGGTGTGTGCGTCGCATCGAGTTCGTCGGTACGGAACGTACGGCCGGGGCAGACGACGTAGATCGGGACATCACGCGACAGCATTGTGCGAACCTGCACGGGCGACGTGTGTGTACGGAGCACCTGACGCGAGTTCTCCGGCGCAAGATGGAACGTATCCTGCATGGTCCTCGCGGGATGATCCGGCAAGAAGTTGAGAGCGTCGAAGTTGAAGTGCTCGGTCTCGACCTCCGGTCCTTCAGCAATCTCCCAACCCATCGCGACGAAGACGTCGGCGACCTGCTCGGAAATCAAGCTGATGGGATGCCGGGCGCCGACGGGATGGCGGCCGGAAGGCAAGGTGACATCGATTGCCTCGGCAACGAGTACAGCCGCATCGCGCTCGGCCAGAAGAACCTCACGGCGAGCGTCGTACGCCTTGCTGATGCGGGTACGGAAAACGTTGACGCGCTTACCGGCATCCGCCTTTTCCTTGCCCGGCAGGCTGCCGAGACCACGGCGCGCGAGGGCGATCGGGGACTTGTCCCCCATGTGCTCCACCTTGACGTGCGCGAGCGCATCCAGGTCTGCGGCGTCCGCAAGCGCCTTCTCGGCGTTCTCAGCCGCAGCGGTCAACGCCTCTTCGGTGAGCGCACTCGCATCGACGTCCGGCGGGGTCGCGCCCTCATTTTTGGCCACGGCTGTGACACTCCTGTCGCTTCTCGGTTTGCTTCTGTGCTGCGGTCAAGCATGTCAACTGCTGTCGAGCAGTCTCTCTGCCCCGTATTCTCTCAGGCTTCCTTAAATCGAATGCCGAGAGGTCATTTCCGTAAAATTGTCAGCCTTGTTCTGCGGTGCGATTCTGCACCCGAGCGCTCGCGTAGAGGCAGATCGCGGCGGCAGTCGCCAGGTTAAGGCTCTCTGCACGGCCGTGGATCGGTATCCGAACCCGAAAATCAGCCTGAGCGGCGATCGCCGGGTCAAGTCCATGCGCTTCGTTACCGAACAGCCAAGCGGTCGGCTTGCTCAGGAGTTCGTCGGCATTGTCGAGGTCGATCTCACCGTCGGCTGCTGTCGCCAGAATTTGGATACCCGCGGCACGGATTTGTTCGATGACCACCGCGGTATCGCGTTCACGGACAACGGGTAGGTGGAACAGACTTCCGGCCGACGATCGAACAACCTTGCCGTTGTGCGGATCAACACTGTCGCCCGCCAAGATCGCGGCGTCAGCACCGACGGCGTCGGCAATCCGGATGACAGTTCCTGCGTTACCAGGTTCGTTGACCTCGACGGGAACTGCAAGGAGCCTGGTCCCGGGGCGGATCGCGTCACCCAGCGGAACATCGAGGAGATCACACACGGCTACCAGTCCGGGCGGTGTGACCGTGTCACTCAACGCTTTGGCCGCACGGTCCGTGACAAGCGATACCCGCACACCGGCTGTCAGCGCGAGATCGATGACATGCTGATAACGCTCGGCTGCATCCTCGGTATAGAAAAGGTCATGCACCGAGCGGGCCTCGCCGTTCAAGACTTCCGTCACGGAATTCTCGCCCTCGACGAGGAAACGTCCTGCTTTACGTCGTTCTGCTGTGCGCAGGAGCTTGACAGCAGAAACGACCCGCGGTGTCCGCTCGGTGAGCGGATCCACGGGCCGTTGCTGTGATGCGTCGATCAGGCTGCTTCTCCGGCAGGCGCATTCACGTCAGCCGGCAGAGCGGCCTTCGCGATTGCGACGAGGGCCACAAAGGACTCCATGTCGGAAACAGCGAGCTCGGCCAGCATCTTGCGGTCGACCTCGACCTCTGCCAGGTGCAAGCCCTGGATGAGGCGGTTGTACGTCATGTCGTTGGCGCGAGCTGCAGCGTTGATACGCGTGATCCACAGCTTACGGAACTCGCCCTTGCGTGCACGGCGGTCGCGGTATGCGTAGACGAGCGAGTGGAGCTGCTGCTCCTTCGCCTTGGTGTACAGACGTGAACGCTGTCCACGGTAGCCGCTGGATGCAGCAAGAATTGAACGACGCTTCTTCTGGGCGTTGACCGCCCTCTTTACGCGTGCCACTTGAAAATCCTGTCAATCTAGGGGCTGAAAATTCGACCCCGGGTGGTCAATAAAGGGGGCGAACTCAGATGCCGAGCATGCGCTTGATGCGCGGAGCGTCGTCAGGGCTGACAACAGCGGTGCCGTCGAGACGACGGGTGACCTTGCTCGACTTGTGCTCGAGAAGGTGGCGACGGCCGGCCTTCTGGCGCATGAGCTTTCCGCTGCCGGACACCTTGAATCGCTTCGAGGCGCCGCTGTGGCTCTTCATCTTGGGCATGGAGTCCTCAGTTCTTTGTTACGTGGTGATGCTTGGGAATCGACTAGCTGGTCGGAGCTTCTGGCGTCGTTTCGTCTGCCGCCGGAGCTGCCGGTGCTGCGGGGGCCTCAGGAACGGGCTTCGGTGCGGCCTGAGCGACCGGCGCCTGTGCGCTTTCCTGTGCCTTGACGCGAGTCTTGGCACCCTTGTGCGGCGCCAGAACCATCGTCATGTTGCGGCCGTCCTGCTTTGCCGAGGTCTCGACGAAACCGAGGTCCGCGACGTCTGCTCCGAGACGCTGCAGGAGTCGGTAGCCAAGCTCGGGACGTGACTGCTCACGTCCGCGGAACATGATCGTGACCTTGACCTTGGAACCTGCTTCGAGGAAGCGAACAACGTTGCGCTTCTTCGTTTCGTAGTCATGGGCGTCGATCTTCGGCCGGAGCTTCTGCTCTTTGATGACCGTCAACGTCTGGTTCTTACGCGACTCGCGTGCTTTCTGCGCTGCCTCGTACTTGAACTTGCCGTAGTCCATGATCTTGCAGACCGGCGGACGGGCATCAGGAGCTACCTCGACGAGATCGAGGTCGGCCTCCAGGGCCAAGCGGAGTGCATCTTCAACACGCACGATGCCTACCTGTTCACCGCCCGGTCCGACCAAACGGACCTCGGGAACGCGGATACGATCGTTGATGCGGGTCTCAGTGCTGATGGGGCCTCCTAGGTTGAACGGTGCGGTCTTCATGACCGCACGCAGCCCGTACCGCCCGCATCCCAACAAAAAACCCCGCTAGGATGATTTCTCACCTGCGGGGTCCGATGTCGACCGATCAAATAGACTCCAGCTCACGCCAAAACCTATCTCCTCGACTAAACGAGGAACCTGAGGAAGAATAAATTCTTCGATATCAGGTGACCGGGACCACTGAACTGCAGTTTTACCTGCCGCGCAGAGGTGGGAGTCGGACTCCACTTGCTGCCCCCGAACAATTCGGAGGCGGTCGTTGCAACAAGAGTAGCAGGCCGTCGGCGATCAAACTAATCGCCACCGAGCAAGAGCAGGCCCGATTGAAGTGCTCGCCGCGATGATGGAATCCTTGCAGGCATGAGTGAGAACTTCGATGTAGATCAGAACACCGACGCGAACCCTGACGTCCGCGAACTCTCCGAGGTTCCCGCAGTCGAGGTCATCAGCCGCGCCGCAGTGATGCTGATGAGCTCCGCAGCAGAAAAGCTCGGACTTTCCGACGCAGATCCGTCATCCAGCCCGTACCTGGACTTGGACGAGGCACGACGCGTCATCACTGCACTGGCAGGCTTGGTCACCGCGTCTGTCGAGTACCTGGGTCCCCACGCCGGCCCCATCCGCGAAGGCCTGCAGGCGCTGCAGCGCGCCTTCCGCGAAGCGTCGTCGCACCCGGACGAGCCGGGCAAGGGCCCGGGCGAGAAGTACACCGGACCGGTGTACTGAGCCGAAATAGAGATAGAGAAATGGCAACCGCGAACAAGACTCAGCCGTCGAACGACGACGTCGCTGCCTTCGTGGAGCGTGTTGCCGATCCGGTCAAACGCGCCGACAGCGTGGAGTTGATCTCCATGCTGTCGGCTGCGACCGGCGAACCTCCCGTTCTCTGGGGCACCAGCATCATCGGATTCGGCGCTCGCCACTACAAATATGCAAGTGGCCACGAAGGCGACACCGCGCTGATCGGGTTCTCCCCCAGATCCACCGCCCTGACGCTGTATCTGTCCTTGAACTTCGACGATTACACCGACACCCTCGAACGCCTGGGCAAACACAAAATCGGCAAGGGATGCCTCTACATCAAGCGACTCAGCGATGTGGACCGCAAAGTATTGACCGAGCTCATCACGGAATCCGTTGCAGCAGCGCGGAACATGAGCGCCTGAATCACCTACGCCTGCGACAGGCTCACTGTTTCAAAGCTGCGGCGATCCGGCGCCACTGCTCACGGGGATATGCCTGAGGGTCGGAATCGAGCACTTGTAAGCACACGTGGTCTGCGCCGGCCTCCACATGCTCATGCACCCTGCGAAGAATTGTCTCCTCGTCACCCCAGGCAATCATCGCGTCGAAGAGTCGATCACTGACCGAGTCCAGGTCTTCTTTAGCGAATCCCGCCCGCAACAGGTTGTTGGCGTAGTTGGGAAGCAACAGGTAGTTGCGTAGCCACTCTGTTCCGATGGCGCGTGCCTCGTCTGCGTCGGTAGTCAGGATCGCAGTCTGCTCCGGAAGCAACAACGGACCGTCGCCGAGCGCGGCTCTGGCCTGTGCGGTGAAGGCGGGCGTGACCAGGTACGGATGCGACCCGTTGGCGCGAGTTGCGGAGAGGTGCAGCATCTTCGGACCCAATGCAGCGAGCACTCGCGCCTGTACGGGAACCGGTTGCTCGGTGGCATCGAGTGCATCGAGGTACGCCTGTGTCGCAGCGAGTGGCTTCTTGTAACGGCCTGGTTCGCCGGCGTCGACGAGAGGTGCGTGACTCACGCCGATACCGAGGATGAGTCGATCACCGTACTCGGCGACACATTCGTGGTAACTCCGGGCTACATCGGCCGGCTCGTGCATCCAGAGGTTGAGAATGCCCGTCGCCACCACTACCCGTTCGGTCGCGTGCAAGAGGTTTTCGACGGCGTCGAAAACCTTCCCCCCGACATCGGGTATCCACAGCGCCGAGTATCCCAACTCCTCGAGTTCAGCAGCCGCCTCGGCGGACTCCACAAAATCGCCGTAGCGCAGTTGCGAACTCCAAATACCTACACCTGCGAGTTTCATTTACGCACTCCTCGTTCCGACGCCCCGTAGCGTCGTCAGTGTGACCGTCCGTTGGTGTGCACGCTAACTGATTCAGGCCGGGAAAATGTCCATCCGGCCCGCCGAGTTCAAAACGAGTCGGCCCAACCTCGCCGCCCCGACAAACGGATCCGAACCTCAACCGAGTTCAGCGGCAGATCTTGCGGCATCCGGAGGCTGCCCAAATGCTGCTGACTCCCGAGGCACGAACTTCTGGCTCGTCAGAGTCGCCGTGCGGATCCGATCAAGCCGAAACCACCGCACCGCATCCCTCGCGCGGCACCAACCGATCAAAAACCACTGACCACGGGTCTGGGCAAGCAAATGCGGTTCGACCGTGCGACTCGACTCGGCACCGTCACCGTCGACGTATTGCAGCGACACCACGAACTTATACTCCAACGCCTGCTCGACGACGCGTCGATTCGAGCCTGAATCAGCCGAAACGCTCGCGTCATTGCGGATCCAGACTCGGCCGCTGAGCTCCTCGAAGCGAGCCCGACTGTCTGGATCCATTACGTCCAACAACTTGGCCAGCGCCGCTCGTCCGTCATCGGCGAAGGGCGCATCGCCAACTGAAGTAAGCGCCAGCGCGATTGAAACTGCCTGCGGAACAGTAAAATTCACCGGGGGTAAGGTCACGCGGCCGATCAATCGGTAACCACCGCCAGGTCCCGATCGACCCTCGATAGCCGCGCCTGACTGCATCAAAATCTCGACATCGCGCTTGACGGTGCGGGAGGTGACACCGAACTGCTCCGCCAATCGCGACGCACTGGTTCCGCTGTCACCACGACGACGCAACTCCTCGAGAAGTGCATGCAACCTGGCCGCCCGATTCACGTTGTCGATTCTCTCAAATTTCTTTATCAAATGGTGACAAAATCAGTGACACGCAGTTGTCACCGATCTCGTTGCAGAGTGGCTTCATGAAAACTCACATCGTCCTCGTTCCCGGATTCTGGCTCGGCAGTTGGGCGTGGGACGCAGTACTCCCCCACCTCGAGCGCCCGGACACCCGAGTAACGGCACTGACCCTGCCCGGCCTCGAAGCTGTGCACACTCCGCGCATCTCGGTGACCCTCGACAGCCACGTGCAGACCGTTGTCGACGCAGTCGCGGCGTCCGACGAGCGAACTGTGCTCGTCGTGCATAGCGGCACGGGTCCAGTTGGCTACGCCGCCACCGACCGTCTGCCTGATCGCATCGCGCGCATCGTCTACGTCGACAGCGGCCCTGTCCCGGACGGCACAGCACTACGACCCGACGTCACTGACGACATCGCCGAACTTCCTCTTCCTTCGTGTTCCTTCGTGGGCAGAATTGGAAGCCGACGGGAGCAGCCTCGAAGGACTGGACGAACCTGCACTGGCTGCGTTTCGCAGTAGAGCCGTTCCTGAACCTGCCGGCCCCGCCCGTGACCAGATCACGCTCACCGATCCGCGGCGCTACAACGTCCCGACGACGGTGATCTGCAGCAGTTTTCCGTCCGACGTCATTGCCCAGATGGCAGATGGCGGATTTCCACTAGCCGTCGAATTGACGAAACTCCCGGTGACGTATGTCGATCTGCCGACCGGGCACTGGCCGATGTGGTCACGTCCGAAAGAATTGGCTGAAGCAATTCTCGATGCCGTGGATGCGTAGAACCTCGAGAAAGTAGTGATGCCGGGTCGGAAAATTCCGGCCCGGCATCACTATTGACCGACTACCTATCCCACCGAAGCGGCCTTCTTACGTGGTGCAGCTTTCTTGGGCGCAACAGCCTTGACCGCGCGCTTCTTCGCAACAGCTTTTGCCTTGACCGGAGTGTGCTGGGCCGACAGGACTTCACTGAGGAACTTGCCGGTGTAGCTTTCGGGAACGGCGGCAATCTCTTCTGGAGTTCCTTCTGCGACAACGGTTCCGCCACCCGATCCGCCTTCCGGACCCATGTCGACAACCCAGTCCGACGTCTTGATCACGTCGAGATTGTGCTCGATCACGATGACGCTGTTGCCCTTGTCGACCAAGCCGTTGATGACGATCAGCAGCTTGCGGATGTCCTCGAAATGCAGACCCGTCGTCGGCTCGTCGAGGATGTACACGGTGCGTCCGGTGGAGCGCTTCTGAAGCTCGGCTGCCAGCTTGACGCGCTGAGCTTCGCCGCCGGACAGCGTCGGCGCCGGCTGACCCAAACGCACGTAACCGAGGCCGACGTCTACGAGCGTCTTGAGATAGCGGTGGATCGAGGTGACCGGCTGGAAAAACTCTGCGGCCTCTTCGATAGGCATGTCCAGCACCTCGGCGATGGACTTGCCCTTGTAGTGAACCTCGAGGGTCTCGCGGTTGTAGCGAGCTCCGTGGCAGACCTCGCACGGCACGTACACGTCGGGCAGGAAGTTCATCTCGATCTTGAGCGTTCCGTCACCGGAGCAAGCCTCGCAGCGACCGCCCTTGACGTTGAACGAGAAGCGCCCTGGCTGATAACCACGCACCTTCGCTTCGGTGGTGGCCGCGAACAGAGTGCGGATCTTGTCGAAAACACCCGTGTACGTAGCCGCGTTGGACCGTGGGGTACGACCGATCGGTGACTGATCAACCTGGACCAACTTGTCCAGCTGATCAAGACCGTTGATGCGGGTGTGACGGCCCGGCACCTGGCGAGCACCGTTGAGCTTGTTCGCCATGACCGTGGCAAGGATGTCGTTGACCAGTGTGGATTTACCCGAGCCGGAAACACCGGTGACCGCAGTGAGAACGCCCAAGGGGAAACTCACGTCTATGCCGTCGAGGTTGTGCTCGCGGGCACCGACAACCGTGACCTGACGCTTGCGGTCGACCGGACGGCGAACCTCGGGCACCTCGATGAACTTTCGTCCGGAGAGGTACGCGCCGGTGATGGACTCCTCGCACGTGAGCAGGTCTTTGTAGGGTCCACTGTGGACGACCTTGCCACCGTGCTCGCCGGCGTACGGTCCGATGTCAACGACCCAGTCGGAGGTACGGATGGTGTCTTCGTCGTGCTCGACGACGATCAGTGTATTGCCGAGGTCACGGAGCCTGGTCAGCGTTTCGATCAGTCGACGGTTGTCGCGCTGATGCAAACCGATGGACGGCTCGTCGAGCACGTAGAGAACGCCGACGAGACCGGAGCCGATCTGCGTTGCGAGACGGATTCGCTGGGCTTCACCGCCGGACAACGTGCCGGCAGCACGCGAGAGCGAGAGGTATTCGAGGCCGACATCGAGGAGGAATCCGAGTCGAGCCTGAACTTCCTTGAGCACCTGACCCGCGATGGCCTCTTCACGAGACCCGAGCGTGAGGCTGTTCAAGAAATCTGCGCAATCGGAGATCGAGAGTTCACAGACCTCCGCGATGGACTTGCTGCCGAATGCACCGGCAGCGATGGTCACCGACAGGATTTCGGGGCGTAGGCGCGCACCACCACAGGCGGGACACGGGGTGTCGCGCATGTAGCCGTCGTAGCGTTCCTTCATCTGGTCGGATTCGGTCTGCTCGAGCCTGCGATGTAGGAACGGCATGACGCCTTCGAACTCCGCGTAGTAAGAACGTGTACGGCCGTACCGGTTTTTGTACTTGACGTGAACCTGCTCTTCACTGCCTTCGAGAATTGCCTTGCGCGCCTTGGCCGGAAGCTTGTTCCACGGCGTCTTCATATCGAAGCCGAGGATGTCGCCCAAGCCGGACAGCAGGCGTCCGAAGTACTCGGAACTCTGCCCCATCGACCACGGCGCAATGGCCCCGTCCTGGAGGCTCAGTTCCGCATCGGGCACAACAAGTTCAGGATCAACTTCCTTGCGGATACCCAGACCGGTGCACTCGGGGCACGCACCGTACGGCGAGTTGAACGAGAACGAACGCGGCTCCAGATCATCGATAGCCAATGCATGGCCGTTGGGGCACGCCAACTTCTCGGAGAACCGGCGTTCCCGATCGGGAGCATTTTCTTCGCGGTCGACAAAATCGAGGACAACGATGCCCTCGGCAAGACGAAGCGCAGTTTCGACCGAGTCGGTGAGACGCTGCTTGGAACTCGCCTTGACCTGCAGACGGTCGACAACGACCTCGATGTCGTGCTTTTCCTGCTTCTTCAACTTGGGCGGATCAGCCAGCGAATGTACGACGCCGTCAACACGAACACGCGAGTAACCCTGTGTGTTCAGCTGATCGAAGAGGTCGACGAACTCACCCTTACGCGTACGCACAACCGGAGCGAGAACCTGGAACTTGATGCCCTCTTCCATCTCGAGGACCTGGTCCACGATCTGCTGAGGCGTCTGACGCGCAATTTTCTCGCCACAGACGGGGCAATGCGCTGAACCTGCACGTGCATAGAGGAGCCGGAGGTAGTCGTAGACCTCGGTGATGGTGCCCACGGTTGATCGCGGGTTTCGGTTGGTCGACTTCTGATCGATCGACACAGCCGGCGACAAACCCTCGATGAAATCGACATCAGGCTTGTCCATCTGCCCCAAGAACTGACGCGCATACGCCGAGAGTGACTCGACGTAGCGTCGCTGTCCTTCGGCGAAGATCGTGTCGAACGCGAGGCTGGACTTACCGGAACCCGACAGCCCAGTGAAAACGATCAAGCTGTCTCGCGGGAGATCGAGATCGACTCCCCGCAGATTGTGCTCACGCGCACCCCGCACGATCAGGCGATCCGCCACACCAATTCCCTTCATCGTCATTCATCTGGGGATGTCCCACCAGTGAAGTCCCGAGCAACCAACCGCAGCGAGTCCTCGAACCAGGCCATGTTAAGCCGAGCCACCGACACGTTTCCGTCTCCAGTGTGAACCCAGCGTTCTACCTGCCCCTATTCGAAGGTAGCGTGCCTTTCATGACGAATCTGCCCATCGTGATCGACAACTCCTACACCGGTCAGCTCTCCCCCGATTCTGCGCCTCAACGACGCACTCTCGACGGCGCAACCATCACAAAGATGTCTGTCGGCCCCATGGACAACAACACCTACCTCGTGGTCTGTTCCGCTACCGGAAAGTCACTGCTGATCGATGCTGCCAATGAAGCCGAGAAGATCGTTGCGTTGATCGAGCAGGAAGCACCGGTCTTCGATTCCATCGTCACCACCCATCAGCACGGCGATCACTGGTTGGCCTTGAAGGACGTCCACGCCGCAACCCAGGTTCCGACGGCGGCACATCCCCTCGACGCCGGAGTACTCCCAGTTACACCGGATGTACTCCTCGAAGACGGTGACACCGTCACCGTCGGCAGTCTGGCTCTCGACGTCATCCACCTGTCGGGCCATACACCGGGATCTATCGCGCTCGCGCTGACCGAACCTTCCGGCCAGGTTCACATCTTCACGGGCGACTCGCTCTTCCCCGGAGGTGTTGGAAAGACGCCCGACCCCGAGAAATTCACCTCACTGCTCGACGACGTCGAGACAAAGCTTTTCGGACGCTACGACGACACCGCCATCGTCTACCCCGGCCACGGAAAAGACACGACACTCGGCGTCGAGCGTCCGCACCTGCAGGAGTGGCGCGCTCGCGGTTGGTGACATGAAGACGGCGACGCCCTCTCCTGTGAAATCCAGGAGAGGGCGTCATCGGAAACTACTTCCGAGGATTTTTGACTAGATCGACGCTCCGAAACGCTTTTCAATCCACGCTGCAGTCAGGTCGGCAAGCTCGTCACGAGCGCCCGGGGTCAGGAAGTAGTGATCCGCTTCCAACTCGTGGAACTCCTTGTCCTGCGCTCCGATCAACCCGCGGATCGCCTCGGCATCGCTGGGAAACACACCGGTGTCCTGCACACCGTTAACCACGAGCGAGGGAACAGTGATGTTGGGCAGGTGCGCAACCGCCCGAGTCTGAGAGTCCTCGAGACTCCACAGCGACAACCACGTCCTCAATGTGCACGCCGAGGCAATTCCGAACACCGAGCGGTTCGCCCGCTCCGGAATGCCGGCGTAGCAAAGATTCGCCTTGCGATTGGTGGGTTCGAGGGTGGGATCGACCATCCGCGGATCGGCCCAGGTTCGGAATACCGAAAACGGCCGGTCGTGGTAGCCCGCCGCCGTGATCCGCTCGAACTCCGCCTTCACCCATCCTGTGATTCGGTGATTGCGGGCAACCTGAGCAGCACGGTAGCGCTCTACGAACTCAGCGCTGTACGCAGGCCCGTTGTCCGGATTGAACAAGTCGAGAGACGAATCCGTCGCCAATGGATCATTCTCATCGGTGACCGAACCATCCATCCACGAAGTAAGCACATCGGGCCGCCCCAGGTGGGCTGCGGTCGAGATATACGCGTCACCGGCCGGAAGGTTTTCGACACCAGCCGCCAAGGACATTCCGGGCAACGGCGTGATACTCGGTGCCACAGCCTGGGACTGGTAGGCAGCCATGAGCGAGCCACCACCCGAGTTGCCGAGCAGGATGACGTTCTCCACACCGGCTTCCTCACGTAGCCAGCGAACACCCACTCCAATGTCGGTGAGGGCGTAGTCCAGGATGAACCGCGCCTCGTCTCCACGGAACCGGGTATTCCAGCCGAGGAAGCCGATCCCCCGTTCTGCCAGATAATCCGCCATGTAGTGCTCGGAGAAGTCGATTTGGTAGTGCGTCGCGATAACGGCCGTCTTCGGGCGTGTTCCGGCCCGCCGGTGATAGAGCCCTTGACACGGGTGTCCACCCGCGCCCATACGGGGAAGGTTGAGACTCGGCAGTCCGACAAAGGTGCGTTCGATAGCCACTACGACTCCTTGTTTATAAATCTGGGTTCAGATTTAGTATCACGGCGTCGAGCTATATGTCCATACCTTTCACTCCCGCCAATACACGGCGCGGAACCAGATTTCGGTCAACGTCGCGATACATGCCTCGTCATCCACGCCGGCGGCACCCCCGTTGGCCAACTTCTCGTAACTGAACATATTCAGCATCCCGACGATCGCCGTAGCCGTGAGACGAGGATCGACGCCCGGGCAGTAGCCCCGCTCCTGCGCTCGGACAACTTCCTCGGTGATGCCGGAAATAGCCTCCTCGCAAAGTTCGTCCCAGACTCGGGCGAAGTCATCGTTGACCATGGCGAGCTGAAAAACCCCCACCATCTCCGCGAGTCGCTCCCGGTATGTCTCCCAGTGCGCCCTGGCCGACGCCTCCACACGCTGCCGCGGTTCGCGGCCGACCAACTTCCGGTTGGCCTGCGCGCGCACACGCGCGTCCACCTGGAACTGACGTGCCCAGCTCTCGAGCAACGCCTCTTTGGAGTCGTAGTAGTTGTAGAACGACGCCGGCGACCTTCCCGCTTCCGCGAGGATGTCGGCCACCCGCATCTTGAGGAAACCCTTTTTCGCAATCACCTTTCGGGCAGCAGCGTCGATCGCTTCCAGCGTTTCGCGGCCCCGCTTCGTCGGTCGCGGCTTCTCGGAACCAGTCATGTGCGCACCCTTTCACGGCAGCCGTAGATCGTCAGCCGTCTTTCTACACCAGAACCGCACCATGGCCGCGCACACGCGCCGCAAACAACCATTGTCCGTATATGAATCTGATGTTAGAGTCAGTTCTTCGCCCTCGAAAGGATGTCTCATGAGCACACCCCGTTTCGAAGTACGCGGCTTCAACCACGTCGCGCTCGTCTGCTCGGATATGGAAAGGACCGTCGACTTCTACACGAATATCCTCGGCTTCCCCCTCGTGAAAACCGTCGATCTTCCCGACGGCATCGGACAACACTTCTTCTTCGACGTCGGCAACGGCAACTCCCTCGCGTTCTTCTGGTTCACCGATGCTCCCGACGGTGTTCCGGGCATCTCCGCGCCCGTCGAGAAGCCCGGCTTCGGCGAATGGACGAGTGCCGTGAGCTCCCTCAATCACATCGCGTTCGACGTCCCTCCCGAGAAGTTTCAGGACTACCGCCAAAAGCTGAAGGAATCAGGTGTCCGGGTAGGCCCACTCGTGAACCACGACGACAGCCCGTCCCAGATAGCGACCGAGATGCACGACGGCGTGTACGTCCGCTCGTTCTACTTTCAAGACCCCGACGGCATTCTCCTCGAGTTTGCGTGCTGGATGCGCGCCTTCGGTCCGCACGACGTCTCACACACGCCGCGGACTGCAGCGGACCGCCGTAAGCCCGTAGCTGTCAACGACTGAAGATGAAAGGACGGGCCGTGGCGCCGCGCACCCTGTTCGACAAGCTCTGGGACGAGCACGTTGTCGTTCGCGGCGACACCAGTCCCGATCTGCTCTACGTCGACCTGCACTTGCTCCATGAAATGACGTCCCCGCAAGCTTTCGAGGGACTCCGGGCCGCGGGCCGACCAGTCCGTCGGCCCGATCTGACGATGGCGACCGAGGACCACAACGTACCCACCACCGGACCTGGGTCGCCGGTCTCGGATCCACTGAGCCGACTGCAATTGGAGTTGGTTCGACGCAACTGCGCGGCGTTCGGTGTGCCGCACAACCCCATGGGCTCGGCCGGCAACGGCATCGTTCACGTCATCGGGCCCGAGCAGGGCCTGACGCAACCCGGTCTGACAATCGTGTGCGGCGACTCGCACACCTCCACCCACGGAGCCTTCGGAGCACTTGCCTTCGGGATCGGAACAAGTCAGGTCGAGCACGTCCTGGCAACACAAACGCTCCAGATGGAGCGACCGAAGTCGATGCAAGTGCGTATCGACGGTGACCTCGACCCCGGTGTGAGCGCAAAAGACCTCGCCCTGCACGTCGTTCGCGCCCTAGGCCCCAACGGTGGCGCCGGGAGCGTCATCGAATACCGCGGAAACGCGATCCGTGCGCTCAGCATGGAACAGCGAATGACCTTGTGCAACATGACCATCGAATGCGGTGCGCGCGGCGGCTTGGTTGAACCTGACGACGTGACTTTTGCCTACCTACGCGGCCGCAAACACGCTCCGGCAGGTGCCCGGTGGAACGAAGCGCTCGCATATTGGCAGACACTGCGCACTGACGACGACGCTCAATTCGACCGCACCCGGATACTATCCGCGGCTGACATCTCCCCGACCGTCACCTGGGGCACCATCCCCAGCCACTCGATCTCGTTGGACGGCGTTGTCCCGTCCCCTGACGAGTACACCGACCCAGCCGAGCGCGAAGCTGCGACTCGCGCTCTGGAATACATGGATCTGAAACCAGGAACTCCGATGCGCGACATCGCAATTGACACGGTCTTCATCGGGTCCTGCACCAACGGGCGGCTTGAAGACCTACGTGCGGCGGCGCAGGTAATCACCAACCGAACAGTTGCTCCCGGCGTCCGAGCGCTCGTGGTCCCCGGCTCGCGCGCCGTCGCGGCCGCTGCCGAAGCAGAGGGACTCGACCGGATCTTCACCCAGGCAGGATTTCTGTGGCGCTCCGCCGGCTGTTCGATGTGCACCGCAATGAATCCGGACGCACTGGGTCCCGGACAACGCTCGGCGTCGACGACCAATCGAAACTTCGAGGGTCGCCAAGGTCCGGGTGCACGAACTCACCTGGTGTCACCTGTGGTGGCAGCGATGACAGCCGTTCGCGGCCGACTCAGCGGTCCTGGGGACTGCTGAACCGGCCGCGGCAACCAACTCAGCTGCCGGGACGGACCCCGAAACCTGCCTCGCGGGTCCGGACCAGCGCAACCAGAGTCGCGTTTACCGGAGCGAGGCGGCCAACCTTGGCCGCCTCGCGGGGAATGGCACCGTTGATCAATGCGATCTCACTGACCCGTCCAGCTTCGTGATCGAGCAACGCTGACGGCTTCGCCGCGGGCATTCTCGCCCCGAAATCGCGTACGAACGCGACCGGGTCCCCCACGTCGATGGCGATGCCGCGGGCCTTCGCGACCTCCCAGGCCTCGATCGCCGCAGCCTGGCTGACCGGGCCCATCTCGTCGTGATCGAGCACCTCTCCCACGGTCAGACCGGTCAACGCACACGGAGCACTGTAGGCCACGTTGCAGATCAGCTTCTCCCACTGCATCGCAGCGATGTCGTCGACGGCCAATGCGTCGAAACCCGCTGTCCGCCAGGCCTCGGCAACCCGGTCCACGACCGCGAACGAGAGATCGCCGTAGGCCCCGAACCGCATCGCCCTCATCGCGTTGTGGTTCACCTGGCCGGGGGCGACAAGCGACGCACCGAAACCACTGGCAATGCCTACTGCGAGTCGGTCCGCCCCCACATGCCGGGCGACCTCGTCGGCTGATCCCAGACCGTTCTGAATTGTCAGCACCACTGTGTCGTCGCCGATCAGGCTGCCGAGTGAGGCCGCCGCGGCCGGGACATCGGAGGCCTTCACCGCCAGAATCACCAGATCGACCACCTCGTCCGGGATCGCCGAGAAAGCGCGTATCGACGCCACCTGCTCCCCGTCCGGACCGGAGATTCGCAGTCCCGAGGTTGCGATGGCGTTGACATGATCCACCCAGCGGTCCACCACCAACACGTCGTGACCGGCAGTGGAGAGCCTGCCCGCATAGACGGAACCCATTGCGCCGCAGCCGACTACAGCAACTTTCATTCGCGCAGTCATGCCACCAACCCCGCAATCCTCTCAGCCAGACCCGACTTTGCCTCCAGCCCGAACCCAGGGTTGTCAGCGGGCCGAATCAGGCCGTCTGCCAACACACAGTCCTCGCTGTAACCGCCGAACGGCTCGAACACACCCGGATATGCCTCACAGCCGCCCAACCCCAACCCGACGACGATATGGAGGTTCATCAGGTGGCCACCGTGTGGCATCGCGGAGGTCCGGTCGAATCCACGCTCTTCCATGAGCGCGATCATGGCCGCGTACTCGGTCAGCCCGTAGCTCAGTCCCGCGTCCATCTGGAGGATGTCACGGTCGGGCCGAAGTCCGCCGAATCGGAGAAGATTACCGACGTCCTGCGTGGAGAACAGATTCTCGCCCGTTGCGATGACTCCGTCGTATGCCTGCGTCAGTTCGCTGTACAGGGCGTAGTCGAGTGGATCTACCGCCTCTTCGTACCAGCGCAGCCCGTACGGCGCGAGGGCCTCGGCGTACTTCAGGGCCTGTCCGCGGTCGAAGCGGCCGTTCGCGTCGACCGCCAGATGGCGGCCGCTTCCGGTGACCTCGATGGCCGCCTCGATCCGTCGCAAGTCCTCGCCGAGTTCGAGTCCGCCGATCTTGATCTTGACGCTCGGGTATCCCGCAGCGAGATACCCGGCGATCTCCTCGCGCAGCCGACCCAGATCGTCGACATCTTGGTAGTAGCCACCGGCAGCGTAGACCGGTGCCCCCGACGCCAGCGGCGTCCGATCATGGGCTCGAGCGATCGTCTGATACACCGGTTCATCGTGGTATTTGGCGAGCAGATCCCACACGGCCAGCTCGATCGCACTCGCTGCCGCAGCGCGGTCGCCGTGACCGCCTGGCTTCTCGTCCGTCAGAGCGCACCGCAGGACCCGAGCGGGATCCAACAGGCCCGTAGTCGACGACAGGAGCGTGTCCGGGTCTGCCTCGAGCACCCGCGGAATCATCCGTTCACGCAGGATGCCGCCCTGCGAGTGGCGACCGATCGAATTGAATGCAACACCCACCAACGGACGCCCGTTGCGCACCGTGTCAGTGAAAACGGCAACAAGGGAGACCTTGTGCTTGTCGAAGCTGACTACTGCGTTCGAAATGGCGCCGGCGAGCGGGACATCAAGCTCGCGGATCTCGGTGATCCTCAATTTTCCTCCATAGCTTTTCTCAACGCTGCCGGTGCATCGACACGTTGAAATCGAAACGGTCGCCCGGGTGAATGGACACAGTTACCTGAGCCACGGCCCCCGAACTCTCGACATATCGGCGGGTAATTTCGAGGCACGGCGAACCGGCCTCGGCATGCAACAGCTCGGCGAGGTCTTTCGGCAGGGCGCACGCACGGATGCGCTGCTCGACTCGATCAGTCAGGCGTCCGGTGCATCTCTCGACAATCTCGTTGATTAGCCCGTCGGGGCGTTCGAGGCGGTCCCCTACGGTGGCGGCGACATCGGGATCGAGGTACACGTCGGTGTGGCACACCGGGCTTTCCTCACCAAGATCACCGAGCCGCAACATACTGATCCGAGTCCACGGATCACCGGCCTGACCGCCGATCCGGTCGACCAACGACTGATCGGCAACCACATCGTCCCGCGACAACACCAGCCGTCGGGTCTCGACCGAGTACTGCAGAAGATCATTCATATTCGTCACGGTGCGCGTATATCCGCTGGTCGGCTGTACAGACTCGACAGTTGTTCCAATCTTGCGTCGACGGGACACCATGCCCACGCTCTCCAGGGAACCCAGCGCCGAGCGAACCGTAGCCCGGGACACCGCATAGCTGTCGGCGAGCTTCATCTCGGTGGGCAATTTCGAGCCCACCGGGTAAGACCCGTCCTCGATCCGCAAGGCTAGCGAACGCGCCACCTCTTCATACCGTGCAACCATAATTTTCCTTCTCCCCCTGATCGCGGGCAATCATGCGATCCCCCGAACATGTCCCGCCCAGAAGGGCCGGCGCAGTTCACGTTTGAGGAGTTTGCCGCTGGGGTTGCGCGGTAGTACCGAGACGATGTCGACTGATGTGGGGCACTTGTAATGTGCCAGATTCTCCCGACAGTAGGCGATCACTTCGTTCACATCCAAGTCGTCTCCGACCGGCACGACCACGGCTTTGACCGTCTCACCCCAGCGTTTGTCGGGTACCCCGATAACGGCGGCGTCCCGTACGCCGGTATGAGCCATGAGCACGTTCTCCACCTCCACCGGATACACGTTCTCACCACCGGACACGATCATGTCCTTGACACGGTCGCAGAGAAACAGATATCCGTCCTCGTCGAGGTAGCCCGCGTCACCGGTCCGGAACCAACCGTCGGGGCTGAGCACCGCAGCAAGTTCGTCGGGCTGGTTGCGATAGCCCGTCAGCACCATCTCGCTACGCGTCCACACTTCACCAGTAGTCCCGACCGAAACACTCTCCCCACTGACCGGGTCGAAGATGCCCATCTCGACGCAGGACAGGGGTCGACCGGCCGAGGCCAATCGCGCGCCACCGTTACGGTGATCATGGGCATCGAGAATTGTTATGGGACCACAAGTTTCAGTCATGCCATACCCCTGCATGAGGTCACAGCCAAACACATCCTGAGCCTCCGCCGCGATGGTGGGCGACATCGGGGAGCCACCGTAGATCAACGTCCGCAGCTCTGGGTACGTCGACTTCCGTGCACTCTCGTGCTCGACCAACATCTGCACCACCGCCGGCACGGTCAGGGCATGGTTGACCGCACCCCCGGCAAGTACCTGCAGCACCAACTCCGGGCGTATATCCAACACATGGTGCGAGCCGGCACCGCGACCCAGACAAAAGAAAATCCATCCCGTGCCGGAAATATGGAAGTTCGGTGCCGGAACCATGACTACGTCTCCCGGCCGGATCTGCCACGGAGGGTTGGACGCGAGGTTGGCGGCAAGCGCACGGTTGGACAACTGCACGCCCTTGGGACGGCCGGAGGTTCCCGATGTGTAGACCATGAGCACAACGTCGTCCGGGCCTGCACTCGGCGCGACGGGCTCATCCGACCACTGCGCCAGCCACTGTTCGAAGTCCTGTGACTGCGCGCCCCTCACGAGAAGTCGGGAGCGGCCGTCCTCCGGCACCGGATGTCCCATCAGCGGCATGAACTCGGCCTCGACCACGATCACGTCAAGGTCCGCATCCGTAACGATCTCTTGCATCTCCCGACGACTCAGCCGCCAATTCAATGGCACTGCATAGCCTTTCACCAGCGAGGCTGCAGCCATCACCTCACCCCACGAGACGGCACTCTTGCCCACAAATCCCACACCGCGCACATGAACGCTCGCCGACTCCAGGGCACCGAAACCGGTGGCGAGTCGACTACTACGCCGATACCACTCGGAGAAGGTACGTGCGGCGACACCCTCAACGGCGATCCCGGGTGAGTCCGGCAGTTCCTGCGCCCAATGCTCGAGCATCCGTCCGATCGAATGATGGTGGTCCATATTCTCCTCCTACTCTTGTACTCCTGGCCTGCACTCCCGGCTAACGGCCGTTCAGGAGGAACTGACTACTAAGCGCTCGCGCAATTCGACCTTGCGCACCTTGCCCAGCGCATTGCGTGGTAACTCTTCGATGTGCTCGATCGAGGACGGACACTTGAACCCGGCCAACCGCTCCCGGCAGTGGCGAGCCAATTCACCCTCGGCTGGAACCGCATTCGCAGCGCAGACAACAAACGCCACCGGAGTCTCACCCCACTTCGGATGCGGCCGTGCGACCACTGCAACATCCACGACAGCAGGATGCTCGAGTAGTGCCCGCTCGATCTCGGCGGGATAGACGTTCTCGCCGCCACTGATGATCATGTCCTTGGTGCGCCCGACGATCCGCAGGAATCTGTCCTCGTCGAGGATCGCCATGTCACCCGTTCGGTACCAGCCGTCGTCGGTGAAGGCTGCCTCAGTTTCCTCCGCATTGCGCCAGTATTCGCGGATGACGTTCTCACTCCGAACCCACAACTCGCCCGCCTGCCCATCGGGCTGCGTGCGACCTGAATGATCGACAATGCGCGCCTCCCATCCCTGCGAGATCTGGCCTGCGGAAGCGAGTCGATCGCTGCCCGGGACATGATCCTCCGGGCGTAGTACCGACAGGAATCCCTGAAGTTCGGTACTACCGTAGATCTGGCGGAACCGACTGCAGACCACGCGGAGGGCCCGCTCCAGCAACGCGGATTCAATTGGCGCGGCACCGTATTGCACCTCACGCAAGCTCGACAAGTCGGCACCTAGTCGCGCACCCTCCAGAGCGTCGACGAGCATCTCGATAATTGTCGGGGCGGCAGTGAAGAAGTTGATGCCGTCGTGCGCAACCGTGTCGATGACTCGGTCGATATCGAATCCGTCTTGAATGAAAAGCGTTCCCCCGGTCAAAAAACACTGCATTGCCTGGGCGAATCCTGCGAGATGGAACAGCGGCATCATCACCAGGTGCCGACTACCCCGCTGCTGGTCGCCGATATCGATAGCGAACCCCGCGAGCCCGCGAATGAGTGAGCCATGATCGAGCGGAATCACCTTGGGCAAACCAGTAGTTCCACTGCTGTGAATGAGGAACGCCACCTGATCGCTGCGCAACCGGTTATGTGGGTACGGGGCTGCCGGTCCGGCGATACCGACGACTGCGTTCCAACCGTCACCACCAGGTCCGTCCACTACTCGAATGAGATCGTCGCGATTGTCGACACCGGACCGGCACGACTCATCGGCGAAAATCCCGACCGGAGTCGCGATCTCGAGCAACCGATCGATTTCGTGCCCGGTCATTCGCCAGTTCACGAGTAGCGGCACTGCGCCGAGCCGCATGAGACCGAGTGTCTGGACGAGGAATTCAACAGTGTTGTGGGAAATTACCGCAACGACGTCTTCCGCCCGTACGCCTAGGCCATACCAGCTTGCAGCGGTCTTCTCGACCCGATCCTGAAGTTGCCGGTACGTCAACTGCTCTCGATCGTCGCTCACCGCAAGGACATTCGGATCGGACGTGGCACGCCAGTCGAGAACGTGCAGCCAGGTGTACATCAGACGGTCTCCTTCTCCTGGTTCAGTTCGGATACCAGATCCTGCTCAGGATCCTGATTCGGTTCCGTAGCGATATCCTGCTTCGATTCGGGAACGTGGCGCGCGCGGCGCACTGGCCCTGTCAGCCACCCCAGAACCCGATCGAGTCCGCCGCGGGCAAACATGATGACGAGGATCAACAGGCCGCAGTAGACGAAGACGCTCATCACGTTGGCGTCGACGCCGCCTTCTCCCACTGGCACGAGGAAGGGGATGTTACCGGCGTACTGCCCGAGCAGTCGAGGCAGTGCAGTCACGAACACTGCACCGGCGATTGCGCCGCGCAAGCTGCCGAGACCGCCGATAATGATGATCACCAAGTAGTCAGTGGAAAGCGTGAACCCGAACGCCTGTGGGGTAATGAACTGAATCGTGACGGCCAGGAACACGCCGGCAATGCCCGCGTACACCGAGGCGACGAAGAAGGCTCCGGCCTTGTACCGGCCCACGTTGACCCCCATGGATGCGGCCGCCACTTCGCTCTCGCGCACCATGGACAGAGCCAACCCCGGCCTTGCCTGGACGATCCGACGGGCAGCAATGAATGTCACCACCACCAAGACGATTCCGACCAGCCATAGTTTTTCCACTGCACCGAAGGGCACACCCAATATGTGCCACGGCTCGCTGTCACCGAAGTTCACGCCGAAGATATCGAATTCCGGTACCGCACGGCCGATATAGCCACCGCTGAATTGCTCGACCTCGTTGAGGAAGTGGACCCAGATAAACACCAACCCGATGGTGACCACCGCCAAGTAGAGTCCGGTGACCCGACTCGACAGCGGGCTGAGCAGCAGTCCACCTATCCCCGCGGCAAGAACTGCCCCGACGGCAGCAACAACGGGTGGCAGGCCCAAGCCCCATACGTTCTCACCCGACGGGCTCGCCAGGATGACGTAGCCGTACGCTCCGATGCCGACAAAAACTGCATGGGCCAACGAAATCTGACCGGCGACGCCCACGAGCATGGTCAAGCCCATCGCAGCGATTGCTGCAGCCATGGCCAGACCGCCGACTTGCAACCAGAATTCACTGACGAAGTACGGTGCAACAACCAGCGCTACCAGGAGTCCTGCTACGAGTAAACGTCCTCTAGACACGGGCCACCTGCTTCGAACTGAACAGACCCTCGGACCTCACCAGCAAAACAACCAACAGCAGTATCCACGCGCTGATACCGGACAGGTTGTGCGCCCATCCGCCCAATGAGCTCTCGTAGGTCGCTGCAAACGCTTCGGTCAGGCCGAGCATCATGCCGCCAACCAGTGCGCCGCCGACCGATCCCAGACCACCGATTACTGCGGCCGGAAAAGCGCGAAATGCCGTGTCGGCCAAGGAAGATGAAACGCCCGCGGCCGGGAAGGACGCAAGGAACAACCCGGCGAGAACCGCGAGTGCGCCACCGATTGCCCAGCTCGTCCAGGAGACCCGCGACAAACGCACGCCCATGAGCTTGGCGACCTCTGCGTCCTGACTGCTCACGCGCATCGCCAAGCCCCAGTTTGTGAATCGGAAGAGGAGCAGAAACACGATGATCGCGGTAACCGCAACCCCGAGCGCGATGAGCCGCGACGCCGGCATGGTGATCATCCCGAATTCAACGATCCGGTCTCCAACCGGATCGTTGAGGGCCCAGGACTCTGAACCGAGACGACGGCTGACTTCGGTGACGATCAGCAAGTTCACACCGAGAGTCAGGATCGTCAGCGTCACGTGATCCTGAGTCCGGGACTGCCGAATGAAAACAACATCAGTGATGACCGCTACCACCGCGCCCACCACGAGTCCGGCCAGGACGCCCACCAGATATCCATGCGATTCGCTGACCAGCGCCGCCACGAAGACACCTGAGAGCAAGAACCCACCGTGGGCGAAATTGAGGATTCCAGTGGCCCGGTAAATGACCACGAATCCGAGGGCCATCACGGCATACAGCGCACCGAGTGACAGTCCCCCAGCCAAGGCATTCACAAAATTATCCACGAGAAGTCCTCTCTAATTCGTAGGGCGTCGCGTCCGTACCGAGGTACGCGGCGATGACAGCAGGGTCCCGTTGCACGACGTCAGGTGCGCCGTCGGCAATCACCTTGCCGGACTGCAAGACCGTGACATGGTCGGAGAGAGTGAGCACCAACTCCATGTCGTGCTCGACGAGGAGCACAGTGAGGCCGAAGCGATCACGACATTCCCGGATCTGCTCACCTAAAGCACGTGATTCGGCGTCATTCATGCCCGCAACCGGTTCGTCGAGCAACAGCAGCGACGGCTCCGCACACAGGGCGCGCGCGATCTCCACTTTCTTGCGGATGCCATACGGCAATGGCCCGACAGGCTGGTCGAGGTATTCCTCGATACCCAGCGCCTCCGCCATTGTCTGAACTACTCTCTCGTCCTCGGCTCGCTCACGGCGAGCCGACGGCAGAGCCAATGCCGCGGCGAGCATCCCTGTGCGTGTCCGGTGGTGACGCCCGACTCGAAGCGTGTCCGCGACAGTCAGGTGCGGCGGGAGCACCAGGTTCTGGAAGGTACGAGCAATTCCGTGGGTGACGATCTTGTGTTGCGGCAGAGTATCGAGCCGCTCACCACCGAGACGGACCTGGCCCGACGCCAGCGGGTACAACGCGGTGAGAGCGTTGAAACACGTCGACTTCCCGGCTCCGTTCGGACCGATCAGTGAATGAATGGTGCCGCGCTTGACAGCAAACGAGACATTGTCCAGTGCCAGGACGCCACCGAACCGAACCGTCAAGCCCTCGGCCGTGAGAAGATTCCCGTCTATTTCAGACATCGTGTCCTTCCCCTGTCATGGCCAACACGGCGGAACCGTGAGCGGCAGTCTTACCGAGTGTGAGTTCGAGGAGCATGTCGGAGTCGATCAGTTCCGCCGCGGGTCCTTCGGCTGCCACGGTCCCGCCATTCAGGACATACGCATGGTGCGCGACGGACAGAGCGAGCCTCGTGTTCTGTTCGACCAGAAGGACACTCGTCCCGTCCGCGTTCACCTGTGTGATCGTCTCCATGATCTGCTGAGCGATGAGCGGTGCCAGACCCAACGACGGCTCATCCATGAGCAGTACCTTCGGCTCGCTCATCAGAGCCCGTCCGATCGCGAGCATCTGCTGCTCACCCCCGGACAGCAAGCCGGCGGTTTGCCCCGACCGATCCACCAGGATCGGGAAGAGTTCGCGAACTCGGCGCAAGCTGGCCGCCACACGAGACCGCGAGCGCACCGACAGTGCGCCGGCCATGAGGTTTTCCTGGACGGTCAGTTGCGCAAAGATTCGACGCCCTTCCGGTACCTGAACGATGCCGTGCCGAACGATCTTGTCCGCCTTACTTCGGCTGAGATCCAGACCCTCGCCACGTACCGTCCCGGCGACAACGTGTCCGCCCTGCACTCCGAGAATCCCTGAGAGTGCCCGCAGGAGTGTGGTTTTGCCGGCACCGTTGTTTCCGATCAGCGCTACAATCTGCCCGTCGTCGACGCGCAAATTCACGTCGTGAAGAACTTTTGCGGTTCCGTAACTCACTGCAAGGGAATCGACTTCGATCATCGTTGGCCTCCTCGCCCTGCAATCACTTGGCGTAGCCCTTGTCGGCCGCATATTTGACCGCGGCATCGCTGGCGGCGGGGTCCTGCACAATTACCGTGCCGCCCTTGGCATTCGGATCAGGCTTGATGATGAAGGAGGACAGCGAGGGAGCCTTGCCCGGAGTCGAGTAATCGAGGTCGACAGCCAGACCGTCGTTGGAGATGGCCCCCATCTTGCTCATCGCCGCAGTGATGCCCTTCGGCGTGAGATCGTTGTCCTTGCACGCCTGGTTCAAGCCCTTTTCGATCAACCGCGCCATCAAGTATCCGGACGCTGCGGGCGAAGTGATCGCGCGGTCGCCGTACTTGGCCGTCCAAGCAGCCAAGAGTTCCTGTACCGGTGCCGCATTCGAACTGAAGGGCGCATTGTTGGACGTCAGGACAACGTGACCGACAAGCGCATCGCGGGCCGGTCCTGCCAGGTCGCCGCTGGACAGCAGATTAGTGGCCTGAATGACCACGTCATACCCGCTCGCCTTCGCTACAGAAGCCGCCGAAACAGTTTGTGCGGCTGCAGTTCCCATGACAATCGCCTTTGCACCTGACTGCCGTAAGGTGTTGACCTGCGAGGTTGCGTCCGTGGCCGTGCTGTCGATCTTTGTGTTCTCCACCTTCAGGCCGAACTGCTTGGCTGCACCGGCGACACCGTTCGTGACCGCCGCTCCGATTCCGTTCGGATAAGCGATGACACCGATCGTGTCGCCTTCCTTCAGGGTCCCCTGCTTCACCAAGTAGGCCACGCCGTTCACGGCTTCTACGTCATACGGCGTACCCGGCATGAATGCCTCGGGCACCGCCAGCAGCACGGGGTCGAACGATCCAGCCATCACGCCCAGTCCATCCTGAGCGAGCTTGGGCCCGAGGGTGACGGCATCCGTACCCGGAGACAGATTCACGATCGCAGCAATGTCCGAACGCAGCGACGTGTACTGCGTCATGGTTTCCTGGGAGTTGTACTTGTTGTCACGCGACTCGATCCGCACTTGACGATCGCAGACGCCGCCATTCGCGTTGACCTTGTCGAACCACAGCTGGATGCCGGCAACTCCGTCTTGGCCCAAACCACCGATCGGACCACTCAGCGGCACCAGCGAGCCCAGCGTGATGGCATCAGCGGTTACACCGATACCTGTCTTCAGGTCGCCACTTGCTGCCGCACTGTCGGAGTCGGTCGCCTTCGAGGAGCAACCGGCAACGGCGAGTGCAATCACGAGCGTTGGACCTAGGACCTTGAGCGTGTTTTTCATTCTCTCTCCTGGACTGTTTGCGTGGGTGAGTGAGGCGAGTGCAGCAGTGAAACGGAAGTGAAAGTGTCAGATAAAACCTGCTCGGAGGCCGATCAATCCGGTTGCCCCGGGGCAACCGAGCCCAAGGCTCACGATTGACACCCCGCCGAAGAGGCCATGCAAACTGTTGCTGTAGTTGCCAATCCGTTTCCCCCTAGCCATCCGAGGGGCTTTTGAACCGCATGCCCGATGATCAGCAGTCCCACGACAAGCAGTAGAAGCAACAGGCCGGCATCAGCCTGTCCATTTACATCCATCACGAGCGCCTCCCGGCCGGGCTGAGATATAAACCTAAGTTCAGGTTTAGATACAAGCGTGATAGGCCTCACATGTCAAGGTGCGTACTAGAAATATTTTCAACAGATCACTAAATCTGCAGGTCACGTGGAAAAATGTCGTCTCAATCGGTGATCAATAGGTACGGACCAATATGTATTTCCTTCGTGGCGAGATCCATAGGAGAGCGACCGACCAACCGGCACCGGCCGTTCCCAAGTTGACCGCGCCACTGATGACGCGCATCTCCACCGTCATCAGCGCTAACCAAGGACGCGGAGCCTGCGAGCAAGAGATAGCGCAGATTCGCAGCCGCGAGGAGCACCGGAAGCATCATCCGCTCAGACCGCAGCGCTCGGGAAACGCCCGGAACCGTGCCGAATCTTGCACGTCGACATGACCGGGTGGAGTATCGAAATGACCGACAAATCCGGTCGCACAACCACTTCCGAATTCACTCGTGAATCAGCCTGGTTCGGTAGCGAAGGAAACTGGAATCGGCTGGGTTACGGCGACGCACACAAACCTGGGCGGCACTCGTCGGCAGCAATTGCCGAATTACCTCCTGGATCGCACCGCACGAAAGATAGCCGAAGGCCCACACCAATGCACCTTCAAGACGCTGACCACGACACAACCAAACCGCCCCGAACTTTGTCCGAATCGCTAGGGTGGAAAAGACCTACGTCGGAAGGCTTGAACATGCTGGTACGCCGAATTGCTCGTCCACTGCTCTCCACCATCTTCATCGTCGGTGGAATCGACGCGCTCCGAAATCCCGCTCAACGAGCGGTGAAGGCGACTCCGTTGATCGACAAATCCGTCGAAACTCTGCCCGGCGCTGTGACACAGAAATTGCCCGCCGATCCCGAGACTCTGGTCAAACTCAACGCCGTCGTACAGATTGGCGGCGGAGTGTTGCTGGCAAGCGGGAAGGCGCCTCGTGTCGCGTCGTTGGCATTGGCCGGAAGCCTGATTCCGACGACTCTCGCCGGCCATGATTTCTGGAATGAGTCTGACCCGTCGATCCGCGCAATGCAACGCACCAACTTCGTCAAGAACCTCAGTCTGCTCGGCGGATTGATGATCGCGTCCGTCGACACCGAAGGCAAGCCATCGCTCGGTTGGCGCGGTCGACGCGCGGCAAAGAAGGCGCAAGCAACAATTTCAGCGGCGCTGCCTCTCGTCGCGGCGCAGAGCGATCACACCGGCGAACGCCTCGAACATGCCCTGACACTCGCTTCGGAGCGTGGCTCCGAGCTGGCCGAATCTGCGAAAGTACATGGTGCTGAGTGGATCGACGTGGCAAAGGAGCGAGGACCCGAGCTACTCGAAATCGCCCAGAAGCGAGGACCCGAGCTTCTCGAAATCGCCCAGAAGCGAGGACCCGAGCTTCTCGAAATCGCACAAAAGCGAGGATCCGAATTGGCGGAAACAGCCAAGGAACGGAGCGCCGTCATCGCTGAGCTGGCAAGTAAGCGAAGTGCGGAGTTCGCCGAACTCGCACTCGAGAAGAGCAACGAGTGGGCGGAGACTGCCTCCGAGCAGTCCGAGGTTCTCGGTAGGCGTGCGCGCAAGCGTGCTGAAATTGCGCTTGCGAAGGCCCGCGAGAAGCGCGATGAATTGACGCACTGACACCACTGCGCATGAGGTCAGGCCACCTTCGGGTGGCCTGACCTGCTTGTATACGGCAATTCACCTGAGCGAACTAGACTGTCTTGGCACTTTTGCGGTGCATGAAGTTCTTTCACCAAGCCTAGGAGATCCCTTGCCCGACGCGGACCCGTCACTGACCGAGCAACAGCTCGAGCAGCACTACGTGACGATGCTGTACTCCCGTCTCGACGATCTTCGGAAGCATGCCAAATCGCGCTTGAGCACTGTCTTGTTGGAGACCGGTGGAACACCACAGGCTCGCAGTGAACGCGAATCTTTCAACGCGATGTATACCGAGGACTTGGCCAAGTACGACGCTGCCGAGAACGGACTGTGTTTCGGCAGAATCGATTTCGACGACGAACTCCGTTATGTCGGACGCCTGGGAATCCTGGACACCGAAAACGATTACGAAACCCTCCTTCTCGACTGGCGAGCACCGATGGCGCGCCCGTTCTACCTGGCGACTCCGGCAGCACCGGAGGGTGTGAAGCGTCGACGCCATATCCGTAGCCGGAGCCGCAAGGTCACCGGAGTCAACGACGAGTACCTGGACCTCGATGCAGCGCGTGCTGCCGGAGTGGTGAGTGAATCCGACGGTGTTGCCGGCGAGAGTGCACTCCTCGACGCGCTGAATGCGGCCCGTACCGGGCAGATGAACGACATCGTCGAGACGATCCAGACCGAGCAGGACACGATCATCCGTTCGGAGCACAAGAGTGTGCTCGTGGTTCAGGGTGGCCCCGGAACGGGCAAGACTGCTGTCGCACTACATCGCGCCGCATTCCTGCTCTACACCTACCGCAAACAGTTGGCGAAGGCCGGCGTTCTCATCATCGGCCCCAACGCAACGTTCCTCGACTACATCAGCCAGGTGCTCCCGTCCCTCGGTGAGACTGGTGTCCTCCTTTCCACCATCGGCGATCTGTATCCGGGAGTGCGTGCAACACGGGTCGATTCACTGAAGGCCGGCGAGATCAAGGGGTCTCTGGACATCCTCGATGTCCTCAAGAACGCCGTCCGCGATCGCCAGGAAGTCCCGTCGAAACCGATTGTCCTTCGATTCGATACTTACGATCTGAAATTGGATCGACAGGTTGTCACCAAGGCTCGCGGACGAGCGCGCTCGTCCCGTCGCCCGCACAACTTGGCGAGACCGATCTTCGTATCCGCAGTCATCGAGGCTCTGGCCCTGCAGATGGCGGCGATCATCGGCGGCAACCTTGTTGATGGCGGTTCGCTTCTGAGCCGAGACGACATCGCCGACATCCGCGACGAAATGCGCGAAGACACCGACATCATGGCCGCAATCAGCAAACTGTGGCCCGAGCTTTCCCCGCAGCAGATTCTGGCCGAGCTCTGGACGTCACCGACTCGGCTGGCAAAAGCGGCGCCGCAACTCGACGACAACCAGCGTGCTGAATTGCTGCAGAGCGTCGGCCCCGGATTCAGTGCCGCCGACGCGCCACTTCTCGATGAACTGGCTGAAATTCTCGGTGTCGACGACGCGGCGGAGCGTGAACGTGCACAACGACAATGGCGCGCGCAGATCGCGGATGCGCAGGGCGCGCTCGATATTTTGACAGGTTCGGCCCCGCAGGACCTCGAGGACGAACTGGACCCCGAGATCCTGATGGCCTACGACCTGATCGACGCCAGCCAGCTCGCACAGCGCCACGATCTCGGACAACAACAGACCACCGCGGAACGTGCTGCGGGAGATCGCACCTGGACGTACGGTCACGTCATCGTCGACGAGGCACAAGAATTGTCCGCGATGGCGTGGCGAATGTTGATGCGCCGCATACCGAACCGATGGATGACACTGGTCGGCGATACAGCTCAGACCGGCGATCCCGCGGGCACTTCGTCCTGGCAGACGATACTCGAGCCGTACGTCGCGAAGCGCTGGAAGCTCACCCAGTTGACGGTGAACTACCGAACCCCGTCGGAAATCATGGACGTCGCGCACCGGGTGCTCGAGGAAATCGACCCGTCGCAAGCGGTTCCGCGCTCGGTGAGAGACAGCGGTTTTGCACCCTGGGCACTGAAGACGACGGCTGAGAATCTCGAAGCGACGGTGCGCCACTGCATCGAGCACGAGTCACACGCCGGTCTCACTGCCGTGATCGCCGGAGTTGACATGGTGAAAACCCTGGCGGCGCTCGCCAACGACTCGGTGAGCGTGCTGTCCGTCAAGGACGTCAAGGGTCTGGAATTCGACACCGTGTTCATCGTCGAACCGTCGAATATTCTCGATGAATCCCCGCGAGGGATGAACGACCTGTACGTGGCGTTGACTCGCGCAACCCAGCGACTGGGCATCATTCACGTCGAATCGCTTCCGGCGGTACTCGACAACGTCGCAGAGGCAGTGTTCGCGCCCGTAGCCTGACGGCGGGAAGGTACGTTCGCTCATGTCGCTTCTACTGAAGGAAATCCCACTCGTGGCAGCTCCGGTCTCGACCCGCACCCGTCAAGTGCTCGCACAGCCTCGCACACGCGCCCTGGGCGGCGCCGTACTGATCGGCCTCTGCGGATCGATACTGGTCGGCTGCAGCCAGGCTCAGTCGTCGGTGACCGCGGCGCCCGGTGATGGTGTCGTAGCCACCACTACACCGGCGACATCACCTCGAGCTGCCAGCATCCACCGGCTCCGGGACGCCATACTCGCCGGTGGCGGCGAATCACAGCTTCCCGACGACACTCTTCAGGCTCTCGGCGACGGAATCTGCCGACAGCTCCGTGCCGGTACCGACCGTGCGACGATCATCGCGAACGTGAGGCCCATGGCGCACAACGGAGCCACGGGCAATCCGTCACAACTTCAGGACACGGCCATCCCCACCGACAACTCAGCCGCACCCACAATCTCGCCTGAAGCCGATCGACTGGCTGCGGTGATTGTTGATGCGGCTGATGCCAACTACTGCTGAAGCGACTACTCCGAAGCGATCAGCGAACGGTATGAACGATCAGGACGTCTGACGTTGCCTTGCGAGCAGCATCAGACGGGACCGACCCGAGAAGACGACCGGTCAAAGTGTTCAGTCCGCGGTTTCCGATGACCAGAAGGTCACCTTCGACCTCGTCGAGCAGCGCCAGCAGCGATTCGACCGGGGCGCCGACCACAGCGCGTTCGACGATGTTCTGCGCTCCGGCGGCATGGGCGCGCTCACGGGCGGTTCGAAGAATTTCGTAGGTCGGCGCCGATCCGGTGACCTGGTACGCCTCGTTGCCTAGTACGTCGGCGGCGGCACTGACGTCCTTCGGGTCGGACGGGTAGTACGCACACGCGATCACGAGCTGTGCACCGGCGTCGCCTGCGATGCTCGCAGCTCGGTCCACCGCTTTCAGTGACGACTCGGAGCCATCGGTTCCTACGACAACGGTCCGGTAGGCACTCATTCATTCCTCCATGTTTAAGGGATGGTCAGAACAGCAGCTACCGACTGACGCAGACTCTGCACCAACTCGACAACCGCTGCGCTGACATTAGCGGGGTTGTGGCGACGATTGTGTCAATTGCCGTACACACCACAAATCAACAGTGAATGTGATGTGAAGTAACATCAAGAATCCCTCAAAGATAGCAGGTCAGCGCATTTCTCCGAAACGCGGACCGAATAAAGCCGTCGGAAATACTTCTTGTTCAACCAACGCAGCGCGCCACGGCGCAGCGATTTCGAGTAGCCGCTTCGCCCCCGACTCGCCCAAGGCATCCCACGGTGCAAACGCCAGATCGTCTGTCAGATCCTCGACGACGTCACGCAGATCCTGACCGTCCTCAGTCAACTCGCCAGTCGCGCGGTCCAATAGTTCACGATCTTTCAAGCTTTCGACGGCCTCGTTCCATTGTTCCTGCGACCATCCCCGACGCGTCTGCGCAAACTTCTTCTGGAAGCCGATTCCGGTTGCAGTGTGCGTGATCAGAGCGTCCAAACCATTGAGATCGGCAGTCTGCAGGGCCGCGATATGACCGTCACCGCGGTACTCACGCAGCAAGGTCAACGCATGCCAGAAAGCGACATGTGGGACCGTGGGCCACTCGACCGACGCCCATCCGGCGTACAGCGGACGGCCCTCGACGCCGGGGATGTTGCGCGCTGCGATCGACACCAACTCAGCGGCCTCCGCCATGTCGGATGATCCCGTCACATCAGCGCCCAGCAGTCGCACGTACGCGGCATCAATCGCCCGGTAGCGGGCTGCAACGATCTCCGACGGTTTCGCCAGTTCCCACGCCCGCGGAATGACGCTGCCGATCAGTTCCGGGTTGAAGTTGTAGAACGTCGACGTCACGACGGTGGCAGGTGGAGTTCCCAGCGGCGCCGAACGGCCGGCGAAGTAGATCATCCGGCCAGGCTCGAGACCGGCAGCAACCAATTCCTGCTCCGTCTCGGGAACGAAGTAGGCCAACGAATGAAGAAGCTCGAGAGTTCGGCCGGTCTTACCTGCAGTCTGTGCGTCCATACGTAAACCGTAGCGGGAACCTACGGTTCACCTCGCCAGGTGGTCTACTTCAATCCGGCTGCGTCCATGCCTCGGAGTTCCTTCTTCAAATCTGAAATCTCGTCGCGCAAACGGCCGGCCAACTCGAACTGCAAATCGCGGGCAGCGTTCATCATCTGATCGGTGAGTTCCTTGACCAGATCTGCCAATTCGGCTCGCGGCATCGACTTGGTATCGCGACCTTCGTACACACCCGCGCTGACAGCGCGACCTGCCTCACCCTGTGCTCTCCGTCCGCGGGTCGCATTGCGACCGGACCCGCCGATGTCGATCGAAGCCGCAGTGTCCTCGGCTTCCTCGTAAACCTGATCGAGGATGTCAGCGATCTTCTTCCTCAATGGCTGCGGATCCACGCCCATCTTGGTGTTGTATGCGACCTGCTTTTCTCGGCGACGTTCGGTCTCTTCGATTGCCTGCGCCATGGACTTGGTGATCTTGTCGGCATACATGTGGACTTGACCGGACACGTTACGAGCTGCGCGGCCAATCGTCTGGATGAGGCTGGTGGAACTACGGAGGAACCCTTCCTTGTCTGCGTCCAAGATTGCGACCAGGGATACCTCGGGTAGGTCCAGGCCTTCTCGGAGCAGGTTGATGCCGATCAGGACGTCGTACTCCCCCAGCCGCAACTGCCGCAGAAGTTCGACGCGACGCAACGTGTCGATGTCGGAGTGCAGGTACCGGACACGGATTCCGAGTTCGAGGAGGTAGTCGGTGAGGTCTTCCGACATCTTCTTGGTAAGGGTCGTGACAAGGACGCGTTCGTTCTTGGACGCCCGCTCACGGATCTCATGCACCAGGTCGTCGATCTGGCCTTTGGTCGGCTTGACGATGACCTCGGGGTCCACCAGGCCGGTCGGCCGAATGACCTGCTCGACAAACTCGCCGCCCGTCTGACCGAGCTCGTACTTTCCGGGAGTCGCCGAAAGGTAGACGGTCTGACCGATCCGTTGGCTGAACTCTTCCCAGGTAAGCGGCCGGTTGTCGGTTGCCGACGGCAGGCGGAAGCCGAATTCCACCAGGTTCCGCTTGCGCGACATGTCACCCTCGTACATGGCTCCGATCTGCGGAACCGTCACGTGCGACTCGTCGATGACCAAGAGGAAGTCCTCCGGGAAGTAATCGATGAGTGTCGCCGGCGCCGTGCCCGGTCCACGGCCGTCGATGTGCCGCGAGTAGTTCTCGATGCCCGAGCAGAATCCGACCTGCTTGATCATTTCGAGGTCGTATTGCGTACGCATCCGCAGACGCTGGGCCTCGAGCAGTTTGCCCTTGCCTTCCAACTCTGCGAGACGTTCTTCGAGCTCCGCCTCGATGTCCTTGGTCGCACGCTCCAACCGCTCCGGACCAGCTACGTAGTGGGTGGCCGGGAAGATCCGAACAGTATCGACCTTGCGGACGATGTCGCCGGTCAGCGGATGGAGATAGTACAAAGCCTCGATCTCGTCGCCGAAGAACTCGATACGAACAGCCAGTTCTTCGTAGGACGGAATGATCTCGACGGTGTCACCGCGAACCCGGAACGACCCGCGGGTGAACGCAACGTCATTGCGGTTGTACTGGACATCGACGAGTAGGCGCAGGAAAGCATCACGCGGAATCTCGACACCGACATCGAGCTGAATCGAGCGATCCAAGTAGGACTGCGGTGTACCGAGACCATAGATGCAGGACACGGATGCCACCACGACGACATCACGCCGCGACAACAGGCTCGAGGTCGCCGAGTGCCGCAGACGCTCGACGTCGTCGTTGACCGAGGAATCCTTCTCGATGTACGTATCGGTCTGAGCAATGTACGCCTCAGGTTGGTAGTAGTCGTAGTACGAGACAAAATATTCGACAGCATTGTTGGGCAGCATCTCTCGAAGCTCGTTGGCCAACTGCGCAGCCAGCGTTTTGTTGGGTGCCATCACCAAGGCCGGACGCTGCAGCTTCTCGATCAGCCAAGCCGTCGTCGCGGACTTACCGGTACCCGTCGCACCGAGCAGGACAACATCTTTCTCGCCTGCCTTGATCCGTTTCTCGAGTTCGGCGATAGCGGCAGGCTGATCGCCGGCCGGCTCGTATTCACTGACAACCTCGAAACGTGCATCGGAACGCTCGATGTCGCCGATCGGGCGGAACTCGGAATGCGCGAGGACGGGATGTTCGGAAGCAAACGCCATGAAACCAGGGTAAACGCACCCACCGACAGCATGTGTAGTTGCGCGTGAGCACTTCGACGGTAGGTTCTTGCACCATGAGCGAATCGCGCCCCCACATCCACCCGCCGAAGGTCGAGACGTTCGATCTGGTGGCGCGAACCAACATCGACCCCAAGGGCTTCGTTCGCCAGGTCGAGCAGTATCGCGAAGAACCATGGGGTCTCTATATGGCTCGGCACGCGGACCACCCGCAGTTCCACTATCTGGAGTCCTGGATACTGCCCGACCTCGGGATCCGCGCATCGATCTTCCATTTCAACCCCGGCCACGAACGCGACCAGGATCACTACATCGACATCGGTGACTTCACTCGCGGCGAGCATGCCTGGACATCCGAAGACCACTATCTCGATCTGATCGTGCAGACCGGGCGCAGCACGGAACTACTCGACGTCGACGAACTCCTCGAAGCCCATGCGGCTGGAATCCTCGACCCCAAGACCTCCGAACGCGCCATGCTGACAGCGGCCAGCACCATCGACGGAATCGCTGCACACGATCACGATCTCGGCGCGTGGCTCACGTCGGTAGGCATGCCCATCACCTGGCGCTGAGCTTCAAGCCTTCCAACCCGACTTCTCGGCCCACTCCCAGGCCCGATGAAACGCCGTGTCGAACCAGGGCGTCTTGACTGACTGGTAGGCGTCCATCGCCCTGTCGTAGTCGTCGATTCCGGCTGTCTGCGAGGCTGCGCGGACTTTCAACAACGAGTACTCGTCGCGGGCTTCGCTGTCTGCCCGCAGCCAGTCCCGGAACACGAGTGCGAACTGTTGGCCCGGCCAACCGTCGACGCGGACGTGAATGTTCACCAGACGCCCCGGATCGGCACCGCCGTGAATCCGCTTGGCCCACACGGCAGGATCAGTTTCACCGCCGATATACGCAGGCTTCGGGTCGTCGGCAACGATGTGCTCGATGCGCGGGAACCCGCCGGCCGCAAGATCTGCAGCAAGTTGATCGGCAATTCCCAGGTGCTCGACCGTGATCTGAATGTCGATCACATCCTTGGCATCAAGTTCCGGAACGGCAGTGGAACCGATGTGATCGATCCGCAGTGCGCGGTCACCGCAGAGGAGCGCCAACCTGTTGATCAGCCGACCGGCCTGAGCGGGCCACGACGGATCCGCCGCGCTCAATGCGGGGAGCGCCCGAACCACCGAGCCGGTGCGCAGGTTTTCCTCGAAGGGCGCGATTCGCGTTGCCCACAACTCGCGGACAACGACGTCGAGCGCCCCCGGATCACCGCTGTTGTCGAGCCACACGTCCGCAACAATGCGACGCTGAACATCGTTCGCCTGCGCCGCGATACGAGCGCGGGCATCCGCCTCAGGCATCCCCCGTGAGCCGACCAACCGTCGTACCCGCTCTTCGGCATCGACGTACACGATGACGACAAGGTTGAATGCCGGGGCCATGCCCGCTTCGACCAACAGCGGAATATCCTGCACCAGTACGGAATCCGAAGGCACGGCAGCAATCTGCTCGGCCGTCCGGTTTCCGATCAGCGGATGAAGGATGGAGTTGAGCGTGCCACGGGAAGTGTCGTCGGCAAACGCCAACGCCGCCAACGCCGGCCGATCGAGACTGCCGTCGTCGGCCAGGATTCCGTCACCGAATGCCTGCGCCAACGCTGCCAATCCCGGACTGCCGGGTTCTACGACTTCCCGGGCGATCAGGTCGGCATCAACGATCACTGCTCCCAGTTCGGTGAGAATTTTCGACACAGTCGACTTGCCGGCTCCGATGCCTCCAGTGAGGCCAAGTCTCAACACAACCGACAGTCTCTCACCCTCAGTGACTGTGGGCGAGAACGAGTCCTGAATTCGAACACGCCGCACCCTCGACACCCAATTACCACAATTTGCGCAATCCGTGTGGTTAAGTTCTAGCGAACGCCCTGTACCTTCTCGAGAAAGTGGACGCCATGCGAGCAGATCGCGACCATCTCGGTCAGCACCGCCTCGGAATGCCGAACGGCGTGCACTGCATCGAATACCCCGAGGTCGCCTTCGCATTGGCGGAGCATCGCCGGACATGGTTCACCGTGCTCGTGAGCCAAGGCCGTCACAGCTTCGCGTCGATGCGCAAGCGCACCGCAGAAGCTACTGCGACGTACTGGGTACCGGCTCCGGCAACTATCGCCTGACCTAGAATTTCACAGCTCCACCGATAGGCCACCAGTCTGAACAGGCTGGTGGCCTATTTTTTTGTCTTCACGTCGAGATCAAACTGGTTGATTGCACTTGCCTCTGCAGAAGTATGAGCCTGCGCAACAAAAAAAGAACCCCGCTCCTGCAATGCAGGAGCGGGGTTCTTTCAAGATCTCGCTTGATCAGATCAAGCGGTAATCCTTATGCGTTGCCCGACAGCTTCTCACGAAGTGCGGCGAGCTGTGCATCGCTGGCAAGCGATCCGCCAGCGGACTCAGCCGGAGCGGAGCCTTCAGCGACCGGAGCCTCATCGTCGTCAGCAGATGCAGTCTCCGAGGAGTAGCCTGCGGCAGCGGTGGCAGCTTCAGCGGCCTCGTCTGCAGCGGTCTTCTCCATCTGAGTGGTGTGCATCTTGTGGCGACGCTCAGCCTCGGCGTAGCGGTTTTCCCACTCTTCGCGCTGCTTGTCGAAGCCCTCGAGCCATTCGTTGGTCTCGGGATCGAAGCCCTCGGGGAAGATGTAGTTGCCCTGCTCGTCGTACGAGTCGGCCATGCCGTACTTGGACGGATCGAACTCGGCGTTGTAATCCTCGTTGGCCTGCTTCAGCGACAGCGAGATACGACGACGTTCGAGGTCGATGTCGATGACCTTGACGAGTGCGTCGTCGCCGACACCAACAACCTGGTCCGGAACCTCGACGTGGCGTTCTGCCAGCTCCGAGATGTGAACGAGGCCTTCGATTCCCTCTTCGACGCGCACGAATGCACCGAACGGAACCAGCTTCGTGACCTTGCCGGGCACAATCTGGCCGATCGCGTGGGTGCGAGCGAACTGGCGCCACGGATCTTCCTGCGTTGCCTTGAGCGACAGGGAAACGCGCTCGCGGTCCAGATCGACGTCGAGAACCTCGACGGTGACCTCGGTGCCGACCTCGACAACCTCGGACGGGTGATCGATGTGCTTCCAAGACAGCTCGGAAACGTGAACCAGGCCGTCTACGCCGCCCAGGTCCACGAATGCACCGAAGTTGACGATGGAGGACACGACGCCCTTGCGGACCTGGCCCTTCTGGAGCTGGTGCAGGAATTCGCTGCGGACCTCAGACTGGGTCTGCTCGAGCCATGCGCGACGCGACAGAACCACGTTGTTGCGGTTCTTGTCGAGCTCGATGATCTTGGCCTCGATCTCCTTGCCGACGTACGGCTGGAGATCGCGGACGCGACGCATCTCGACGAGCGAAGCGGGGAGGAAGCCACGAAGACCGATGTCAAGGATGAGGCCGCCCTTGACGACCTCGATGACGGTGCCCTTAACGGCCTCGTCCTTCTCCTTGAGCTCCTCGATGGTGCCCCAGGCACGCTCGTACTGAGCGCGCTTCTTCGACAGGATCAGTCGACCTTCTTTGTCCTCCTTGGTGAGGACGAGAGCCTCAACCGCATCTCCCACGGAGACGACCTCGTTGGGGTCGACGTCGTGCTTGATGGAGAGCTCACGAGAAGGGATGACGCCTTCGGTCTTGTAACCGATGTCGAGCAGAACCTCGTCGCGGTCGACCTTGACGATGGTTCCCTCGACGATGTCACCATCGTTGAAGTACTTGATCGTGGCGTCAATGGCGGCGAGGAAGTCCTCGGCAGAGCCAATATCGTTAATGGCTACCTGCGGCGAGGTATTGGTTGTGGAGGGCATATGTTGAATTGCTCCGGACGAGTTGTGGTCGGTTGATGGATTTTGTCGGACGAGATGCAACATCTAGGTGCGAAAATGCAGTACCCAGTTGCACCCGAAAGTAACAACCGGAAACCGAATCACATTCCGCGCCCGAACGGCGCACCACAAGATCTCTCGTTCATACCGATCCGCAACCTCGTGAAAGGCCCCGTACAGACAATCGGCAGAATGACAGACACTCGCGTGGGTAAGACTACGCGTCGGCTGTCAGACCAGGCAAACCCGGGTACTCTGTCGCCACCGTACGCGCTCTAGTCTGTTCGATATGTCTGACGATCGCCACGCCGCCGCCAATTCCATCCTCGGCACCAGCGGTGTCGGACGAGTTCGAGTCGACTCCGGTACAAGCGACCGTGCGAGCCGTGCGTGGTGGGACGCCGACGCCGAGGATTACCACCGGACACACGGCGAATTTCTGGGCGTGAACAGCGCCGAAGGCGAATTTGTCTGGTGCCCGGAGGGACTGCACGAAGGCGACCATCACCTTCTGGGCGACATCGTCGACAAGGACATTCTCGAAGTGGGCTGCGGATCCGCCCCCTGTGCACGATGGCTGGCCGGCCACGGCGCTCGAGCGGTCGGACTCGATATCTCGATGGGGATGCTCGCACGCGGAGTCGATGCGATGAACACCGGTGGCCCACGCGTCCCGCTGATCCAGGCGAGCGCAGAGCTGCTGCCGTTTGCCGACGAGAGTTTCGACATCGTCTGCTCGGCGTTCGGCGCGGTCCCCTTCGTGGCCGATTCCCAGCAGGTCATGAACGAGGTCGCGCGCGTCCTGCGGCCGGGCGGAAAGTGGGTCTTCGCGGTCAACCACCCGATCCGCTGGATCTTCCCCGACGATCCCGGGCCCAAGGGTTTGACCGCAACACTCCCCTACTTCGACCGCACGCCCTACGTCGAGGTCGACGACAACGGCGTCCCGACGTACGTCGAGCATCACCGCACAATCGGCGACCGCGTACGCGAATTGGTGGCCGCCGGACTGCAGGTTCAGGACATCATCGAACCGGAGTGGCCGGAATGGTTGGACCGCGAATGGGGACAGTGGAGTCCCCTTCGCGGCCAACTCTTTCCGGGCACCGCAATTTTCAGCGCCGTCAAACCCTGACGGTTACAGCAGATTCGACAGGAACGCCTTGGTGCGATCTTGCTTCGGATTGGCGAGTAGCTCGCGCGGCTCTCCCGATTCGACGACGACGCCGCCGTCCATGAACACCAGTTGATCGGCAACTTCGCGGGCGAAACCCATCTCGTGGGTGACGACGACCATCGTCATGCCGTCCTTGGCAAGTTGTTTCATGACCGCGAGTACCTCACCGACCAGTTCCGGGTCGAGCGCTGATGTCGGCTCGTCGAACAACATCAGCTTCGGGTCCATCGCCAGAGCGCGCGCGATCGCGACTCGCTGTTGCTGTCCGCCGGACAACTGCGCCGGGTACGCATTGGCCTTGGCGCTCAAGCCGACCTGATCGAGGAGATCCTTGGCGCGCTCGACGGCCTTCTTCTTGCTGATCCTCTTCACCTGGGTGGGCGCTTCGATGATGTTCTCGAGTGCCGTCCGATGCGGGAACAAGTTGAAATGCTGGAACACCATGCCGATATCGCGGCGTTGTTTGGCAGCAGCTCGCGGATGAAGTTCGTAGAGCTTGCCGTTCTTCTCGGAATAGCCGACCAGATCACCATCGACGTACAGACGCCCGGCATTGACCTGCTCGAGGTGATTGATGCATCGAAGGAATGTCGACTTGCCTGATCCGGACGGTCCGACAAGGCAAAGCACCTGCCCGCGATCGATTTCGAGCGAAATGCCTTTGAGAACTTCGAGCGCGCCGAAGTTCTTGCAGACCTGCTCCGCTTTCACCATCGGTGTCATTTACGTTCTCCTCCGGGAACATCCGGAAGTGTCTCCACAACCGTGTCTTTACCTTGTGCGTCGGCAAGTGCCTGAAGTTGGCGGGTAGTGAGCGCCCGCGTCGCGCCCTTCGAGTAGTGCCGCTCGACGTAGTACTGACCGATCATCAGGAGACTCGTGATTACGAGGTACCAGGTGGACGCAACCATCAGTAGCGGAATCGGCTCGAAATTGGCACCCGAAATATCCCGGGAGCGACCGTACAATTCGCCAGTGAAATTCACCGCAGAGACCAGCGACGTTGTCTTGAGCATGCTGATGACTTCGTTACCCGTGGGCGGGATGATGACTCGCATCGCCTGTGGGAGGACAGTCCGACGCATGGTCTGCCCCCACGTCATACCCAACGCGGTTGATGCCTCGCTCTGACCTTCGTTGACGGAACCGACGCCGGCACGAACGATTTCCGACATGTAGGCAGCTTCGTTCAGACCCAGCCCGATCACAGCGAAGAGGAACGGTGCCTGGATCCCGTACATGTCGATATGCACGAACTGATGGACAAACGGAATTCCGAGATCGAGGCTTTTGTAGATGGCGGGGAACAGACCCCAAAACACCAGTTGGACGTAAACCGGCGTGCCACGGAAGACCCACAGATAGACCCAGGACGCACTCCGCAGAACTGGGTTGGGCGACAACCGCATCACTGCCAGGACTACTCCGAGAACGATGGCCAACACCATCGCCAACACGGTCAACTTGATCGTGTTCCACGCACCCTCTGAAATCCGCGAGTCGAACAGGTACTGACGGTAGGTGCCCCAAGCAAAAGCCTCATTTGTGGCTGCGCCGTAGAGAAAGAGTCCGAAAAGAACCAGTACAACGATTGCGGCTATCCAGCGACCTGGCCGCCGCAGCGGGATGGCCTTGATCGGCGGGGGTTGCCCGTTGCCCGGGTCCACGCTCCCCACGTCCGCACTGCCCGTTGTTGTCATCGTTGACGCCTCTCCCCGTTCGATACTGGGTTTGCCCATATTTGTTGCAATAGGTGCTTGTTCATCAACTCTCCGCACCGTTGATCTTCGATACCTCGATGACCCCTGCCTCAACGCTCCACGTTTCTGCAATCTGCTGATAGACACCGCTGTCGATCAGATACTGCATGGCCTGTTGCAGCGCCGGGCCCAAACCTGATCCTTTGACTATCGGCCAGCCGTACGGCGCGGATTCGAACGGAGCACCGGCCGCTTCCATCCGGCCCTTACTGCGCTTGATCGCATAACCGGTAACCGGCGAGTCGGCAGATAGAGCATCGACCCGTCCAAGGATGAGCGCGTTGGCTGCGTCGTCTTGGCTGTCGTACTTGACCTTGTCGATCGGCGGTTTACCGGCGGCCACACACGCCGCGCTCTTGGCGGGCACCTCGTCGATGTCTTCAGTGGTCGTGGTCTGCACCGCGACCCGCAATCCGCAAGCATTGTTCGGGTCGACCGGGTTGTCCGGCCGCTGTGCCCATTGGATGCCGGCACTGTAATAAGTGACGAAATCGACGGTCTTTTCCCGCTCTTTGGAGTCGGTGAACGACGACATCCCCAAGTCGTAACTACCGGCCTGGATCGAGGGAATGATCTTGTCGAAGTCTGCTTGGTTGAACACGGCTTCGACGCCGAGAACCGCAGCGACAGCGTCCATGAGATCGACGTCGAATCCGACGATGGTTCCGGACGCATCCTTGAACTCGTTGGGTGCGTACGGAATGTTGACACCAATCTGAAGTTTCCCGGATTCTGCGACCTTCGGTGGCAGGAGCGCCGCGATCTCGGGGACTTTCTGCACACTGATCGCCGGCCCCTCGGGTACCAGTCCTTCATCGTTGACAACGCATCCGCCGCAGAGCGCGACGATCACACCAATCAACAGCAGACGCACCACATGTGCGCGCACGCCCCTACGCCGAACTACTTGTACCCGCACGTTTTCACCGACCACGACTCTGCTCTCCACTCGTCGATCGCCGCACCGAGCAACGTTCATTCGAAATTCGATAGAACGGTAGGTTACGGCAGGAGTTACTCCAGCACCGATTCGTCGAAACCTCCGGCAACCCGCTCACAGAATCAGCGACGAACTGTGCGTGCGAACACCGCTTCGGCGAATTGACTGGTCGAGGCTAATCCGCCTAGGTCAGCTGTCGCAGTTCCAGCGGCGATAGTGCCTCGAACGGCGTTCGTGATGCGGCTTGCCGCGAGTGTGAGCCCACTGTCTCCACGAGATTCGCCGAGCCAGTCGAGCATCATCGCGCTCGACAGCAATAACGCGGTGGGGTTGGCCCGGTTCTTACCCGCGATATCCGGCGCGGCACCGTGCGCGGCCTGAGCCATAACTTTGGTTTCCGAAGCATTGATCGACGGTGCGCTGCCGAGTGAGCCCGACAGTTCTCCGGTCAGGTCTGAAAGTATGTCGCCGAACATGTTCTCCGTGACGACGACGTCGAAGTCTCCGCCGCGGCGGACGAGAAGTGCTGCCATGGCGTCGACGTGTTGATCGTCGACGACGACGTGCGGAAATTCGGTAGCGACGCTCAGGCAGGCGTCCCGGAAAAGTCCGGTGGTCAGTGTCAGGACATTCGCCTTGTGCACGATGGTGACGTGGTTGCGTCGACGTGTCGCCAGCGTGAATGCGGTCCGAGCAATTCGCTCGCAGGCCGCTCGGGTGAAGACGCCGACAGCCAGAGCGAGATCCGGCGTCGGCATGAACTCTCCGCTGCCCACCGCCATGTTGCGATCCGCATACAGCCCTTCGGTGTTCTCGCGGACGATGACCAGATCCATCGTCGGGACGAGGGCCTTCACTCCCTCGAATGCGATCGCGGGTCGGATATTCGCGAAGAGTTCGAATTTCTTGCGGATCACACCGCCTGGCGTGAGCTGTCCACGAAACTCACTCGGGTACGACGCACTGTCATGGGGTCCGAGAATCCATCCGGGTAGCTGTTCGAGGGCTACGACAGTCTTGTCGGGAATCGGCGTCCCGTGTGTCTCGATGGCTTCCCGTCCGAGCGGAAGTTCCACCCAGTCCACCGGTGGCGCGTGAACCGCGGACATTGCCGCGTCGACAATCTGCCGCGCCACGGGGACAATCTCGTGGCCGATTCCGTCGCCGTGCATGAGTCCCAGTCGCAGTGTCGGAGAAGTGATTGCGCTCGCACCTGTCATCGGGTAATCATTGCTCACGATGGTCCAGTCGGTGGAGTTGTTGCTCGACGCGTCGAGCGAATCTGCGGTTCGCTCGCAGTGGACTGTGCTCGCAGATGCCGAACTACCCAGTCAAGCAAGTCGTCACAGCGCATCGAATCGTCCACACATCACGTTGTTCGCTGCCCACAGCATTCCGGCTGACGTCGACGCAATCCTCAGCAGAAGGTTCATGCAGCCGTCCTTCGAGGTTCGACTGGGCGGTTACATAGTTTTCGGTGGCAAGCAGTTTGTGTTGGCACGCTCGGTAATTCCGTCGCGAGCACTACTGCGACTTCACCACGACGTCTACGCGGCTGCTGCGGGATCGAGCGGTATCTCCGCGCACATCGAACCCGGGTCCTGGACACCACATGTGACGTTGGCGCGGCGGATCACTCCGGATCAATTGGGTTATGCGATCTCTCTGCTCGGCAGTGCGGTAGTAATCGGAGATTGCGGGCCGATCAGGCGTTGGGACGGCGACGAGAAGGCGGAATGGCTACTGACCCCGCCGTCCAATTGAATGAGGAGAGTCCGGAACATGACAACACCGGACGTCGTTGACTAGTCGCGCGCCGAGCCGCGGGACACGGACACGTCATGTCCCGGACTGCATTTCGATCGACATTCGGTCCGAAACAGAAGCGTGCGCCACATCTACCTGGGCCTTCTATACCGACACCGATTCCACCCCGAAACTCGACGGCATCGGACGATACGTTGACACATTTCGCTTCGAAAGTGGCCGGTGGAAGCTGGCCCGCCGGAAAATCTTCCGGGGCTGACTACTACCAGGCGAAGGAGCGGCCCGTCGCGCGGCCGATGAGGCCGTCAGCTATTTTTCACCTCCGCCGCCCGGCGGGGATATCCTGGAACACACGCCGAGAAGTGACGTGCACGGTGCCCCTTCATACCGTGACGCGGATCCGTTCGTGGCATTCTCGGTGCCCAAGTGCCGACTCAATGCGACTGCACCGGATCGAAGCTACTGATGGCCGATACTGATCCACCCCCGACACGGCGTGATGCAGTGACTGCAGATCTGACCGAAGCCGGATTCGAAGACGCAACTGAGATCGGGCGGGGCGGCTTCGGTGTCGTCTATCGGTGCCGTCAGCGATCCTTGGAGCGCACGGTCGCTGTAAAGGTATTGACCGGCGAATTCGACCGGGAAAACGTCGCACGATTCCTCAAAGAACAGCGCGCGATGGGCAGGTTGACGGGACATCCGAACATTGTCAATGTTCTCCAGGTCGGCACCACAACCAGTGGCCAGCCTTACATCGTGATGCCGTACCACCCCCTGGATTCGCTGCAGGCCCAGATTCGCCACAGCGGTCGCCTCGAGTGCGAGGCGGCGCTGCGACTGGGTGTCAAAGTGGCCGGCGCCCTCGAAACCGCGCATCGTCTGGGCATCGTCCATCGGGACGTGAAGCCCGCGAACATCCTGTTGACGGATTACGGCGAACCGGAGCTTGCCGACTTCGGAATCGCGCACGTTGCCACGGAATTCGACACCGCAACCGGAACTATCGCCGGTTCTCCCGCTTTCACAGCGCCAGAGGTAGTGAAGGGACAACAGCCTGGTCCGGCCGCCGACATCTTCGGGCTCGCCGCGACACTGTTGTGCGCCGTCACCGGCCGACTCGTTCCGGATCTACGCGAGCAGGAGATACAACCCGATGTTCGCGCCCTTCTCGAACGAGCAATGTCCGTCGATCCTGGCGATCGTCCGTCGACGGCGGTCGAGTTCGGTGAAGAACTCCAGAACATCCAGCGCAGTCACGGTTGGCCAATTGACGAGATGGCCTTGAACGCCGAACGCTCGGAATTGCCCCCTCAGCCCAACCACTCCCGTTCTGCGGACAATTCCACCCGCGACGCCACCCCGTCGCCGACTCGCGCGGAGAGAGGCAGAACTACCCAGGACCACGTCGGGAATCTGCCACTGGAGCTGACCAGCTTTGTCGGTCGACGCCGAGAGCTGACAGAGACGAAGAAGGTGCTGTCGGCATCGCGGTTGGTGACACTCACCGGCGTCGGCGGTGTTGGCAAGACCAGGCTTGCACTACACGTAGCCCGACAATCGCGAAACGCATTTCCCGACGGAGTCTGGTTGGTCGAGTTGGGTGAGCTCCGTGACGAATCCCTTGTTGTCGACGAAGTGGCGACAACCCTCGGACTGCGTAACTGGTCTGCGCGACCTGTGCTGGACAATCTGATCGATCACCTCAGTTCTTCTCGGATGCTGCTGGTGCTCGATAACTGCGAACAGCTACTTGATCCCATCGCTGGGCTCACCGAATCAATTCTGCGCACCTGTCCCGAGGTACGGATCCTTGCCACGAGTCGGGAACCTCTGGGAATCGGTGGGGAAACCGTGATTCGCGTCCCGCCGTTGACTGTGCCCGATCCGGATCAGCTCCCGTCGATACGCGGCTTATCGGGCTACGACGCGGTGACCCTGTTCGCCGAACGCGCCGGCGCCGCCGTCCCGACTTTCGAGATCACCGAGGACAACCGAGTCTCACTGGCTCAGATCTGCCAGCGACTCGACGGTCTGCCGCTGCCGATCGAATTAGCCGCGGCACGATTGCGTGCGATGTCGACCACTCAGATCCTCGAGCGCCTCACCGACAAGTTTCAGCTCCTGACCGGGGGTAGTCGCGGTGCACCGTCGCGTCAGCAAACGCTGCGATTGTGCATGGACTGGAGCCACGAACTGTGTACGCCGCTCGAACAGAAGTTGTGGGCCCGGTTGTCGGTATTCGCGGGCGGCTTCGAATTGGATGCGGTGGAAGCTGTGTGCGCATTCGACCTCGGCGCGGGCGAAGTGCTGGATGGATTGGCATCATTGGTGGACAAGTCGATTCTCACTCGGGAAGAGCCGACATCCGTTGTTCGATACCGACTTCTCGAAACGCTGCGAGAGTACGGCTGGGAAAAGCTGCACGAGACCGGAGAGGGTCGGGAACTGCGCCGTCGCCATCGGGATTGGTTCGAACAGCTCGCCGTGCGCGCTGCGACGGAGTGGATCAGCTCGCGCCAACTCGAATGGATTACACGACTGAGTCATGAGCAGCCGAATATTCATGAGGCACTGGAGTTTTGCGTCTCCGAAGACGCTTCGACCGAGACAGAATCCGGATTCCGCCTCGCGAACGCGATGTTTCCGTTCTGGTTCTCCCGCGGCACGTACAGCGAAGCTCGGCATTGGTTCGACCGTGTCCTGGCGTGGGCGTCTACGCTGCCGACGGTTGATCGACTGTCGGTCGTCTACGCACAGTGTCTGCTCCTCTCGATCCAAGGTGACACATCAGCGGGACGCGCCCTCGTCGAGCAAGCTCGCACAATTGCCGACGAGTTGGGATCTCCCGTCGCGGATGGTCTTATCGCTCATGCCGATGGGGTTCTCGCACTGTTCGGTGCAGATCTACCCCGGGCGATCGAAACCATAGAACGGGCAGTGGCCGCGTTCCGCCACGAAGACAATCGATTGCGTCGCGTACTGGCATTGAATCAACTCGGAATGGCGTACGACTCGATCGGAGATCCGGCCCACGCCATAGCGTGTTACGACGAGTCACTATCGATAACCGGGCCGCTCGGCGAGTCCCTCTACCGAGGACGGGCGTCATCGAATTTGGGGCTGGCGTTGTGGAAGCAGTGTCAGCAAGGGAAGGACGCTGACTGTTCGCGGGCAGAACCCCTTCTCAAGCAGGGACTCCGTCTCGCGCGACACGTCGACGATCCGCTCGGCTCCGCGTGGTGTCTGGAAATTCTGGCGTGGATCGCCGCGGGTGACGGAAGGTACCGGCACGCCGCCGAGTTGATGGGCGCCGCGGACGCGCAATGGTACGAGATAGGCAGCCCGGCAATCCGGTTTCTCGGCCTGACAAACGATCACGCCGAATGTGAACGACGCACACGAGACGGGCTCGGGCAACGAGCATTCGAAACGGAATTCCGAAAGGGCAAAGCAATGCGATTCGCACAGGCGGCAGCGATAGCGCTGGGCGAAAATCCGCAGGTCGCGAAACCATCCGGTCGTGACGTGACCAGCCTGACCAAACGTGAACGTGAAGTCGCGGAACTTGTAGCCGAGGGTCTTACGAACAAAGCGATCGCTGCCAAGTTGGTGATCTCACAGCGCACCGCTCAAGGGCACGTCGAACATATTTTGACGAAGCTCGGATTCAACTCGCGTACGCAGATTGCGGGCTGGGTGGTCGAGCGTGCCCACGAGGTCACGTGAGGGAAAAGTGGGGAAACCGCTCCCCGGGCTCAGTGAACTGGAAAGCCACCCGCGACAAACTATGCGGCACCGTGTTCAGTCCGTGGTCGATCACCGTGTATAGCCACGGACCTTCATCCAGTTCTACGATCGCGATGACCGGGTCGTGCATTCGACCCGGTTCGCACCAACCGTCCAGCGCAATGCGGCAGGAGACGATGGTGCCCTTCCCACAACAGGGCACCACGTCGAGGTCCACTCCACGGCATCCGGGACAGATCCTGGTTCGCGGCGCTGACAGTTGTCTACACCCCGCGCATCGCAGAATGGTCAGACATCGACTTTCCATGATTTCACTGCGTTTCTAGATCTGAAATCAGTACCGGCGCGCCATGTGGAACGGCATCGAGTCGAGAGGTGCCCGCGTGACTGACTGGCCGCTGGTCGGTGCATGAACGACCTGACCGTTGCCGGCGTAGATACCGATGTGGTCACCACCGTAGTAGAGCACCAAGTCGCCCGGTCGCAGATCTGCTTTGGACACCGCGATGCCGCTGGCTTCCTGGTCATACGTTGTACGGGGGATCGAAACGCCGGCCTGCGCGTACGCCCACTGGGTCAGACCCGAGCAATCGAAGGAGTTCGGTCCGGTCGCACCCCAGACATACGGTGACCCGATCTTCGACTCCGCAGCCGACAAGGCCCGATCACCGACACTGGGCGCGGAATGGATGACATCCGGCGTCTGCATCGGATTTGCCGGCATCATCTGATTGGGCAGAGTGGGCAGAGCGGGGATCGTGAAGTCGATACCCGGAATGGACAGCGGTTGGGCACTCGCGCCTGCTGTCGTGGCGGCGAAGGTACCTGCCGTGAGTGCGGCAACAACGACGGCGCCTCGGATAGTGCGGGTCAAAGCAGTCTTTCGGGTGGTCATACGTACGGCCATGATTTTGTAGATTTCCTTTTCTCGGTACTCCGGCCCGGATCGGGTCGGCCATGGCCATAACTCTGTATTTTGTTCGCGTTCGTGACTTCCGCCGAATGGACCGAGACATACCTATTTCTGCCGCACGCACCAGACCAGGTATCCGACGCGCAATGCGCGTCCGCAAGACCCTCGATGATCGATAAATGACGGTGTGGGGCACGATCCCCGCACGATTCAGCGCCACTCGTGGCCGAAATATAACGATTTCGTAGGTAAACCGGCGGCTGTACGACGCCTGACGGTCACAACTAGGTACCAATCCAGGTACTTCAACCATTGACGTCCGGTGCGGGGGAATGTACGGAAAGCATGCGACCACGTAACGGTCCCGCCGTCGAAACAACCGACGAACCGGGTACATAACGGCTATCGACAGGCGACGATGTGTCGTTACACCTTCACAATTGGTCGTCTCCGCGGAACCCGCGACGGCCTGAATTCGACGGGAACCTCATGGCAGCCGAACCCTCTGTTCACCCACAGCTCCGGTCCGAAAATGGAGCAGGGAAGAATCAGGGACCCCGGGGCGTTGCACCCTCCAACAGCCCGAACTATGGAAAGGACCCCTGTGGCCACCCAGACACTCACCCAGCAGAACTTCGACGAAACGATCAACGGCAGCGATGTCGTGCTCGTGGACTTCTGGGCTTCCTGGTGCGGCCCGTGCCGCCAGTTCGCCCCTACCTTCGAAGCCTCAGCCGAGAAGCATGCCGACGTTGTTCACGGCAAGGTGGACACCGAAGCCGAGCAGGGAATCGCGGCAGCAGCCAACATCCGCTCGATTCCGACGATTATGGCGTTCCGCGAAGGCATCTTGGTGTTCAACCAGGCCGGCGCACTGCCTGCTCCCGCCCTCGAGGATCTGATTACTCAGATCAAGGCACTCGACATGGATGAGGTCCGCAAGGAAATCGCGTCCCAGAACGCTCCTGCGGAGTAGTTCAACTCACGAACAAAGGCGCGACGGAAATCGAATTCGATTTCCGTCGCGCCTTCTCTGTCACACCGCCTACTCACTGCGCCTTCGTGTACCCATTCGGGTTGAGAATCTGAAAATTCCACGCATCCCGACACATCGCGTCCAGGTCAAACCTCGTACGCCAACCCCACGCCACCTCCACCTTGCGAGGATCCCCCACCAACGTCGCCACATCACCCGCCCGACGCTCACAAATCACAGACGCAATCTCCCGGCCACTAGCCTGTGCAAACGCATCACGCAGTTGCAACACCGACGTCCCCACCCCGGTACCGAGATTGAACACCTGCATTCCCGGCACATCATCGACATGCTCAACCGCCGCAACATGACCGTCCGCCACATCCACCACATGAATGTAATCGCGCACAGCAGTCCCATCCGGTGTCGGATAATCATCACCGAACACATTCAGCGCCGGCAACCTCCCCGCCGCAACCTGCATCAAATACGGCATCACGTTATGCAACGGCCCCTTCGGCGCTTCACCGAGCACACCACTGCGATGAGCACCGATCGGATTGAAATACCGCAGCGCAGTCGCCCGCATCTCCGGGTGATACCGCGTCGCCTGCTCGATCAACTGCTCACACGTCCACTTCGACCACGCATACGGATTGGTCGGCCCCGGAACATCCGACTCCGTGAGCGGCTTCGGTAGTGCGTCACCGTAAATCGAACACGACGACGAGAACACCAACCGATGCACCCCATACTCATGCATCACCCGCAAAAGGCTTGTCGTGCACCCGATATTGACATCGAAATAATCCAGAGGAATCTGCGTCGACTCCCCCACCGCCTTCTTCGCCGCAAAATGGATGACAACATCGATGTCGTGGCGAGCGAAAACATCCGACAACCCCGGCCGATCCCGGAGGTCGAGTTCGTAGAAAGTCGGTGTGGTGCCGGTCAGCGTCTCCACGCGCACAAGCGCTTCCGGTGAACTGTTCGAAAGATCGTCGATCACGATCACCTCGTGACCACTCTCGATCAGCGCCACACAAGTGTGACTTCCGATGAATCCGCTTCCGCCGGTGACCAGCACCGTCCGTCGCAGTGTCATAACCCGAGCTCCTTCATCAAATATCCGGGATAAGCCGCGAGAGCCAGAAACAGCGGCATCGAAATAATCATCCACGCACACAACGGCTTCCACACCGCGAGCAGCGTGAGGCCAATGGGTACATCCGCAGCGGTTGCCGCTTCGTGCGCATGAAGAAGCGGCGCCGCGATCGCGAGAGTCGTGTAGATGCTGGCGGCGATCAGACACAAGCCGATATAGCCGACCGCTCCCGTTCTCGCGATACCGACGATTGCAGCCGAGGACATCACTACCGATATCACCAAGTAGGGAGCGACGAGACGGACGGACATCGACTCCACCCCGCTCGTACCTTTCGGAGTGACTTTGAACACCACGGGTTTAGGGGTGATCTGTTGCAGACAGGCCGCTGCCAATCCCCAGCCGATGATCGGCCATCGGGCGAGGGCATACAGCCAAACCTCCCAGCTCAACAGTGGCGCATTCCGGGGACGCAACAAGCGGTGCCGTCGCAGAACTGCGGTGAGCAGAAGCAGAAACAACGCGGGGACGATCCAGTGAGCCAGGAAATCGAGGTAGTTCACCCGAACCCAGGGAATTCCGGTGACAGCAGCGATCGGGGGAAGCGAGAGCCCCACGGTGGTGCTTAAGACCAACAGTGGATAGAAACCCAGCGCGAACAGGAACCGAAGGCGCAGTCTCCACGGAAGTCTGATGAGTGTGCGAGGAACGAGGTTGACAAGGACGACGGCAAGACTCCGCGACCACTGAAATTCCTGGGTCAACATCGCACCGAAGGTCGCCGGACCTTCACCATGCGCTTCGGCATCGATGGCAAATGCCCCACTCCACCCGGCAGTGTTGAGCAGGTACGACGTGGAGAAATCCTCGGCGAGTTCCGGCCCGATACCACCGATCGATCGCACCGCGGCTGTACGCACGGCATAGTGTGACCCGATACTGATCGGGGCAAGTCCACGATTGTGCCCGAGCTGGACGGGGCCGTGAAATGCCGCCTCGCGATGTAACCGTCCACGGGCAGACCATGATTGATCAGCATTCGAATCACACACACTGGGCGCGCTGACGTACCCGATTGCCGGATCAGCGAAAGGTCGAACCATCTCGGCGAGATACGTCACGGCCGGAACATGATCCGCATCGAGTTGCGATACGACGTCGTAGGAGTCATATCCGACCGTGTCGTAGAAGAACGCCAGGTTGCCTTCCTTGCACTTGGTCCGGCGCGGCCAGGTATCGCGGTGGTAGTCGGATCGACCGTTGCGGGTACTGACCGAGACACCGTGCTGCTCGCACCAGGCTGATATTTCGGCAGAGGGCGCTTCGTCGCAAAGCCAGACGTCATAGGCATACGGGAACTGTTGAGCGAGCATCGCTTCGAGCGTCTCGCGAACCATAAGCCACGGTTCCGACGGCGCCCGAGTAACCACGATTGCCACTCGGACGTCCGGAATCCTCAATTCCGGATTGACCTTCCGTAGACGATTGACGGCGACCAGAAAATAGGCCGGAAGCAAACACAGGTAAGCCAACAGTGCACTGTTGACAACAAACCCGAACCATCCGAATCGGTGTTCGGGGGCGAGCCACCACCACCAGAACACCGCAACACTGGCCAGCCAACCGACGGTCAACGCCCCAACCACGACGCGCAGTCGGTTCGGTAGGGCGTAGACGAATATGCTTCGGTCGCTTTCGATTCGGAGTGGTCGTCGGACGCTGAAAACTGGACCCGACGGTGGGGCGGCGACAATAGCGCCACTGGATAGTTCGTACAGAAATTCAGCTATCGAGTCGTCTACAGTCCGGGAGTGGAGAGGAAACGCTGGCGCCGCGCCCCGCGGGGCGCGATGTTTGACCGCCGATCGACCTGATGTCTTGGACACGGATATGTGTTCCTCCCTTGAGTATTCGGCGCACTTTCGGTCAGTGAAGGACACTCTCCGGGAAGAGTCCTGCTGCAGCTTCGATTTCAGAGCGATTGCGGGCAAACCAGTCGATGGTGCGCTGGATACCGGTCTCGACCGAAACTTGTGGGGCCCAGTTCAATCTGCTGTCGGCCCGCTCGATCGACGGTCTCCGCCGGGTGGGATCGTCGACAGGCAAAGGACGCCGAGTAATCGCCGACTCCGACCCCGAAAACTTCACGACAAGCTCAGCAAGTTCGAGCACCGTCAACTCTTCCGGATTTCCGAAATTGACAGGACCAGGCTCCGACGAATCGATCATCGAAACGAAGCCACGCACAAGATCGTCGACATAGCAGAAACTCCGCGTCTGCTGCCCGTCACCGAAGACCGTGAGCGCTTCGCCCAACAATGCCTGGACAATGAACGTCGACACAGCCCGGCCGTCGTCCGCCCGCATCCGCGGTCCGAATGTGTTGAAAATACGCATGATTCCAACATTCAACCCCCGCGACGCACCATACGAAGTGGCCAGTGCCTCAGCGAATCGTTTCGCCTCGTCATACACACTCCGTGGTCCCACCGGGTTCACGTTTCCCCAATAGTCCTCGGTCTGAGGATGAACCAACGGATCGCCGTAGACCTCGCTGGTCGACGCCAGGACAAATCTCGCCTGGTGCTGGAGCGCGAATTCGAGTGCACTGAGTGTGCCCTGACTACCCGTGGTGAGAGTGTCGACGGGGCGACGTAGATAGTCCGGCGGCGAGGCCGGACTCGCGAGATGCGCGACGGCGTCGAAGTGTCCGTCGACATCGATTGCCGTGCGCACGTCGGCTTCAACGAAACGGAACCGATCACTCCCGAGGAGGTGCTCGATATTCGCTCGACGTCCGGACGAGAGATTGTCGAGACAGACGACCTCGTCTCCGCGCGAGAGGAGAAACTCACTCAGATGCGATCCCAGAAAACCCGCACCGCCTGTGATCAAGATACGCATGATGTGCCTCCACAGTGTCTACATCGCTACTTCGAACGGACGACAAGTTCGGGAAAAGTATTGAAGTGCAGTTGATTTCACTCTCATTGCCAAGTAGATCGCATTCAGCAATTCACACGTTACGTACCGGCGAGCACACGTCATCGATCTCCGCCCACCATGTCATTCCTCGGAGAAATGACTTGCCCCGTTGTCGATTCGGTTCGCAGCCAATGGAACTCCGAAATAGTCGAGGGTCCCCGGATCCATTCCGGCAAGGGGCAGCCCCGCACCGATCATCGGCGATCCTGGCCGAAACAGAAACCCGACGGCGCTCGTGATCTGATCGGCTGCTGTGACATCGGTGGGTGATACAGGATCCATCAACTCCGGATCTACATCCGAGCCGACGGATTCCTCCACCAAGATTTCCTGGCCGGTCGCGGCGCGCCACCCGCTCAGGCTCTCGAATTCGGTACCCTCCCAGACGATTTTGGATTGATCGGATGCCCCGAAATAGTTGTTACCCCATAACATTGCACCTTTATCCGTGCTGTTGACGGATATCAGCAGCGGCCCAGCGCCCAGCGAGATGAAGATATTGTTGCGAAACACCACACCGTCGAGGGCATCACTGATGCGAACCACCGGCGGTAGGAATCCGTCCACACCGGATGCCATGACCACGGTGTTCTGGTAGATCTGGTCGCCGACGATGCCGCCCGACTGAGCGCCTCCGGCAAGTCCACCGAGAACCGAGATCCCGCCGTGGAATTCACCGCGCCGACTGTCGTTGCTGCTGATGTTGAAACGCACCACGTTCCGGGCATGCGCTCGATTCGAAGCAACACCGTAGAGCAGCAAGCCCGAACCGTCATTGTCGTATGAAAGATTATACTGGAGAACAGAATCCGAGACATTGAGATCCAAACCGAAACCGCCGCCATCGGCCCCGCTCGAACGATTCCCGTACGATAGATTGTTCTCGATAACGACGCCTGTCGAGTCGTACGTCCAAATTCCGATGGGACCTTCCTGCGCCGAGGACCGGGTTCCGTTGCCGTACGCAGTCGATCTGTCGACCCGCCCAGTCTCCACGCTTCCCAACACGATTCCGTTTCCGGTATTGACGACAGCTGTCGGATCGCCGGTGTTCCGGTACGCCGTCACACCCGACACGTTAACGTTGCTGTTCGCATACACCGGCGCATCAGCGTCGAAGTCTGGACCGTAGGTGGCCAGTCCGGCAATCAGATTGTCGTGGAACGAACTGTCACGCACCGATACGTCATCGAACCCCGAAGCATGTGCAGCCGAACCGATTGCGAGTCCGTTCTTGCAGCCACTGACATCCACGCGCTCGATCGTCACTCCGACAAGTCTCCGACGTTCCGGGAGGTCGTTGTACACACTGATTCCATCGACTGACCCACTGCTGCGCCCATCCACCACCAGATCCTGAATCGTCACACCACCGGTGTTGTAGACCTCCACGACCGGTTGGTTCGACACCTCGAGAATCGCCTGGCCGGACCCATACGAGGCGATCACCACCGGCTGTTCACGATCTCCGGCATCCTCGGAGTCCACCCGCAGTTGGCCGGCAAAAAGTTCACCACCAGCCAATAGAACCCGATCACCGGGCCTCAATATCTGAGCCGAGATCCGATCGAGCGTCCGCCACGGTCGCGCAGTTGATCGTCCGTCCGCCCGATCATCGCCATGGGCGCTGACGTAATACGTCCGCTGCGTGCTCGACAAAGAAGTCGATCGGGCAATGAATACGACTCCGGCTACCGCTCCCAGAGCGGTCAGCATTAGAACGATCAAAGGAGTTACGACCCGTCGACTCACACGCGGCGACCGCTCTACAGCTACACCCGCCGGGAGTGTCATGGAGCCACCGAAGACGCCGTTTCTACGAGCTCTGCCCGCGAACAGGATTCGGAAACCGAGAATTGTGGCCTTCCGAATCCGCGGTAGGTCCAGCCGGCTTCTCGCCACGGATTCGGATCGAGGCAGTTACGCCCGTCGACGAGCACCTTCCGCCGGACCACCGTATCGAGATCATGTGGAAGCAATTTCCGAAACTCTGCCCACTCGGTGAGCACCAGAACGGCGTCAGCACCCTCGCACGCGCTACCGATCGACGTGGCATATCCCAAATCCGGGAACCTCACACGTGCATTGTCCATACCCATCGGGTCATGCACGACGACGTCCGCACCACCGAGTTGCAGTTGATTCGCGACGTCGAGTGCCGGCGAATCTCGTACGTCGTCGGAGTCCGGCTTGAACGCCGCACCGAGAATCGCGATCCGCGCACCCGGCAACGATCCGCACACTTCCTGGGTGATATCGACTGCGCGAGTTCGCGATCGCGTGTTGATGTCATCGGCTACGGTCAAGATCGCCGATATGCTCCCGACGCCGAGCTCGTCGGCCCGAGCCCGGAACGCCCGAATATCCTTCGGTAAGCACCCTCCTCCGAAACCGATGCCTGCCCGAAGAAACTCGCGACCGATGCGCGGGTCATATCCGATCGCCTCGGCCAGCACCGACACATCAGCGGCGGTACGATCGCACACTTCCGCCATCGCGTTGATGAACGAAATCTTGGTAGCCAAAAAGGCATTCGCTGCGACCTTGACCAATTCGGAGGTCTCCAAGCCTGTGACCAGTAACGGAACACCGACATTGAGTAGCGGCGCAAAAACCTCACGCGCCACTTCTTCTGCTCGTCCCGGACGCCCCCGGTCCACTCCGAGCACCAACCGTTCGGGCCTCAACGTGTCCTGGACTGCAAAGCCTTCGCGAAGAAACTCAGGATTCCAGGCGAGCTCGACGGCTTCTCCGGCCGGCGCCAATTCGCGAGCACGGTTCGCCAGTCGCTTCGCCGTTCCGACAGGCACCGTGGATTTGCCGAAAATCACGGCCGGCTTCGTCAGCAAAGGGGCGAGAGACTCGATCAGCGCGTCGAGGTGGGAGAGGTCCGCAGCCAGCCCGTCTGAACGCTGAGGCGTGCCCACAGCAAGAAAATGTGCCTGGGCAAAGTCCGCAGCTTCACTGTAGGACGTCGTGAACCGCAACCTGCCGGCTGCGAGATTTCGTTCGAGAACCTCGCCAAGACCTGGTTCGTAGAACGGTAATTCACCGGACTGAAGCATCCCGACCTTCGTGGAATCGACATCGATACCGATTACGTGATGACCGAGCTCGGCCATGCACAGCGCATGCGTTGCGCCCAAATATCCCAGTCCGAAGACAGCAATACGAACACTCATGAGACACCCCTCGATTCGTCCCACCATCAGGGTTAGTACTGATCGGTGGACTCGACCGTCGGCGGAGCTCGATGACGGTCGAGCAGGCTTCTACTGCACTCGACGAAATTTCGGCGGCGCTACGTCGGATCCCTCATGCAACCGACCTATGCACAGAGTTTTCGAAATTTGTTGAACTGCAGCAGTTTTCGACTATCAGTCAGCCAGTCCGCCACAGCGCCTGGCCAATGTCCCACGCTGCGACGAACCTCGACGCACAACTTCAGAACGTCGAGAGACCGCCGATAACATTCACGGATTCTTTGGACACGCATGAGACAGCAGATATTCACTGGTTCCAACAGTGAGTTCTCCGTGGGAAGCAATCCCCGATTGCTTCCCCACAGTTTCCGAGCGCGTGCCTTCGGGGATCACCCATCACGTTTCGGCTACGTGATGTGACACCTACCTCGCTTACTGCGCACATGGTGCGCGAGTTTCCCGAACACCAATTGATCATTAAATTAGCTGATCAATTGGTGGGCTGACGCTACGTCCCCGAGAAGGAAAACGTCAATGCCTCTAGTGCGGTGAATTTACCGAATTCTGACCGTCGGCAAACAAATGGACAATTGTATAGAAGTAGCCTGATTCCAGTGCCGAGCCACCTGCCAGCACATTTGCAGACAACTCCCGATTTCCGAGGTTCGAGATGTATGTCCGAAATTCACAAAATGTGATCTACATCACATTTTGACAGATTTGGCGCACTTTACTTCGCACATAGAAAAGATCCTCGAAATCGGCCCGCAGCAGCCAAGAATCCAACCATCACCCGATAGCGACGTTAAAGGCCAGTTCAATGGCTCAGCCAGGGAATATTCAGCCAAGTGGGACGCGGCAGACGTCAGCGCAAGACGACTACGTTCCCCGCCCGCCTGCGCTCGCATCGTTCGACTCTCGCGATCACGAACGTCTGCACGTACCCCGCTCGTCACCCGACGCCGAACCCTGACCTCTCCCAGAAATTGCGGGCCTACACCGTGCCAGTTACGGCAATTGGAGCGAACGCTAGGATTAGGATTATCGAGGGAAGAACGAATATATGGCAACCGGACAGACAAACTCCGCTACCCCGACGAAGAAATCGTTGCACGGAATTACCTAGAACATACTGAATGGTCTCGCTGTTAATCCGCTACATCATGACAAGAATCATGGAGCGGTAGCTGCGCATCGAAAAGTAGCGATCGACCAGGTGACGGGAGGTAACCATTTCCGTGTAACACCCGAACAGATACTGCCGATAACCGGTTAGCTGTTTTAGCGAGCCGATGAGGAACGGTGAGGACATTGTTGTCGAATTCTGAAGCAGGCTGCGCTCACACCATCCGATCGAGGATTCCCGCGCACCAATGCCGTCATCGAGCAGGAACCGTCGAAAACTCGTCGCAATGCCGAAGCTGGCGGCGCCTTGAACCAAGCTGATGCTTGGGTACCGGTCAAGCCGCAGATCCCGCTCCGAACCCGGGCACCGACGCGCGACGTGGTGCCCGGGTTCGTCGAAATCGACCCATCTTCGGTCAGTGAGCCGCGCTGTCCCAGCTGCGTCCCGCTCCCACCGACACGTCGAGTGGGACCGACAACTCGATTGCAGTGGACATCTTGTCCTTGACCAGAGCGGTGACCTGCTCGAGTTCCGATTGCACCACCTCGAGCACCAATTCGTCGTGAACCTGCAGCAGCATCCGTGACTTCAAACCTGCGTCTGCGAGCGCCTTCTGCACGTTGATCATCGCGACCTTGATGATGTCGGCTGCAGTGCCCTGGATTGGCGCGTTGAGTGCCGCACGTTCAGCGACTTCCCGACGCTGACGGTTGTCACTGTTGAGATCCGGCAAGTAGCGACGACGACCGTAGAGCGTCGACGTGTAACCGTCCTTGCGGGCCTGCTCGACCACGGCATGGAGGTAGTCACGGACTCCACCGAAGCGCGCAAAGTAGGCATCCATCTGCTGTTTCGCTTCTTCGGTGGAGATCTTGAGCTGCGACGCCAAGCCGTAAGCGCTCAGTCCGTAGGCGAGTCCGTACGACATCGCCTTGACCCGACGACGCAGTTCCGGCGTGACTTCTTCGATGGGAACACCGAATGCGCGTGAACCGACAAAACTGTGGAGATCCTCGCCGGTGTTAAAGGCCTCGATCAGCCCTTCGTCGCCAGACACGTGCGCCATGATGCGCATTTCGATCTGACTGTAATCGGCGGTCAGGAGGACGTCGAACCCCTGGCCAACTACAAAACCGTCGCGAATTTCCCGGCCGGCGTCATTGCGGACGGGGATGTTCTGCAGGTTCGGATCGGTGGACGACAGGCGCCCCGTTGCGGCAACAGTCTGGTTGAACGTGGTGTGGATGCGACCGTCGTCGGCAACAGCCTTGAGCAGACCATCGACCGTCACCTTCATCCGCGTCGCATCACGGTGTGCAAGCAAATGCTCGAGGAACGGGTGTCCGGTCTTGTCGAACAAGCCCTGCAACGCCTCGGCGTCGGTGGTGTATCCGGTCTTGGTCTTCTTGGTCTTGGGCATGTCGAGTTCCTCGAACAACACGACCTGCAACTGCTTCGGCGAACCGAGGTTGATCTGCTTGTCGATCACCGCGTACGCGGAGTCGGCAGCGGCTGCGACCAGCGAAGCGAACCGGCTCTGCAGATCATGCAAATGCGCACTGTCGACAGCGATTCCGGTGGCCTCGATCTTGGCGAGCTCCACCGTCAACGGCAACTCCATGTCGGAGAGAAGCGACTTCGATTCGATCGATTCGAGTTCGGTGTCGAGGGCGCGAGCCAGATCAAGAACGGCCTGAGCGCTGAGCATCGCCGTCTCAGCGGCTTCCGCATCCAACTGATCGGTGTCGTCGAGCAGCGAAAGCTGTTCCTGCCCCGACGTTTCTGCCCGCAGTTCACGCTTGAGGTATCGGAGCGAGAGGTCATCGAGGTTGAAGGTGCGCTGCCCTGGGCGTACAAGGTACGCGGCAAGAGCCGTGTCGCTGGTGAGTCCGCCGAGTGTCCATCCACGTCCGCGAAGGGCATGGATGGCCCACTTGGCTTCGTGAATCGCCTTGGGCTGGGTTGCATCCGCAAGCCAATCCCCCAGAGCTGCTTCATCTTCCGGAGTGGCCGACGTTGTCGAGATATACGCGCACTCCCCGTCCGATGCCGCAATCGCAAGAGCAGTGGTATCACCGGCATACGGCGTCCGAGTGCCGATGACTGTTACGCCGTGGCGTTCCCCGGTGCGGGCATGAGCATCGAGCCACGCCGCAACCGAGCCTGGCTCGAGAGCGTCACCGCTGACCTCGAAGCCCTCTTCCGCTTCGGGTTCGGATGACGACAGCGTCGCAAAGAGTCGGTCACGGAGAACCTTGAACTCGAGATCGTCGAAGAGTGCATGAATCTTCTCGCGGTCCCACGGCGACAGGATCAACTGCTCCGGCGCGTACGGCAGCGGAACGTCGCGAACCATCTCGGTGAGCTGACGGTTCAACAACACGTTTGCGATGTTCTCGCGCAATGAATCGCCGACCTTGCCACGAACCTTGTCGACGTTGTCGACCAATCCTTGGAGATCGCCGTATTCACGGATCCACTTGGTGGCAGTCTTTTCGCCGACACCGGGGATGCCCGGGAGGTTGTCACTCGGGTCTCCGCGCAGCGCCGCAAAATCCGGGTACTGAGCCGGCGTGAGGTTGTACTTTTCTTCGACGGCCTCCGGGGTGAAGCGGGTGAGCTCCGAAACACCCTTCTTCGGGTAGAGGACCGTGACATTCTCGGTGACCAACTGCAGAGCATCCCGGTCTCCGGTGACTACCAGGACGCGATACCCGAGGGCCTCGGCTTGAGTGGTCAGGGTGGCGATGACGTCATCGGCCTCGAAACCTTCCTCGGCCATGACCGGGATACCCAGTGCGCCCAGTACGTCCTTGGTGATGTCGATCTGGCCCTTGAACTCGTCCGGAGCCTTGGCGCGCTGCGCCTTGTACTCCGGGAACAGCTCCGCGCGGAACGTCTGACGCGACACGTCGAAAGCAGCCGCGAGGTGAGTCGGCTTCTCGTCGCGAAGGAGGTTGATGAGCATCGACGTGAAGCCGTACACCGCATTGGTTGCCTGGCCGCTATGCGTCTTGAAGTTGTCCGCCGGCAATGCGTAAAACGCACGGAAAGCCAGGGAGTGCCCGTCGAGGAGCATCAGGAGCGGACGGTCTTCCCCCGATCCGATTGCGACGGCGGAGGTACTGGACGGAGTTGCGGTTGCGGGGCTCACGGTTGATCAGTCTAGGGATCCCTACTGACATCGATACCCCCGACCAGGTTTACCCAGCTCAGGCGTTCGGCTCGCCGCTGAGTGTTTCGAGAACCACCTCGGCGACGGCCTTCATCGTGGACCGCCTGTCCATCGCAGCACGTTGAATCCACTTGAACGCCTCCGGTTCGGTGAGCGCCTGGCGAACCATCAACACGCTCTTGGCCCGTTCGATGATCTTGCGAGCCTCCAAACGATCCGACAGGTCCGCGATTTCGCGCTCGAGCGCCGCCACCTCACGGAATCTGCTGACAGCCAATTCGACAGCCGGCACCAGATCGGTGATGGAGAAAGGCTTGACCAGATACGCCATCGCGCCGGCGTCGCGAGCCCGCTCCACCAATTCGCGCTGACTGAACGCTGTGAGAATGACAACAGGAGCAATTCGTTTGGCCGCGATCTCCGAAGCGGCGTCAATCCCGTCCCGCCTGGGCATCTTCACGTCCATGATCACCAAGTCCGGCCGCAGCGCTTCCGCCAACTCCACCGCAACCTGACCGTCGCCGGCTTCACCGACAACGTCGTAACCCTCTTCGCGGAGCATCTCGACCAGATCCATGCGGATCAACGCTTCATCCTCGGCAACAACAACGCGACGCGGTGCGCTCTGATTACCTTGTGGCAGTAGCGAATTCATGGCCACCATCCTCCTCTGTCGAACCGCCCCGACACGAGACGCGAACATAAAGAGGGTACCGGTGTTTGACTTTGAAATCGCATCTTCTAATGTAGTCATCGCAACAAGCCCTCGTATCCCAATTGGCAGAGGAAACGGATTCAAAACCCGTCCAGTGTGAGTTCGAGTCTCACCGAGGGCACCATCTGCACCAGCCGCCGCAAGGCGGCACCGACAAACTGTCGACGTTCGTCCATGATCACCGGCCGCTATGTTCGATTTATGCGACACCGTTCACCGAGTGAAAATATCGCGGATTCCTTCACATGATCCACTGGGAAATCACCCGTACTGATCCGGGATCTGGACTCATCGGCACTCACTACGGCATCGAGTTCACCGTCGACGACGCATGCCTAGCTGTCGCGAAGGCCAGCCGCAAGGCACTGAATGCAACTGATGCCGAAGTGAATCGGGGCCTGCACATTCGGATCGCCGATCACGTCGTGTCACTCGACGGAATCCGAGATCCCCTGGTCAGCATCGAAGACCTGGCGAGCCGACTCACCGCTTCGCTCACTGCCAAGGAAGACGCATCGCGACCTCCAATTCCGAAACGCGAACCGCTGAAACCCTTTCCCACCAACCCGCAACCAAACGACACGATCGAACCACGCCGTTTCCAAGTGGGAACAGTTGAGGTGGCAGGCCTGATCGTGATCATGGAAGAGGGCCAGCCCTATTGGCCGGAAATCGTAACCAATCCGGACGGGACCTCAGTGCCCGCAGTCGGCGAAGACACGATCGCCATTTTGACCCGAAACCAGTACGGCGAGGCCTCGATTCAAGCCATATCGCTGACCTGCCCACCTCCCAGCCGACATACCGGTTGGGAAGAGTTCTACGAAGCTCAAATCGATTCTCCCGACGGGGAGACTTACCTGTGGCCGGGCGGCGGTCCCTCATCGGAGAATCCGTTCACCGACCCCGTCACAGTCGACGGCCCGGGGCGCTATCACTTTCGTATTTACATCAGCGGCAGAATCGGGAATGTCGGCGTCAGTAATCCCACTGTGCCTGAACGCTATTTGATCGAAACGTGGAAGGCCACCGCAGACGACCACTAGTTCGATCCAGGCGGCACCATTGACTGATAATGCTCTGTGGAACGCTCGTGTGCTTCGCCGTGCTGCACTGTGCTTGTCAGATGCCCCTCCCCTCTCGCCGAGGTCACTTACATCACGACCGAACACCTCAACGACCGCTCGCGAGTGACGTACCGACTCGACGGAAACGGCACTGTGACATGGAAAGTCGAGTATGCGAGTGAAGCTGTTCGCGGCGGCGACAGCAACGTAGTCGACGTCGGTGGCAAGTCCATCGTTCAGGTAGATGTCGTTGGAAGTCCTCGGCCATCGATGATTACAGTCCCGGAAGAACGACGCTGACCGCAGGCACCAACAGCCTCTCCCTGTTAGCGTCGGAATGATCCGGTTCGTCCGTATCGCACGATCGAAAGGATGCTCATGTCCTATGCCGCGCACGAAAACATCACCGTAGATCCGACACTCGCCGATCTGTACAAGGACCTCCACAGCCATCCGGAGCTCGGATTCCAGGAACACCGCACCGCTGACATCGTGGCCAACCGCCTGAAGTCGCTGGGGTTCGCCGTCACCACCGGACTCGGGAAGACCGGAGTCGTCGGTGTCTTGAAGAACGGATCGGGCTCGACCGCGCTACTGCGCGCAGACATGGACGCCCTTCCCGTCAAGGAAGACACCGGACTCGACTATGCCAGTACCGTCACTGCCACCAATGAGGACGGCAAGGTCGTACCGGTAGCTCACGCCTGCGGCCATGACCTACACACGACGTGCCTGCTTGGTGCCGCCCAAATCCTCACCCAGGACACCGTCAGCTGGTCTGGCACCCTACTTCTCGTCTTCCAGCCTGCCGAAGAACTCGGCGCCGGTGCGCAAGCGATGGTCAACGATGGGCTCTTCGACAAGTTTCCGAAACCCGACGTCGTGCTCGGCCAGCACGTCGCGCCGTTGCCTGCCGGAAAGATCGCCGGTCACCCCGGCCCTTCGTATGCGGGTTCCGACTCTCTCCGCGTACGACTGATCGGCAAGGGCGCGCACGGATCTATGCCCGAAAACTCCGTCGACCCGGTGGTGATGGCGGCAGAAACCGTAATGCGCCTGCAGACAATCATCTCCAGGGAAGTCCCGAGCACAGCAATCGCTGTCCTCACCGTCGGTTCCATCCATGCCGGCGACGCGGCCAACGTCATTCCCGGCGAAGCCGAGCTGCAGCTGAATATTCGCAGTTACGACTCAGCCGTCCGCGAACGCATCCTGAAAAGCGTGGACCGCATCGTGCGAGGTGAAGCCGCGACGGCCGGGGCCCCGGAGGAGCCCACCATCACGGAGATCGAGCGATTCCCGATCGTGGTGAACGACCCGACTGCACTAGGCAAAACCCTCGACGCTTTTGCGGCCTGGCTCGGCGAAGAAAATATTCTCGATCCGGGGGCAGGCGCCGGCAGCGAGGACGTCGGCATTCTCGCGACCAGTTCGGGTGCGCAATTGTCGTACTGGCTACTCGGCGGTACCGATCCGTCCCTGTTCACGACTGGCGACATGACCGATCCAGCCCTACGGACCGTGCCGTCGAATCACTCGCCGCACTACGCGCCCGTCATCGAACCGACTCTGAATATCGGAGTCTGCGCGCTTGTCACGGCTACACGGACGTGGCTGCCGCCGACATGATTCGGCAAATTCCGTACCCGGAGACAAGCAGACGATAGATTCGGTTGATGTGGCACCGTCGGCTGATCGCGTTCGGTGGAACACTCTTGTGCTTCACTGCACTTCTCGGGTGCCAGTCCAATCCCGAATCAACTGCCGAATCCAGTACTTCGACAGTTGACAACTCCGGCAATGCAGCAACCGAAACCGGAACAATGCAAGTCGGAAATCCCCCAATCGCGGGACCACCCAGCATCACTCTCCCACCCGTCGTTACCCCCTCAATCGACACCGACACAAACTCGCCCAGTCCACTCGCCGAAGTCACGGGCGTTACTACCGAGCACCTCTTCGATCGCTCGCGGGTTACATACCAACTCGACGGAAATGGCACTGTGGCATGGAAAGTCGAGTACGTGAGCGAAGCCGTTCGCGGCGGCGACAGCAAGGTAGTTGATGTCGGTGGCCGATCGATCATTCAAGTTGACATCATGGGAGTTACAGCGCCTCAACCATTTCCACCGATCAATGCCCACGACGGCACTGTCATGGCAGTCGAGACCGCATCGGTGAGCAGTTCTATCGTCCAGTCCTTCATCGGCACGGCGACTTCGCATCCGGGGTTTCGGGTGACAGAAACCGAGTCGCCAGATCACCTCGTCGTAGACATCTTCTTTGCAGGCGGATGACGTCCATTACTTGGTGAGCCGCCGGCATCCACCAAAAGTACGAATGCGGCTGGAAACCCCCGCGGATGTGGGGAAACTCGGTAGCGTCTCGTCGCATGCGAACACATCGCGGAAGGGCCGGCATCGTGACAGCGACAGTAGCTGCGGTGGGCGCCTCGGCCATCCTGTTCTCCGGAGCCGGTAGCGCTACACCGAGTGACAGCATGACGACGCCCGACGCACTGACCGTCTCAGGTGCCGCGAGCGCCTCAGGTGACCCGCAGCGCGTTCCAGCCCTGTCCTGTGAGGCCACAGCAGAACTTGACCGGCAAAGCGCTGAGAGAGCAGCTGAGGCAGGCGTATCCGTGCCCGGGCCGCTGCAGTGGCCGCCCATTGCACGCGGAATGGACCCCGACGAGCCACGGCCGGCGGTAGCACCACTCGACCCGACTACCGGAATCCCCAAGGACCAGCTCGGCGGAACGATTCCGGTCGACGTGGTGCAGGAAACTCGCAGGCGCGAACGAGAAGAAGCGCTACTGGCGCCGAAAGAACCTCGGTGGTGCGGCGCCGCGGTCGACGCGCTCCAGCTTCAAGCGGAAAGCACTACCGGCCAGACCGCGTGCTATCTGTCCGACGGCCGATTTGCGACCACGCTGTTTGTCGATTCTGCGCCCTTGGACCCAAATATATCGCCGTATCAACGACCCTCTCGGGACTCGTTCGACGAAATCTGCCGACACCTGGGATGGGACCGTAGCTACCAGTGACACAACCCCGCAGCGGAGGCGGTCAATCGTTACATCAGATCGATACATAACGATCTGACCTGCAGTTATTCCCTACACGCCGCAAAAATGGCACGATGGTGTCAACCTCACGGGTTCCAACACAAGTGGAGGCACCGATGGACAATGGCATTATCAGCCTGACGTACGACGGTCGGGTGGCGCTCAGTTTTCGACTAGCTGTCCCCCAGTCTCCCGACAAAGTCTGGAAAGTGATCACTCAACGCGAGTTCCTCGAGGCCTGGTTCCCCGCTGACGTCGAATTCGACCTGACCCCGGGCGCCGACCTCCTGTTCAAGGTGACGCCCGAGCAGATCAAGCGATACGGCTTACCCGCCGATCACGCCACTCGCGGAACTGTGATCAGCGTCCGGCCGAACCACATCTTCGAGTATCTGTGGGACGCCGAAACCCTGCATTGGGAATTGGTTCCCGACGGCACGGGCGGATGCTGGCTGACACTCACTCACACAATGGAAGAAGAAGAGTCCGCGTACGCCCACGCCGCCGGCTGGCACGCCGGTCTCGAAGTTGTTGCGGCACAACTCGACGGTCGCGAAGTGGACTGGTCACCCTGGGACAGAGCCGACGAACTGGCACCGCAGTACCAGAAATCAGCATAAAGACTGGCCCACACTCGGGCTCAGCCCCTATTCCCCCTTGCGCGGGAAGTGCCTGATGACGCCCTCTTGAACTACCGTCGCCATCAGCATGCCTTCGATCGAGAAGTACCGCCCCGTCGCCAAGCCCCGAGAACCAGCGGCCACCGGCGATTCTGTTGCGTAGAGCACCCAGTCGTCGAATCGGAAGGGTCGATGGAACCACATCGAATGATTGACTGTCGCAGCAACAATTCGGTCGTGACCCCAGGACAAGCCGTGGGTAGTGAGGATCGAATCCAGGACTGTTGTGTCGGACGAGTACGCCAACACCGCGGCATGGATCAGTGAATCGTCCGGGAGTTTCCCCTCAGCCTTCATCCACACCCGATTATGGGTGAGCTTCTCCCCGGTGCCCTTCAATATCCAGGCCGGATCGTTGGCATAACGCATGTCGATCGGTTTGAGAGCACCGGCAAAATGCGGAAGCTTGTCCTCATAACCTGACAGACGATCACCCAAGGGCGGCAACGACTCCGGCAACGGAACATCCGGAATCTCGACAGCATGCTCGAGGCCCTTACCCGAATCCTGAAACGCTGCCAGCATCACGAACAGTTCGTTATCGCCTTGATAGGCGGTGACCTGACGGTTGGCAAACGCACGTCCGTCACGATGACGTTCGACGCGATACTCGATGGGCGCCTTGACGTCTCCACCGCGAATGAAATGTGCGTTGATCGCATGGATCGGCCGATCGCCGTCCACGGTACGGCCGGCGGCAATCAGTGCCTGAGACACCAACTGGCCGCCGAACGTCCGTGAACCTACTTGCGCCGGATGATGGCCGCGGAACGCGTCGTCGCCGATGTGTTCCAGATCGAGCAGAGCCAGGAGGGTATCCAGGTCTGCAGACGCGTCCGCATTGCTCACGCTAGTGGAGCTCTTCGCCGATGCGGTGAACGTGAATCAGGTTGGTGGAGCCCACTGTTCCCGGAGGAGATCCGGCGACGATGACCACGAGGTCACCCTTCGCGTATCGCCCGAGTGCGAGCAAGGCGATATCGACCTGACGCACCATCTCGTCAGTGGTAGACACTGGGTCGACGAGGAAAGTTTCGGTTCCCCACGTCAGTGTCAGCTGGCTGCGCACAGCAGGCAGCGGCGTAAACGCGAGCAGCGGCAACGGCGTGTGCAGACGAGCCAATCGGCGCACGGTGTCACCGGACTGCGTGAAGGCAACCAAAGCCTTGGCGTCGAGACGCTCTCCGATATCGCGTGCAGCGTAAGAGATCACGCCGCGCTTGGTGCGCGGGACGTGCGTCAGCGGAGGTACGCGAGTCGTTTCGTTCTCGACGGCCTCGACGATGCGGGCCATGGTGCGAACTGTTTCCATGACGTACTTGCCGACCGACGTTTCACCGGAAAGCATGACTGCGTCGGCACCGTCGAGAACGGCGTTGGCGACGTCGGAAGCCTCGGCGCGCGTGGGGCGCGAGTTCTCGATCATCGACTCGAGCATCTGCGTGGCCACGATGACGGGCTTGGCGTTCTCGCGCGCGATCTGGATGGCGCGCTTCTGCACGAGCGGAACCTGCTCGAGCGGCAATTCCACACCGAGGTCACCGCGGGCGACCATGACGGCGTCGAACGCCAACACGATTGCTTCGAGGTTGTCGATGGCTTCGGGCTTTTCGAGCTTCGCGATGACGGGAACGCGGCGGCCGACTCGATCCATGATGGCGTGAACCAGTTCGATGTCCGCGGGCGAACGAACGAACGACAGAGCGATGAAGTCGACACCCAGCTTGAGTGCAAATTCGAGGTCAGCGATGTCCTTGCCGGACAGCGCGGGAACCGACACGTTCATGCCGGGCAGCGAGAGACCCTTGTTGTTGCTGACGGGCCCGCCTTCGGTGACCAGGCACACGACGTCGTTGCCGTCGATCGCGGTGACGACAAGACCGACCTTGCCGTCGTCAACCAGTAGGCGATCGCCGGGCTTGGCATCACGCGCAAGTTCTTTGTAGGTGGTTCCGACGCGGTCGTGCGTACCTTCGACCTCGTCGACGGTGATGCGAACCTCTTCACCGCTTTCCCAGACTGTCCGCTCGTCCTTGAAACGGCCGAGGCGGATTTTCGGGCCCTGCAAGTCTGCGAGCACGCCGACGGCTTTGCCGGTCGCCTCGGATGCCGCGCGGACGCGGATGTAGTTCTCTTCGTGATCGGCGTGGTCGCCGTGGCTGAAGTTGAGTCGGGCCACGTCCATGCCGCTCTCCACGAGCTCACGGATCCGGTCGCCAGTCGCTGTTGCGGGTCCCAGGGTGCATACAATTTTTGTCCGTCGGTTCACGGCTCGAGCCTAGTCGCTCCTCGGTCGCACTTCTATCCGGCACTTCGGACGTGCACTTTCTGTTCTTACTCGATTCAGATACGACGTCGAATTCCCAGCGGCAACGCGCCGGGGTGAACGGGCTCCGGAAGCGTTGACGCCCCAGTCAGATACACGTCGACAGCTCGGGCAGCCGAACGTCCTTCGGCTATCGCCCACACCACCAGTGACGCACCGCGATGTGCGTCACCACACACGAAGACGCCGGATTGTGAAGTCTGCCAATCCTGCCCGCAAGCGATCACTCCACGCAGATTCGGCTCCACTCCCAGACCGGCAAGCAGGACACTTTCCCCGACACCGGCGAAGCCGACCGCGAGAAGCACCAGGTCGCAGGGAAGCTCGAACGATTCACCGCTTCGCTCGACGGTCTGGCGCCCCTCGGATTTCGCCGAGACCCGAACCGGGGAGACCTTGACCGCCCGAACATGGCCGTCGCCGACAAACTCCTGAGCGGCCACCTCGAACTCACGGCGCCCACCTTCTGCATCGGCGGGCGCCGCGCGGAGCGTCAGCGGCCAGAGTGGCCACGGATCCGCTGCGCTGTCCCGCGTGCGGGGTGGTTGCTCGTGATAGTTCAACTCGGTTACGGAGGCCGCGCCTTGCCTGTGAACGGTGCCGAGGCAATCGGCCGCGGTATCGCCGCCGCCGATGATCACGACGTTCTTGCCCGACGCATTGATCGGGCTGGGACCGTCACCGGCACATTCACGGTTGGCCGGCACCAGGTAGTCCATCGCGAAATGAATACCCCCAAGGACGCGGCCGGGCACGTCTACGTCTCTCGACCTACCGGCCCCGATCGCCAGAATCACTGCGTCGTACACCGCGGTCAGTTCACGTGCGTCCAGGTCGAGTCCGACGTCGCAGTCTGTGACAAATCGAGTGCCCTCGCCGCACAACTGACTCAGTCGGCGATCAATCGCGCTCTTGGCCAGTTTGAAATCAGGGATTCCATAGCGGAGCAGTCCGCCCGGTCGATCATCACGTTCGAAGACGGTGACTCTGTGTCCCACCCGGGTCAACTGTTGCGCTGCCGCAAGCCCGGCCGGTCCGGAACCGACGATCGCCACCGTCCGTCCGGAACGTTCGGCTGGGATGCGGTTCACCACAAAACCTTCGTCCCAGGCAGTATCGGCGATGGCTTGTTCGACACGCTTGATCGCCACACTTCCAGTAGTGCGCGCCTCGGAAAGGGCTAGTACGCAGGCAGTTTCGCACGGCGCCGGGCACAGGCGTCCAGTGAATTCCGGGAAATTATTGGTCTCGTGCAATCGATCCGCGGCAAGTGCCCAGTCGCCTCGGCGAACCAGGTCATTCCATTCGGGAATGAGATTTCCGAGGGGGCATCCCACGGATTCCGAATGGCAGTACGGGATTCCGCAATCCATGCATCGGGACGCTTGTTCGCACGCCCCGGACTTACGCTCGCCGCGCGCCAATGCCTCGTAAACCTCACTCCAGTCGGCTGTTCGCTCCTGAACCGGGCGCATCGGTGCCGAGGACCGTGGCATGCCGAGAAACCCTCGTGGATCAGGCACTGGCTGTCTCCGCGAGTACCCCGTCGGAGTTCTCGACCACTGCGCCGTCCCGCGGAGGTGTGGCAACTGATTGCCCGGCAAGGACCCGCTCGTAGTCGACCGGCATCAACTTGGTGAATCTCCGGGATTCTTGTGCCCACTCGTCAAGAAGCCGAGCGCCGACCGGTGAGCCGGTGAGTTCGACGTGGGTGGCGATCGTGTTGCTCAGCCACCGCAGATCATCGACCGTCGGCACCTGCAGCGTGACCATCGCGTGGTTGACATCGCGTGGATCTGCATCGAGAAGAAACGCAATTCCACCGGACATTCCGGCAGCGACGTTTCGGCCGGTGGGCCCGAGAATGACGACGCGACCCCCGGTCATGTATTCGCAGGCATGGTCGCCGGCGCCCTCGACCACTGCGCACGCCCCGGAGTTACGTACAGCAAATCGTTCCCCCACCCGGCCTCGGGCGAACAATTCTCCCGAGGTCGCGCCGTACAGCACCGTATTGCCGGCTATCACCTGCTCTTCGGCGCAGAACCTGGCATCAATACTAGGCCGAAGGACAATTTTTCCACCCGAAAGACCCTTTCCCACATAATCATTGGCGTCTCCGACCACTTCCAGTGTGATACCGCTCGGCAGGAAGGCCCCGAGAGACTGCCCAGCGGTTCCGGTCAACCTGACAACGATGGTGTTATCCGGTAAACCTGCTGCCCCGTATCTACGGGACACCTCCGCCCCGAGTGCCGTGCCCACTGCCCGGTCCGCAGTCCCGACAGGAAGTTCAATCCGAACACGTTCAGCGTTGTCCAGTGCGCCGGCAGCACGGTCGACAAGCCTCTGGTTCAACTCCCCCGGCCTTGGCCGACCGAGACCACCCGACAAGGGCTTCGGGGAACGCGGAACCTCCATCAGCGGTGACAAATCCAACGTCCGACTCTTCCACCCGGCATGTTCGCCGGCCACCAGCATGTCCGACCGACCTACCGCCTCATCGATACTGCGGAACCCTAAGCCGGCCAAGAACTCCCGCACGTCGTCGACAAGGAACCGAAAGAAGTTCTCAACGAACTCGGGCCGCCCGGTAAAGCGCGCACGCAACTCCGGGTCCTGGGTGGCAACACCGACCGGGCAGGTATCGAGGTGACACACTCGCATCATCACACAACCGGCCGCGATCAGGGGCGCCGTCGAAAATCCGTACTCCTGCGCACCGAGTAATGCCGCCACGACAACGTCGCGTGCCGTCCGCATTCCGCCGTCGCATTGAAGCGTGATTCGATCGCGTAACCCATTGAGTACCAATGTCTGCTGCGTCTCTGCCAGCCCGAGTTCCCAGGGGGTTCCGGCGTGTTTTATCGAGGTGAGCGCAGCGGCTCCGGTACCGCCGTCGTGACCGGAGATCAGAACAACATCCGCGTGGGCCTTTGCCACTCCGGCGGCAACCGTGCCGACTCCGACTGCACTGACCAATTTGACGTGGATCCGTGCCCGATTGTTTGCCTGCCGCAAGTCGTAGATCAATTGAGCAAGATCTTCGATCGAGTAGATATCGTGATGCTGCGGCGGCGAGATGAGGCCGACGCCCGGAGTCGAATATCGTGTCCGGGCGATCCACGGATACACCTTGTACCCCGGAAGTTGACCACCCTCTCCCGGTTTCGCCCCCTGTGCCATCTTGATCTGAATATCAGTCGCACTGATCAGATAGTCACTGGTCACACCGAATCGTCCACTGGCTACCTGCTTTACGGCACTTCTCCGCAACGGATCATGAAGGCGGTCCTGATCTTCTCCACCCTCTCCCGAGTTCGATCGTGCTCCAATGGAATTCATCGCCTTCGCCATGGTCTCGTGAGCCTCCGCCGAGAGCGATCCGTAGCTCATCGCCCCAGTCGAGAATCGACTCAAAATTGAATCAGCCGATTCCACTTCGTCGATGCTGATGGCGGGCTGGAGTCCGCGCCGGAAGCGCAACATCCCGCGGATCGTTCCTCCCTCCGCGCATCGCCGATCGACCTCGTCGGTATATCGACGGAACACGTCCGACCGGCCTGACCTGGTCGCATGCTGAAGAAAGAATACGGATTCCGGTGTAAACACGTGCGCTTCACCGCCCCGGCGATACCGGTACTCGCCGCCGGCCTCGAGACGATTCGGGCCCGTCGGCGAATCGGCATTCGCGCGCGCGTGTCGTATCGCGACTTCGCGGGCGAGCTCACCGATTCCGACCCCGCCGAGCTTGCTCGCCGTATTCCCGAAGTACTCTTCTACCACTTGCCGGCCGAGTCCGATCGCTTCGAATACCTGTGCACCGGTATAGGACTGGACTACAGAGATCCCCATCTTGGACATGACCTTGAGGACGCCGCGGTTTGCCGCATCGAGGTAGTGCGTCACTGCGGCATCCGGATCCACTCCGGGCAACTCTCCCCGCAAACTCAGTTGCTCAACAGAGTCGAGGGCAAGGTACGGATGCACTGCCGCAGCGCCGTATCCGAGCAGGAGCGCAAGATGATGAACTTCCCGCGCATCACCGGATTCGACGATCAATGAAACCGAGGCACGCCGCCGCATTCGGACCAGATGATGGTGAACTGAAGAGACAGCAATCAACGACGGAATCGGCGCCATCGCGCGATCCCAACCACGATCCGAGATCACCAGAATCTCGCACCCGGCGTCCACCGCCGCGCAGGCATCGGCACGCAACTTCTCGAGTCCGTCGACCAAGCCGCCGGGTCGATCGACGTCGAACAATCCCGGGAGCACCGTGATATCCCGCCTGGCAATCTTGTCCAACTCTGCTCGAGTCAGGATGGGTCTGTGCACCAACATTCTTCGGCACGAACATTCCGACGGTTCCAGAAGATTGCGTTCGGCACCGAGGATCACAGCCAGTGAGGTGACGACTTCTTCCCGGATCGCGTCCGACGGCGGATTCGTGACCTGCGCAAACAGCTGAACAAAATAGTCGTACAGGAGCCGCGGACGCTCGGATAGGACGGCGAGTGGGGTGTCGGTTCCCATCGAACCCAGCGCCTCGCAGCCTTTGCCCGCCATCGGAGAGAGCAGGATGTGCAGGTCTTCTTCGGTGTAGCCGAACACCTGTTGATCGTGAAATACCGAATCCGGATCCCCGCGCGACCGGGGCTGATCCGGTGTTGCGCCGACGCGGGCCATCCCAGCGTCGAGCCACGTCCGATACGGAGCCATCCTTGCCAACTCGGCCTTGATTTCACTGTCGGGAACAATGCGCTGCTGATCGGTATCGAGCAAGAACATCCGCCCCGGTTCGAGTCGGCCTTTCTCGACTACATCAGCAGGCGGAACATCGAATACGCCACTCTCGCTGGCCAATACGATTCGACCTGACCTTGTCCGGAGCCAACGCCCGGGCCGCAGACCGTTGCGGTCCAGTACAGCGCCCACCAGCGTCCCGTCGCTGAACGTCACCGACGCCGGACCGTCCCAGGCTTCCATCAAGCACGCATGAAATTGATAGAACGCACGTACCTCTTCCGACATCGTCGAATCCTGCTCCCACGCAGCCGGAATCATCATCATGACCGCGTGCGGCAAGCTCCGCCCACCCAGTGACAGCAGTTCGAGCACTTCGTCGAACGACGCCGAATCAGAAGCGCCCACCGTGCACACCGGAGTGATTCGATCGATATCCCCGCTGAACAATTCACTGCGTAGCAACGGCTCACGTGCCTGCATCCAATTCCGATTACCGACAACAGTATTGAACTCTCCGTTGTGCGCGATACATCGAAATGGTTGTGCAAGAGGCCACGAGGGGAAGGTATTGGTCGAAAATCTACTGTGCACCAAGGCAAGTGCGCTGGTCATCCGCTCGTCGCGAAGATCGTCGAAAAACAGCGGCAACTGAGCGGGCGTCAGCATTCCCTTGTACACAAGAGTTCTCGACGACAGTGAACAAAAGTAGACTCCGGAGCCATCCGAAGTGGCTCGCTCCACCTGCTTTCGCAGGGCAAATACTTTCCGGTCCAGGCTGATCCCGCCGACCCTCGAATCAGGACGGGCATCGCGGAGAAAACACTGCGCAACGTGCGGCGCGCAGGCTGCAGCGGACAATCCCAATACACCAGGCCTGACGGGTACATCCCGCCAACCGAGCACGTTCAGGCCCTCAGAACGCGCGCACTGTTCGATGCGCGCGACCGCGACTCGGCGCGATTCGGCGTCCTGCGGAAGAAAACAATTCCCGGCCGCAAACATGTTCTCGCCATCTGCGTTTGGCTCCGGCAACTCGAAACTGGTGACGGAATCCAAGAAGCCGACCGGTAGCTGAAGGAGAATCCCCGCTCCGTCGCCAGTGGCCGAATCTGCGGCCACAGCACCGCGATGAGAAAGCGTGCAGAGTATCGACAAACCATCGCGCACAATCGAATGCGAGCGTCTGCCGTACATGTCTGCGACCACGGCGACGCCGCACGAATCGGCTTCCTGATCGGGGTCGTACAACCCTTGGGGATCAGGCATCTGAGAAAACAGCATGCATGCCCTCCGCCATGTGCGACCGCCACACGGACCCGCAACCGGCAACGGTCAGTTTACCAGCAGAAATACGGACGGAGCGATAAAAAAACCGTGGCACCCACGCGTCGAAACGCTTGGGTACCACGGTCAAGAAAACCGTCTGAATCAGCTTCGAAGCTTGCGCCCGTACTTGTCACGCACGCTGCCGGTCAACATCATGATTCCGTCGATGAACGGCCAGATTGCACCGAACCCCAAGGTCAACCACGTCACCGCAATCTGAGCGATCGCCATGCCCGGCTGGTTGAGGTAAAACCTGCCCGCACCGAGGCCTCCCAACAGAATCCCGAGAAGTCCGGCCGTCACCTTCGACTTGTCTGACAGCGGCTCTCCTGTCATCGGATCACGCCCGAAAGGAGCCGACTGATCGACAAAACCGTAACCTTGCTGCGGCTGACCATATGCCTGCTGCGGCTGACCGTAGCCCTGCTGCGGCTGACCGTATGCCTGCTGCGGCTGACCGTATGCCTGCTGCGGTTGACCATAGCCCTGCTGCTGTGGCGGCTGGGGGTAGGCCTGCTGGGGCGCCGGCGCATACGGGTTCGGGGTCTGATCGGCAGGGGCTCCGTATACCGGGCCGTCTGCCGGCGGATAGCTGGGCGTAGTTTCCGGAGCAGGCTGCGCTGCTGCGGGGAATGCAGTTGTCTGATCTGCTGCGGCCGGCGGCGGGTAGATAGGGTTGCTTCCCCAACCTGGACCGTTGCCCGTCCCTGCATACGTGTCCCAGCCAGGTCCGGTGCCCGTAGTCTCTGTCGACGGCGTTTTTTCCGTCGGCGTCGAGGTTTCGGTCAGTGAGGCATCAGCGGTCGCGTCGTAGTCGAAAGGAGAACCGAACTGTGGGGGAACGCCAGACTGAGATCCTGAGTCCCCAGATTCAGAAGGTTCCGGATTCTTGTTCAAGTTAGGCAACGCGCATTCCTTCGTGTCGACGACAATCCTGCAAATCGTTGAGGCAAGTAATCTTTATACCCTGAATCCGACGTGACTTACCCGACAGACCCGACTATCCCTAGTTCAGCGGACGGCCGTACTTGTCTCGGACACTTCCCGAAAGGATCATGATCCCGTCGATCACCGTCCAGATCCAGATGGCGACGACAAAAGGAATCCCGATCACCAACGGGGACATCACCAGTGCAAAGAACATACCCAAAAGTTGGAACAACCCGATTCCGACGGAACCCAAATACAGGCGTCCGACGCCACAAATACACACGAACGGGAGCAGCAACTGCAGAAGTCCGGCTGCGACCTTCGATTTATCGGAGAACGCTTCTCCGGTAATCGGATGACGACCGAAAGGAGCCTGGGTGTCGCCGATCGAATAGAACGCGGGACCACTCACCGGCTGACCGACTCCGTACGGTTGCGGATACCCAGGTGGTTGCGCGACCGGATACTGCGGTGCACTCGGGTATTGCGGTGCACTCGGGTATTGCGGTGCACTCGGGTATTGCGGTGTACTCGGGTACTGTGCGGGCGCCGGATACTGCTGGCTGTCACCGAATGGGGGGCTCTGGTACGGCTTCGAAACGTCGTAAGGATCTTGCGGTCCTGATGAAAACGGGTCGGTCACGACTTGTCCCCCTTTTTCAGATCAATTGCGTCGAAATTCTCATCCGAATCCTTCACGCTTTTGACTTCGTCGGTGGCAGTTTCCACGTCGGCCGTTTCTTCGACTGCGCTGGAGTCGGCATCGGACGAACCTGAAGTCGAGTCTTCAACGTAACTGTTCGACTTCAATTCGGATGGATCCTCACGACCCTTCTTGGCAAGAAGGAAGTACGCAACCGCCGCCACGAACACAATCACCGAGGTGTAGACGTTGACTCGAATTCCGGCCAACTGGTACGCCGGATCGTCACGCATGAGCTCGACGAAAAGCCGGCCGACGCAGTATCCCGCGACGTAGAGAGCAAAGAGACGTCCGTGGCCGATCTTGAATCGACGGTCGACGACCACGAGCAAAACGACGATCAGAATGTTCCAGAGCGCTTCGTACAGGAACGTGGGATGGACGATCTTCTCCACCACCCCGTTGGATACCCCGGCAAGGGCGTCCGTCTGACCGGAGGAGTTCACACGGTGAAAGATCTCCAAACCCCAGGGCATTGTTGTCTCGCGGCCGTACAACTCCTGATTGAAGTAGTTGCCGAACCGACCGATTGCCTGAGCCAGAAGTACACCCGGAGCGATAGCGTCGCCGAGTGCTGCAACCGGGATACCCCGCCTACGGCAGCCGATCCAAGCTCCGACACCACCGAGGAAGACCGCGCCCCAAATTCCGAGACCGCCATTCCACACCTTGAGGGCGTCGATCGGGGTGCCGCCTTCACCGAAGTACTGCGGCCAATCGGTCAGCACGTGGTAGAGCCGGCCACCGATCAAACCGAACGGCACGGCCCAGACTGCAATGTCGAGGACTGTGCCCTTCTCGCCGCCGCGCGCGACCCATCGCCGATCGCCCCAGACGATTGCGACGATGATTCCGGCAATGATGCAGAGGGCATAGGCACGCAGTGCTATCGGCCCGACGTACCAAACACCTTGCGACGGGCTGGGAATGTAGGCCAGCAGATCCACAGTTGAAGTCACGAGGCCACGTTAGCCGAGCGGACACCCTCGGCGAGTTCCTCGGTGAGGGACCGGACAGCGCCCAGCCCGTTCTCGACTGCCGAGACCAGTGCGGATCCGACGATGACAGCGTCGGCGTATCCGGCGATCTCGGCTGCCTGTGCTCCCGAGCGAACTCCCAAACCGACGCCGACCGGAATATCGGAGTGCGTGCGGATCCGTGCGGTGAGTTCCGGTGCCATCGACGACACTGCGGTACGGGCTCCGGTCACGCCCATCGTGGATGCTGCGTAGATGAAGCCGCTACTCGCCTCGAGTGTCATCGCCAGTCGCTCCTCGGTGGACGAAGGCGCAACGAGGAAGATGCGATCGAGGTGATGCTGCCGCGATGCTTCCATCCATTCACCGGCTTCGTCCGGAATGAGGTTGGGCGTGATCATTCCGAGTCCACCGGCCGACGCGAGGTCGCGCGAGAACTTGTCGACGCCGTACTGGAGCACTGGGTTCCAGTACGTCATGACAACGGCCTTGCCACCAACGGACGTGATCTGCTCGACAACTTTGAAGATATCGCGCAGGCGGACGCCGTTGCTGAGCGCAGTTTCAGCGGCACGCTGGATGGTGGGTCCGTCCATGACCGGATCGGAGTAGGCGACGCCGACTTCGATGATGTCGCAGCCACCGTCGACCATCGTCTTGAAGACGTCGATGGATTCGGAGACCGTCGGGTAGCCCGCAGGTAGGTACCCGACGAGTGCGGCCCGGTTTTCGGCCTTGCATGCAGCAAAAGTGGAGGCAAGGCGTGATGGTCGTTCGCTCACTTGTCGGAGCCTTCCGTGTTGTTCTGATCGGCAGTCTGCGGTTCGGCGTTGTCGAAGAGGCCGAACCAGCTGGCGGCGGTGTCCATGTCTTTGTCGCCGCGACCGGACAGGTTGACGACGATGATGGCGCCCTCCCCCAGTTCCTTGCCGAGCCGCAGTGCACCGGCAACGGCATGCGCGGATTCGATTGCGGGGATGATGCCTTCGCGCCGTGAGAGCAGTAGAAGTGCGTCCATCGCTTCGGCATCGGTGACGGGTTCGTAAGTCGCCCGGCCGATGTCATTGAGGTACGCATGTTCGGGACCGACGCCCGGGTAGTCCAAACCGGCCGAGATGGAATGTGACTCGATGGTCTGACCGTCTTCGTCCTGCAGCAGGTACGAGTACGCACCCTGGAACGCACCCGGTGTACCGCCGGCGAATGTTGCTGCATGCCTGCCGGTTTCGACGCCGTCACCGGCCGCCTCGTAGCCGACCAACCGCACCGACAAATCGTCGATGAAGGGATGGAAGATACCGATCGCGTTGGAGCCGCCGCCGACACACGCCGTGACCGCGTCGGGCAGTCGACCCGTCAAGGCCTTCACCTGGGCACGCGCTTCGAGTCCGATCACACGCTGGAAATCGCGAACGATAGTCGGGAACGGGTGGGGCCCGGCAGCGGTGCCGAAGCAGTAATAAGTGTTGTCCGCGTGAGAAACCCAGTCGCGAAGGGCTTCGTTGATCGCATCCTTGAGTGTGCGCGAACCGGTTTCGACCGAAATGACCTCGGCACCGAGTAGACGCATCCGGGCCACGTTCAATGCCTGACGTTCGGTATCGACGGCACCCATGTAGATGACGCATTCGAGGCCGAGCAATGCGCAGGCGGTGGCGGACGCGACGCCATGCTGGCCCGCCCCGGTCTCGGCGATGATGCGCGTCTTGCCCATCCGCTTGGCGAGGAGAACCTGACCGAGGACGTTGTTGATCTTGTGAGAACCGGTGTGGTTCAGGTCTTCACGCTTGAGAATGATCCGTGCACCGCCGGCGTACTCACTCATGCGTGTGGCTTCGAAGATCGGCGACGGACGGCCGGTGTAATCGCGCTGCAGTCGATCAAGTTCGTTCAAGAACGAGTCGTCCGCGCGAGCCTTTTCGTATTCGGCGGTAACTTCTTCGATGACCGCCATGAGGGCTTCCGGCACGTGCCGTCCGCCGTAAACACCGAAATGGCCACCGGCGTCCGGATCATGTGTGGTGCGCTCGGTAAGTCCGGCACTGGCGGGCGGCAAATTGTCACCCTTGAAGACTGGTCCCTGAGTACGTGAAGTCACTCCCCCAGTCTGCCCCAAGCGTGGCGGTGGTCACCGCCCGGGTACGGGCAAATGTCACCGCCCGGGCGCGGACAAACGGCACCCGAGCAGTCGGTCAGCTCAGCGAGATGGTTTGGGGCACGAAGGGTGCGCCCCGGCGTTGACCAGATCAGCAACAGCCTTGCGCGGATCTCCACTGGTCACGAGGCCCTCGCCGACCAGAACAGCGTCGGCTCCAGCTCCGGCGTAGGCCAGCAGATCGGCAGTACCGCGAACTCCGGACTCGGCGATCTTGATCGTTTCGGTGGGTAGCCCGGGAGCGATCCGACCGAAGGTGTTCATGTCGACTTCAAGGGTCTTGAGGTCGCGTGCGTTGACACCGATGACCTTGGCACCGGCTTCGAGGGCGCGGTTTGCCTCTTCTTCGGTGTGAACCTCGACGAGTGCCGTCATTCCCAAGGATTCGGTGCGATCGATCAGCGAGGCGAGTGCCTGCTGTTCCAGTGCCGCCACGATCAACAGAATGACGTCGGCGCCGTGCGCCCGAGCTTCGTGAATCTGGTACGGACCGACGATAAAGTCCTTGCGCAACACCGGAATCGTGACTGCCTTTCGGACTGCGTCAAGATCGGCGAGCGAACCGTGGAAGCGTCGTTCCTCAGTGAGAACGCTGATGATTCGAGCGCCGCCCGCTTGGTAGGCCGCGGCCAACTCTGCGGGATCGGCAATGTCGGCAAGAGCGCCCTTGGAGGGGCTCGCGCGCTTCACCTCGGCGATGACGCCGATGCTCGGTTCGAGAAGTGCCGCTACAGCATCGAGTGCCGGTGGCGCAGCGGCCGCGGCAGCCTTGACTGCAGCGAAGTCGAGTACGGCTTCGCGGGCGGCGACATCTGCGCGCACCCCGTCGAGAATCGAGTCGAGTACGGTCATCGTGGCCCGAATCCTTTCTGGGCAAGAGTCTGATGTGAGTTACGTCATCAGGATGTGGTCAGCCTAGTTGGGCGATTTTTTGGTACTCCGTCCGGGTACCCACGCCGTCAAAATTCAGGCAAAACCGACGTCAGGATCGTGAATCCTTGCCGGGATCTCGATCGTCGGCGTCGAGCGTCGGATCCTCGCCGGCGTCGAGCGCATCCCACAGCATCCGTTGTGTCACAGGCTCGTCGGACTCGCCGCTACTTCCCTGCCCGAGCTTTGCCGCGGCCTCTCGTCGGGCAGCGGGGTTGTCGTATTTCGACGACAGGCCGGCGCCGGCCTTCGGCTTTCGCATGAGCAAAGCCGCGGCCGCGAACGCCGCAATCGCTCCGAACAGTGCCAGTACCGCCGGCAATATCGAAACGTCGGTGGAGACCTCTTCGAGATGACTCGACAGCTCGGCAAGATCGGCCGCGCGATCAGCCGAAGCCCCCGAGACCATCAACTGAACCGCCGGAACCGCAACCGCAACACCGACCAGCGCCACCATCAGTCCGACGATCCGAACGGCCCATCCACGCACCGCGAACGACGCGGCAATTGCCGCCAGCAGCGCCAGCGCCAATGGCGTCATCGCCGCCGCCCAGATACTACCGTCGAGGTCGGTAGTCCGCTCGAGGGTCTTGCCGTCGTTGGAAACGACGCTCACCCAGGTCATCCGCGAACTGCCCCACAGCGCGGCGGCAGCCAACGCCAAGAGCAGCGTCGTCAACATTGCGGAACTACGTCCCGAACGAGACTTCGTCGAGTCGGCTCCTGCCGCATTCGAAGCCTGTTCGCTCATTTGCCTTCACCTCCGATGGTGCGCAATGTGTGCGCCGACGCGATAGCGCTGAGCACTGCCATTGCCTTGTTGCGTGCTTCGGTGTCCTCGTAGACCGGATCGGAGTCGGCTACGATTCCGGCGCCGGCCTGCACGTATCCGATGCCGTCCTTGATCAGAGCGGTGCGGATGGCGATCGCTGTGTCTGCGTCGCCCGCAAAATCGAGGTATCCGACGATTCCGCCGTAAACACCGCGCCTCGTGGGTTCGAGTTCTTCGATCAACTGCATTGCTCGTACCTTCGGCGCACCCGAGAGTGTTCCCGCCGGGAAGCAGGCGGTGACTGCGTCGAGCGCGTTCTTACCCTCTGCAAGGTGCCCGGTCACTGTCGATACGAGGTGCATGACGTGGCTGTAGCGCTCGATGTGCCGATAGTCGTGCACCTTGACCGTGCCCGGCCGGCAGACCCGACCGAGGTCATTGCGTCCGAGGTCGACCAGCATCAAGTGCTCGGAGTTTTCCTTCTCGTCTGCGAGGAGGTCCTTCTCGAGCAGGATGTCGTCTTCTTCGGTGGCTCCGCGCCACCGGGTCCCGGCGATGGGGTGGGTAGTTGCCACTCCCTCCGCAACAGTGACCAGAGCTTCAGGGCTGGATCCGACAATCGAGAACGCTGTCTCGCCGTCACCGTTCGGAACGTTGAGCAGGTACATGTACGGGCTGGGGTTCGAGGCGCGCAACATCCGGTACACGTCGATAGGCGCTGCTGTGCAATCGATTTCGAATCGCTGAGAAAGTACGACCTGGAATGCTTCACCGGCTTCGATGTCGCCGATCAGCTTCTTCACGTCGACGCCGAAGCTCTCGGTGGTTCGCTGCCGGCGGTACTCGGGGGTGGCTTTCGCAAATGTGGACACCGTCGACTTCGCCGGTGCCGCAAGTGCGAGAGTCATCGCGTCGAGGCGGGCTACCGCGTCGTCATAAGCAGAGTCGACGCGTTCATCGGTACCGTCCCAGTTGACTGCGTTGGCGATCAGCGTGATCGCGCCTTCGTGATGATCGACAGCAGCGATGTCCGCGGCCAGCAGCATGACCATTTCGGGGATCTGCAGATCGTCGACGGCCGAATTGCCCAACTTCTCGAGGCGGCGAACGGCGTCGTAGCCGAGGAAACCGACCATGCCACCCGTCAACGGCGGCAGATCGGGTAGGCGCTCGGAGCGCAGTAGTTCGAGGGTGGCGCCGAGTGCGTCGATGGGATCGCCGCCTGACGGTGCACCGGCCGGCACATTGCCGTACCAGGCCGCTTCCCCGTCGATCACGGTCAATGCGGCCGGCGAGCCGACGCCGATGAACGACCACCGCGACCACGATCGACCGTTCTCGGCCGACTCGAGCATGAAGGTTCCCGGACGATTGCCGGCCAACTTCTCGTATGCCGACAGCGGAGTTTCGGAGTCCGCCAGCACTTTACGTGTCACCGGAACTACCCGATGCTCGGCCGCGAGAGCACGGAACTGCTCACGCGTAGTGGTGGAATCCGACGCCGCACCGACAATCGCGGTGTCGGACGAGGGTGCGGACTTGGAGGTGGGCTCACCGTGCATGCCTCCATCATCCCAGGCTCACCCACAGCCGCGTCGTGCGCGGGTAACCTCGACCGAATGAAACCAGGTCAGCTAGCTCCCGATTTCACTCTGCCCGATCAGGACGGAACGCCCCGTTCGCTGACCGGTTTGTTGGAGAACGGCCCACTGGTCTTGTTCTTCTACCCAGCCGCATCCACGCCCGTGTGCACCGCTGAGGCTTGCCATTTCCGGGATCTCGGCAAGGAATTCGCCGAAGTCGGTGCCACGCGCGCGGGCATCAGCACCGACACTGTGGAGTCGCAATCGACGTTTGCGACAGCACAGTCCTTCGACTATCCACTGCTGGCCGATACCGACGGCACTGTTGCCGAGCAGTTCGGCGTCAAGCGCGGTTTGCTCGGAAAATTGGCTCCGGTCAAACGATCCACGTTCGTGATCGATACCGATCGAACTGTCCTCAAGGTGATTTCGAGCGAGTTCCGAGCAAGCACCCACGGCGATCAGGCTGTCGAGTTCCTCCGAAATCGCAACTGACTCACTTACGCAACCTGAATCGAGCGCTTCGCCAGTCCCATCCAGAAACCGTCGATCACCTGGGCCGGAACCTGTTCGGGATCGGACGACGCACCCAGCGTTACGAACAGCGGCGCGAAGTGCTCGATGGTCGGGTGCGCGTACGGCATCCCGGGCGCTTGTGCCCGGAAGTCGATCAGCGAGTCGACGTCGCCGGCGGCAAATCGCTCCCCCGCCCAGGCGTCGAATTCGGCAGACCAACCCGGAGCCTTCGCTTCGGGCGACGGGTCCCGCAGGAACGGTAGGCCGTGCGTCGTGAAGCCGGATCCCACGATCAGGACACCCTGTTCACGCAGTGGACGCAACCTCTGCCCGAGATGAAGTAGTCGCTCCGGGTCGAGCGTCGGAAGCGATATCTGCAATACCGGAATGTCTGCGTCCGGGTACATGACTGTGAGCGGCACATAGGCACCGTGGTCTAGTCCGCGGTTCGGTTGCGTCGCTACCGGCTCACTGTCAGGCATCAATGCGGCCACCTGCGCGGCCAGATCCGGAGCGCCGGGAGAGTTGTACGTGGTTCGGTAGAACCGTTCAGGAAATCCACCGAAGTCGTAGGTCAACGGCGTGCCGGTGGTTGTCGATCCGATGGTCAGGGGTGCAGATTCCCAGTGTGCGGAGACAACAAGAATGGCCGTCGGCCGCGGTAGATCACCGGCCCAGGCTCCGAGTTGCTTCACCCACAGCGCACTGTCTACCAGTGGCGGAGCGCCGTGACTGAGGTACAACGCCGGCATCGGGGTCGCGGACATAGTGGCTCCTGAGGTTCGATGAACTCATTTAAGTTGAAGATTCAACCTAATATAGATCTCAACGCTTGAAACCCGCAACTATTCCCTGACTGAACCGTCTCGCCACACATCTGAGACTCTGTACCTGCACCATGCATGCGGTACCAGAAGGAGATCCACCGATGAGCGAACAGCACACGCAGGCCGAGCCACCGGCCCCGACCACCTGGCTCACCGCCGAGCAGCAGGAAGCGTGGCTCTCCCTCATCTCACTCGTCACGCGGCTACCGGCGGCGCTCGACACCCAACTCCAACGGGATTCTGCACTAACACATTTCGAATACTTCGTGCTCTCGGCGCTCTCGGATGCACCCGACCGAAAGCTGCAACTGTCCGCACTTGCGCAGCGGGCCAACGCATCACTGTCACGGCTCTCACATGTCGTCACCAAGTTGGAGAAAGTCGGCTGGGTCAGGCGTGAGGTAATCCCCGGCAGCCGAGGATCCAACGCGGTTCTGACCGACGAAGGAATGGCCACAGTCGCCGAAGCCGCACCGGGACACGTCAACCTGGTCCAGGCTCTCATCTTCGAAGGCCTCGACAACAATCAGGTCGCGCAACTCTCGGAACTGAGCACTGCAATGCTCACCCAACTCGACAAGGGCATCGAAGCGGGCCTCGGAAAGGCCTGAGTTGGTTCTGACTGGATGTACCGCTGCGCGCATGGTTGCGGGCACTCACGCAATATTTCGCCGAAAACGGATACCGGCCTGACCCTGCGCCGAGATACTTCGACTACCGAACTATCTCCGAGCGAAGGACCGACATCCATGACCGAGGCCAACTCCATCCGTCCGATATCCGCGCAGTCCATCGAGACGTGGCATTACGAAGCCGACGTCGTTGTTGCGGGCTACGGCATCGCCGGTGTCTCCGCAGCCATCGAAGCGGCACGCGTCGGCGCCGACGTGCTGGTACTCGAACGCACCAGCGGATGGGGCGGTGCGGCCGCACTGGCAGGCGGGTTCATCTACCTCGGCGGCGGAACACCGCTACAGAAGGCCCTCGGTTTCGAGGACACCCCGGAAAATATGAAGACGTTCATGATGGCTGCCCTCGGCCCCGGCGCCGACGAGGACAAGATCACCGACTACTGCGACGGCAGCGTCGAGCATTACAACTGGCTGGTCGACAACGGTGTTCCGTTCAAGGAGAGCTTTTACGGCCAGCCCGGCTGGGAAACGCCTTTCGACGACGGACTCATGTATTCCGGCGGCGAGAACTCAGCACCCTTCAACACCATCGCCACACCGGCTCCCCGTGGACATGTTCCGCAGATGAGCGGCAAGCGCACCGGCGAAAAGGGCGGCGGCTACATGCTGATGAAGCCGCTGGTCGAGACCGCGGAGGAGCTGGGTGTGCGCGCCGAGCTCGACATGCGGGTTCAGCGCCTGGTAGTCGACGGTGATCGAGTAGTGGGGATCATCGCCAAGCAGTACGGCAAGGAAGTGGCTGTGCGTGCCCGGACCGGTGTTGTGCTGGCGACCGGCAGCTTCGCGTACAACGAGTCGATGATCGCGTCGTACGCTCCGCGCCTGATCGGCCGGCCCGGCGCTGCTATCGAGGAGCATGACGGTACCGCGATACGAATGGCCCAAGCTCTGGGCGCGGACCTGGCGCATATGGATGCCACTGAAGTTGCGTTCTTCGGTGATCCGCAGCTGATGGTGCGAGGTATCCTCGTCAACGCTCGCGGTCAGCGGTACGTCAACGAAGACACATACCCCGGACGTATCGGACAGGAAACGTTGCTGCGCAACGATAATCAGGCCTATCTGATCATCGACGAAGCTGCGTACGACGAAGGTGCCGCTGCGGACAGTTCCACCCCGTTCTTCCGGTTCCGGCCCAAGTGGGTCGCCGAAACCGTCGAAGAACTCGAATCCGAGATGGGCTTGCCTGCAGGTACATTGCAGTCGACCGTCGAGGTGTACAACCGCCATGCCGAGCGCGGCGAGGATCCCGTGCTGGGCAAGAAGTCCGAGTGGGTGAAACCCATCGGCTCCCCGATCGCCGCGCTGGACCTACGAAACTTCACTGCCGGATTCACCCTCGGCGGTTTGCGAACGTCCGTCAACTCCGAGGTTCTGCATGTCTCCGGTGAACCGATCCCCGGCCTGTTTGCTGCCGGCCGCTGCACTGCCGGTGTGTGTGCCGGTGGGTACGCGTCGGGAACATCGCTGGGCGACGGCAGTTTCTACGGCCGCCGCGCCGGGGTCAGTGCTGCTAAAGGCTAGCGGTCCCACTTCGACGCTCCAAAAACACCGTGTCGCGCCACTGCCCCTCCAGTTGCGCGATACGGGAACGCGTCCCGACAATCCGGAATCCGACAGCCTGATGCAAAGCCACACTTGCTCGGTTCTCGGGAAAAATCGACGACTGCACAGTCCAGATCTCGCCGGCGTCGGCAGCCTGAACTTGCTGGCGCAGAAGCAATTTGCCCACCCCGCGACCTCGCGCCGCACTACCGACGTAGATGGAGTTCTCGGCAACACCGCGGTAGCAATCGCGTGATGATGTCGGGCTGAGCGTTGCCCATCCCACAACCAGTCCGTCGATCTCCGCTACCCATCGATGATCGGGCAACCACTGCGCATCCAGCTTCTCCATTGGCGGCACCGATGTGGTGAATGTTGCTGTACCGGTATCGATTCCCTCGCGGTAGATCGCTCGCACAGCATCCCAGTCGCCGTCGTTCATCCGTCGGAGCACCACGTCCTCGGGCAGCGATCCCAATGTGTCGCGAATCTGACCCCGCGCAGCGACCACCGTCGCAGCTTCGACAAGGTCCGAATACGCGGATTCGGCGACATTGACCACGGATTTTTTGTCATGAACCGTGATATCGACAAAACCGACATCGACCAATGCTTCGAGATGCGCGCCCACCGACGACGGCTCGATTGCAGCGTCCCGCGCGATCGCATCGATCGAAATGGGACCGGCAGTCACGAGTCGTAACACTTGAAGGCGCGTCGGATCCCCCAGGCATGCAAACCTGCGCGCCAGAAGGTCGGTGTCGAGCGTCTCGGAACTCATAGGGCGACTATAACGGCCCTGACCTGCATGTTGGTCGGCCAGGTTTACAGATTGGGAGCGAAAGTGAGCAAGAACTCAGCTGCCCGGGCTCGATTGTCGGGGTCGAGGCCGACTCGGCTTTTCGCGCTACGGGCGCTGGAACTTTTGCGCACTGCTTCGACATCTGTCAATATCGAAGTATGTCGAATCAAGAGTTGCCGGATGACGGCGCCTGTTGCTCCCCGCTCGTTCGTGAACCCCTGTCCGAAGACTGGGCCGGCGACCTGGCCAAGATGTTCAAGGCACTCGGCGATCCCGTGCGCCTGCGCCTGCTCAGTCTGGTCGCCAGTCACGCCGGCGGCGAAGCCTGCGTCTGCGACATCTCCGACACCTTCGACCTCTCCCAGCCGACAATCTCGCATCACCTCAAAGTGCTGCGCCAAGCCGGCCTCCTCGACTGCGAACGACGCGGAACCTGGGTGTATTACTGGGTGATTCCCGGTGCGCTGCAGCAGTTATCCGCTGTGCTACTCGTCGAAGGTTCCACCGCGACCACTACTGACGCATGCTCCGCGGCCGCAGGCATCGAGGTCACGGCATGAGTAGTGCCTCTGACACCACAAAACCCGCCGTCGTCGGCAAACTCTCCACCGTCGACCGATATCTCGCGGTCTGGATCGGCGTTGCCATGGTTGTGGGCCTGCTGCTGGGACGATGGATCCCCGGCCTGAATAACGCTCTGGAGAAAGTGCAGATCGACGGCATCTCCTTGCCGATCGCCCTCGGACTGCTGATCATGATGTACCCGGTACTCGCGAAGGTGCGATACGACCGCCTCGACACGGTCACCGGAGACAAGAAACTCCTGGCCGGATCACTGGTCCTCAACTGGGTTGTCGGTCCGGCACTCATGTTCGCGCTGGCCTGGCTGTTCTTGCCCGACCTCCCCGAGTATCGAACAGGCCTGATCATCGTCGGCCTCGCCCGCTGCATCGCAATGGTCATCATCTGGAACGACCTAGCCTGCGGGGACCGCGAAGCCGCGGCAGTTCTGGTCGCCATCAATTCGGTATTTCAGGTCATCATGTTCGCGGTTCTGGGATGGTTCTACCTCTCGGTTCTGCCCGGGTGGCTCGGCCTCGAGCAGACCACTATCGACGCGTCCCCGTGGCAGATCGCAAAATCTGTCCTGATCTTCCTCGGCATCCCGTTGCTCGCAGGGTTCCTGTCCCGATTCTTCGGCGAACGCGCCAAAGGCCGCGACTGGTACGACAACAAATTCATCCCCAAGATCAGCCCCTGGGCGCTGTACGGCTTGCTGTTCACGATTGTCGCGCTCTTCTCGATGCAGGGTGAACAGATCACGTCCCAGCCGTGGGACGTCGTCCGTATTGCACTCCCACTACTTGCCTACTTCGCACTGATGTGGGGAGGAGGCTATATCCTCGGCGCCGCTATCGGATTGGGTTACGAGCGCACCACGACCCTCGCATTTACCGCCGCCGGCAACAACTTCGAACTCGCCATCGCAGTCGCCATCGCCACCTACGGCGCAACTTCCGGCCAGGCTCTCGCCGGAGTGGTCGGTCCACTCATCGAAGTACCGGTTCTGGTTGGCCTGGTTTATGTCTCCCTCGCACTTCGTAAACGCTTCTCCCCCACCGCCCGAGAGGTTTCGCTCAGATGACCGACAAGCCCAGCGTATTGTTCGTGTGCGTCCACAACGCCGGCCGATCACAGATGGCGGCAGGTTTCCTCAACCATCTCGCCGGAGATTTCATCGAGATCCGCTCAGCCGGATCCGCACCGGCAGAGACCGTCAATTCCGCCGCAATCTCGGCGATGGCCGAACTCGGTATCGACATCTCCGCTCAACGCCCCAAGATCCTCACCTCAGATGCCGTACAGGCATCTGATGTCGTCATCACGATGGGCTGCGGCGACACCTGCCCGATCTTCCCCGGCAAGAGTTACCGCGACTGGGTCCTCGACGATCCTGCCGGTCAGGGCATCGACGCGGTACGGCCCATCCGAGACGAGATCCAGCAACGCGTGCAGGCACTGATCGCCGAACTGACCTCGCCCGTACCTCCAGAAACAAACCGGCAATAGTACTTTCGATCGACAACCTTCCGATTTGTCCGAAATGCTGGATTTGCGCACCAGGTAATCAGTAATGTCGAAGATCCGCGCGGCAATCCCCCGAGGGGAGCAGGCTCATGGATCTGAACACCATTACCGGCGTCGTGCGGCGACCACCCGATCTCCCCGGAGTGATCTGGCGTCCCGGCGATGCGTGGCTCGCAGGCGGAACATGGCTGTACTCGGTAGAACAGCCCGAATTGGATCGTCTTGTAGATCTCACGACACTCGGCTGGGCGCCCCTCGACCCAAGCGAGGTGGGCCTCACCATCGGCGCGACCTGCACAATCCGTGACCTGTATGCGTATGTCCCGCCACCGCATTGGGGTTCAACACCGCTCTTTGCATTCGCGTGCGAATCATTTCTGTCGTCGTTCAAGATCTGGAACTCCGCGACCGTCGGCGGCAATATCTGCATGTCTCTGCCCGCCGGCCCGATGATCACACTGACAGTCGCCCTCGAAGCGACCTACACGCTCTGGGCCACAGACGGATCCGAGCGGACAGTCGACGCCGTAGATTTCGTGACCGGCGACCACCAGAACGTTCTCGCTCCCGGCGAGATACTCCGCAGCATCGACATCCCGGCACATGCACTCGGCAAACGTCACACCCATCGCAGATTCAGCCTTACTCACCTCGGCCGTTCGACGATCTTCATGATCGCTACGCAGACGCGCGGCACCACGGATCTCCTGCTTACCATCACGGCCGGGACAACCAGTCCTGTGCGGTTGGCATTCGAGACCATGCCCGACGCCACAACTCTTCGATCGCGCATCGACGCCATTCCTGACGAAGTCTGGTTCGACGACCCCAACGGCACCCCCAACCACCGGCGTCACCTTGCGCGGCATTTTGCCGAGGAAATACGCGTCGAACTGAGCGAGGATCAGCCATGACGTACTCGGTGAACGGCAACAGCTTCGAGACAGAGCCCCGTCCCGGACAGTGTTTGAGAACATTTCTCCGAGAGCTCGGACATCACGGCGTCAAGAAGGGTTGCGACGGCGGCGATTGCGGCGCGTGCACCGTCTGGGTCGCCGGCAACCCGGTCCACAGTTGCATCACTCCCGCGTTTCGCGCCGAAGGCCGCGAGGTCACCACTATCGAAGGCCTGGGGACGCCCGAAAATCTGCATCCGATGCAACAGCAGTTCCGCGATGCTCCGGGATTTCAGTGCGGGTTCTGCACTGCCGGCATGATCATGACGTCGGCCGCGTTGACGGACTCCCAGAAAGATGACCTACCACGCGCGCTCAAGGGAAACCTGTGCCGCTGCACGGGATATCGAGCCATCGAAGACGCTGTCAACGGTGTCAGCGGAATCGAAGTGGCACTTCCCGGCGAAGCCGTAGGTACCAGTGTCGGCGCACCGGCCGCCACCGACGTGGTGACCGGCCGCGCCGAATACACGATGGACACAACAATCGACGGAATGTTGCACCTGAAGGTGCTCCACTCGCCGCACGCACACGCACGCATCCTCTCCATCGATACCGCGGAAGCCCTCACCGTGCCCGGAGTGCATCGCGTCTACACGTGGAAAGACGTGCCGCGCAAACGTTTTACCACTGCAATCCACACCGACCACCTGGTTGACCCTGACGACACGTACATTCTCGACAACGTCGTGCGCTTTGTCGGGCAACGCGTGGTGGCAGTCCTGGCCGACACTGTGGCTGCCGCAGAGGAAGCGCGTCGAAAAGTGGTTGTCGAGTACGAGATTCTCCCCGCAGTTTTCGACCCCGAAGAAGCGATGGCCGACGGTGCTCCCGCTTTGCACGGTTCGAACGACCCTTTCGTCCGCGATCCCGAGCACAACATCCTGCTCGAGATCCACGGTCACGTCGGCGACGTGGAGGCCGGATTCGCGGACGCCGACATCATTCACGAGGGCACGTACTTCTCGCCGCGGGTTCAGCATGCCCACTTGGAGACTCACGGTTCGATCGCGTGGATGGAAGAGGATCGACTCCACGTCCGAACCAGTTCTCAATCCCCGTCGATCGCCAAGGTCAAACTCGCGCATCTCTTCGACCTTCGTCCCGATCAGCTGCGAGTGTTCTGCAAGCGGGTTGGCGGCGGATTCGGCGGAAAACAGGAGGTGATCAGTGAAGATCTCGTGGCACTCGCAACCTTGGACACCGGCCGACCCGTCTGTCTCGAGTTCACGCGAGAGGAAGAATTCACGACAGCGTCGCCGCGTCACCCCATGAAACTGACAATCAAGCTGGGCGCCAACAAGGACGGGACACTCACTGCATTTCAGTACCGCAACATCTCCAACACCGGAGCCTACGGAAACCACGGCGGCGAAACATTGTTCGCCGGCGGTGCAGCAGTTTCGCTGTATCGCTGCGCCAACAAGAAGTTCGATGCGTATTCGGTCTATACAAATAGTGTTCCGAGCGGCGCCCTCCGTGGATACGGGATGACACAGCCTGCCTTTGCCGTCGAATCAGCGATGACGGAACTCGCAATCGCGTTGGGTCTGGACCCCCTCGAAGTGCGTCGACGCAACATCGTCCGCCCGGGCGACTCACTGGTCGCGCTCGAAGACGGCCCGGACGACGTCATTTTCACCGAAGACGGACTCGGGCAATGCATCGATCTGGTTGATGCTGCCTTGAGCAGCAACCCAGTCCCGACCCTCGGAGACGACTGGCTCATCGGTACGGGCACCGCAAGCTCGTTGCACGAAACGGCGCCTCCGACAGAACACATCTCGGAGGCCTGGCTCACTCTCGGCGACGATTGTGTGTACGAACTTGCCATCGGCACAGTCGAATTCGGCGAGGGCACCTCCACCGCACATGTCCAGATCGCAGCGAACCAGCTGGGAACCACGCCTTCGCGTGTGCGCATCGTTCAATCCGATACTGATCGAACCGGTTTCGACACAGGCGCTTTCGCCAGCGCCGGACTGTTTGTCGCCGGCAACGCCGTGCTTCGAGCGTCGAGCGCTGTGCGTGACCGCTTGCTCGCCTTCGCTGCATCCCACACCGGCGTCGCCCTTGATCAATGTTCGATGGACGACGACAAAATCCTGTGTGGAGATGTCCGCATCACTCTGGCCGAAGTGGTCGACGCCGGCCGAGCACGGGGAATCAGATTCACCGAAGCCCGCAAAGCATACGGATCACCGCGCAGCGTGGTGTCCAATACTCACGGCTTCCGAATCGCGGTTCACCGAATCACCGGGGAGATCAGGATTCTGTACAGCGTTCAGGCCACCGACGCGGGTGTGATCATCAATCCGGCGCAGGTGCGTGGACAGATCGAAGGCGGAGTTGCCCAGGGCATCGGCTTCGCACTCACCGAGAACTTCCACGTAGACGCCAACGGAACGATGATGAATCCGAATCTGCGCAACTACCGCATCCCCACGTACGCGGATATACCGCGCACCGAGGTCCTCCTTGTCGATTCAGCCGATTCCGTCGGGCCCCTTCGATCAAAAGGCATGGCGGAGTGTTGCATCAATCCAGTAGCGCCAGCGCTGGCAAATGCGCTTGCGAATGCAACGGGAACCCGCTTCCGGTCCTTGCCCCTCACTCCGGAGCGGATCTACACCGGACTGAACCGATGACTACGTCGGCCGGCAACGTGGCGACTGTCATCATCGGTCAGCGAGTGCGTGCGGGGCGGGAGGAGCCGTTCGAGATCTGGCAGAAAGACCTCAACCGCGCCGCCGCCGACTACACCGGGTTTCTCGGGGCAGAAGTCTCGGCTCCGACACCCGCCCAACCGGATTGGGTGGTCGTGTACCGCTTCGATTCCATCGCCCATGTTCAGGCCTGGATCAACAGTGCAACCAGGCAGGACTACCTCGATCAAGGCCGACAGTTCTTCGACGGGCCCGCCACACAACAAGTAGTGAGCGGCGGGATCAAGCCTCCCGACCCCTTGCTGACAGTCGTCGTAACCCACCGAGTCAGTGACAACAACATCGACGAGTTCCTCGCCTGGCAAGACAGACTGCGTGAGACCGAAAGCGCATTCGAAGGCTTTCGTGGGACCGAACTGTTCCGTCCCGTCGAGGGGGTCCAGGACGAGTGGACCACCCTCTACCGCTTCGACACTGCCGCACATCTGGACACCTGGCTGACGTCACCGCAGCGTCAGGAACTCCTGGCCGAGGGCCGCAAGTTCCATGATTTCGAACTACGGACAGTCGACAATTCCTTCGGTAGTTGGTTTGCCTTCGACGAGAACGGCAACGAGGCACCGCCACCGTCGGACACAAAAACCGCGGTAGCAGTGTGGGTCGGTCTGTACCCCACCGTCGTGCTGTTGACCTTGGCACTGTCACCACTGAAAATGCCACTGTGGCTCGGTCTTTTGATCGGCAATCTTCTCTCGAGTTTCATCATGAGCTTTTTCACGATGCCGTACTACGTGAACCGATTGCTGCACAAATGGTTACGGCCGCCAGCGGGAGTTCCTGCTGCCAAGACCAACGCGCAAGGATTGGCGATTGTCGCGGCCGTAACAGTGTTCTGGGTTGTTGTCTTCTATGTAGCAACGACCCAGATTTGGTCACTTCCCTGACCCAGCTACCGAACACGCAGCATAACCACCGGGGCATGTTTCTTCCCCGGTGTGCACGTTACGCATTCGCTTGTTCAAGCTGCTGTCGGTGGACTGTTCCCCGGTATCGGAACCTGATACGGATCCACCGACATCGGTGGATAGAACCGGGTTCTCCGATCGCCCCCGATCTCGACACTCCACTCGGTGTGGTGCAGCAACCGATGATGGTGACCACACAAAAGTATGAGGTTGTCGAAATCCGTTGGACCACTGTCCATCCAATGAAAAATATGGTGGGCGTCGCACCATCCGGGCGGGGTTCCGCAGCCAGGAAACGCGCATCCCCCATCCCTGACCGCCAAGGCTCGCCGCTGCGGGACCGTCGCGGTTCGCTCGTCGATTCCATGATTGAGCGGAACACCGTTCTTATCGAGCAGGATTCGGGTGACCATGCAATCGCAGGCCAGCATGCGGGCACTGTCGAGGCTGATGGGTCCGGCCCAGTTGGTGATCGCGTAACCCAACTCCTCCGCGGATGGGAGGAGATCTTTGAGAACTTGCAGGTCCGTGAGGTCTTTCGCGGTAGCGGTGATCGTCAGGTGCGGTTTGACGCCACCTTCGACGGGGCCGAGGCCGGCCATCTCGAAGCGGCGCAGTAGTTCACAGAAACCGTCAGCCCGTCGAAGTGCCGGAGTACGTAGATCTTTCACACCGTCAATTTCGGGTGTCGGCTTCGAAAGTCCGGACAACAATGCAATCAACCGGGCACCGTTGACGGCGTCGAGGTCACCTTTGACGCTGACCCGTCCGTACAAACCTTTCGAAGCGTAGAACTCGTTGCGCTCGGAATCTTCCCCAATGGGGATGCCGTCGTCGCGGTTGCCGTACTTCTTTTCGATGCGCCGGATGGCTGCCCGGACGGCGTCGCAGTCGGAAACTTTTTTCGAGGCGAGGTCCAGAAGGATTTCGCGGGCCTTCTCGATGTCCGCGATGTGCATGTTCTCGGGTGGGTGCTGGCAGAACTGTGCCACCTGACGGGCCTTGAGAGCGTCAATGTCACCGCCGTGAAAGGATTGTGCGACTACGGGTTCGAGCATGAACAACCGCGCAAGGCTGACCAGTTGACTGCATTCGCCGATCTCGAGATTAGTGGACCGATGCAGCCACTGGGCGATGGCCCGGAAGCCGGTATCGGGGAGGGCGTCACGGGTGAACATCTCGACAACGAGGTGCACCAGGCGTGATTGCATCTCATGGCGGGCGCGGACCAGGTCGAGGACCTCGACTTTGAGACCCTCACCGTCCAGTTGCCACGCTTCCCGATTCCCCATTCGTCAATTCTAATCGAACAGGATTTCGATTCCTAGGGACATTTCGGACAGATTTCAAAAAAGTATTGCTCGAGAGTTGTTGAGATAAAACATTTTTCGGAAGATCAGAGGCGTCTGGCCACTATGCCGGAACCAGCTGGAGATCCCCCTACTGGGCGTCGGTTTGCGGGTGGGTGCCGGCGATACCGTCGATCAGGCGGTCGCACACCGCATATATCTGTCCAGAGCCCCTTCGGTGTCGGCCGCTCGAGACACGAAAAGTGCTGCCTCGTCGAGGGCACCCAACAGGATCACCGTTGACTCTCATACAGCCCGCACGTAACTTTCATACTGAGTGTTCGTAACTGTCGTGAGGACGGTATCCCACATGCTTCAAGTGAAGTTGAAACGAGCGACGATAGAGTATCGAGTGTTGGGTCCAGACGATTCGCCCTATCCCCCGGTGTTGTTCATTCATGGCATCCTCGTCGATCACAGGTTATGGATGGACGTTGCAGAAGGGCTTGCGCGCAAAGATTTCCGCTGCATACTCCCCAAACTTCCGCTTGGCTCCCACACGATTCCAGTCGACGACTCGGTGGATCTCACGCCCGGCACGGTCGCCGAAATGATCCACGACTTCATCGGCGCACTCGGCCTTCGCGACGTCACACTGGTGGGCAACGACACCGGCGGCGCCCTCTGCCAGCTCCTCGTGGACGCGCATCCCGACAGTGTCGGCAGCCTGGTACTGACCAACTGCGACGCGTTCGAGAAGTTCCCGCCGTTCCCGTTCAACGTCGTGTTCGCGACCATGCGTGGGCCGAGGTCGATCGGCCTCTTGTCCAAGTTGCTCAAGGTGGCAGCACTGCGCCATTCGCCGCTGGGTTACGGCTTGCTGGTCCGACGGGACGACGCGTTGACCGCATCGTGGGTCGAGCCGATAAGCACCGATTCACGAATCGCCAAAAACTTGGCGACGCTGTTGCGTGGGGTCGGAGCGATGGATCTCACCGACGTCGCCACCCGATTGCCGCGCTTCACCAAGCCGGTCACGATCGTGTGGGGAATGGCTGACCGTGCCTTTACGCCCGTGCTCGGCCGTCGGCTCGCGGCCCTGTTTCCGGACGCCGCGTTCGTCGAGGTTCCCGGTGCGAGGACATTCGTCGCGCTCGATGACCCTGCCGCCGTCATCGACGCGATCGTGACGGCGGGAGCGCGCACCTAGCGACCCGCGAGCGGCAGCGCGCCTGCGCCAGAAAGATAGGGCGGCAGGGTTCCGACGAGAGTCGCTGTGAGGGTGGTCGCCGACGGATCTGCCCGCCCCACACTGAATTTGCGTACCTCGGACGGCCCACTGACCAGAAGGTCTGCACCCACCGTGGTACTGGTGGTCGCAACACCGACGCCCGAGGATCCCTCGAATGGATCGAAGGACGCAACTTCTCGGAAGGCGACGTCTGTCGAGTGGTGATCTGGGCTCTCCAGATACATCTCGGGCGCACCATCTAGTCGTGACCCACTCGAGAAGACACGCACCGTTCCTTCGCCTCCACGCATCCCGGTCACGATGGACTTCGCTCCGCCCTCGGCACCGGCCACCCATCCCGTCGAGAGAGAAACTCCGTCCCGATAGCTCGGATCGAACGCCAAGAACTGCGACGTCATAGCCGGCCCATCCGCATGACCTGCATGTTCGTCGGCGTTTCCTCTTGCGGCTGCTGCGGCCGTGGGTTGGTACAAGTCGTAGCGGAATGTCTTCACCCACGGTTCGTCGCCCACGCCCGGCGCTGTAACGATGCTGGCCCGACCGGAATGCGCGTCGACCATTCCGGTGGCAATCGTGACGCCGCTGCTCGAACCTGGATACGGCGTAAATGACCCGAATTCCGCCGGAGTCGTCTTCTTGTCAGCGGGCAGATCAGTCGAGTATATCTTCACCTGCGATTCCATTCCCGGACCCGATCCGACAATGATGTTGTCCGCCAACGCATTACCGTCGATGTCGACGCCGCCGACGTTGACACCACCGCGGAAGTCTGCGGCGAAAGGAGCGAAGCGCGCCAACTCATCGGTGAATGGCTCGCCACTAACCGCGTTGTACGCCACCACTTCCGGAGCCACACCCGGTCCGGTTCCGACGACGAGGTCCAACACCATGTCGGCATTCACGTCGGCCATCGCGACGCTGGGTGTCCCCTCGAACGATGGGAACGGCGTCACGGTCGTGACCAACCTGTCGCCGTTGGCGTCAAAGATCTGAACTGTCGCAGGTACGCCCGGAGAACCCGGGACAGCGACCGCATACGTCGAGACTTCCGGAATCACGTTGACCGTCGCCATGAGGCCGTTGTCCTCGTGATTGAGTCGATGGCAATGGATCACAAACGTTCCGGTGTATTCAGTGAACTTGGTACGCAAGGTCACCGACGCGGGCACCAGCGCATTCTCGTTCTCATCGGTGACCGGGGCGGGCACATTGACGTTGTCGATCCCCCACGGCTGAACTCCCGTCGTTGTTCCGGCAACAGGGTCCACTACTTCCATGACTTGAAAGTCGTTGACATGAATGTGCATCGGATGCTCGTCGTTGTTGAGGTTCGTGATCTTCCATTCCTCGACGGAATTCAAACGCGGTTGGATGAGGGGAATATTGGGAAAGGTGTTGTCCGCGAATTCGTAGGTGAAAGCCTTCGGATCGCTGTTGCTGGCCTTGTCGTTGCCGAAGCCGCCCGAGACCGTCAGCGAGCGCGTCACGTCGGGGTTCATCGGTGCGGTATCCACGAACGACGTGTACGCATCTAGCGCCTGTCCGTACTGGAATGGCGTCGTCCTGCCCTCACCCTGATCTGGGGTGGCTCGAATCAACTGCTGGGTCGGGAACGTGAAAAACCCATCGGCATAACTGATCACAGACGGATCGACTGTGACGGTACCGAGTTCTGCCGGCGGATTGTCCGTGCCGTTGTTCGTGTAGAGAATCCCCGGATTGCTCACCGGTTTCGCGCCTTCGAGCGGCGGCATTTCCAGAACGAGATCCCCGGATGCCGGCATCGTGACCGCAATCGCGTATCGGGATGCCGGCGGAATAACGAGCCTGGTCCCGTCACCATCGACTGGCGGCTGGACCTGACTGAAAGGATTACCGTCTTGCCCGACAATCGCGAACTTCGGATGTGTGCCCGTTGCCGTCTCCGTCAATGTGACCGGCATATATGCGAAGTCACTGATATTTGCGAGGACCCAGATTTCAGTCTGCCCGGGCTTCAGCTTCAACGATGGCTGAAACTGCCCGTTGACTGTGTACTGCACATCGCGTTGATTGTCCGGCAACGCCGGGTCAGCTGGAACATTCGTGGAATCGCTGGAAAAGCTCTGCAGATTGCCCGGGACAAACTGATTCTGTCCACGATGATTGGCCGGCGACAGCGGTCCGCTGTACCAATTGGTGAAATACTGTGCGCCGTCAGTTGTCTCGGAGAAATTCACTGGCGCCAGGCTCGGCTGGTAGGTGCCGTCGGCAAGTTCGGTTCCCGTCGGAGGTACCAGCGTCGAAACGAACTGTGGCCAGTTCGCATCGTTGAGTTGTTGTCCCTTTCCCTTTCTGTCGAATACGAAGTTGTACTGCAGTGCCATATCGCGAATCGGTATGTCGTTGGCGGTCACTATCGGCAAATTGCCGTCGGGACGACCGATTTCGAGTAGTCCGGCCAGTCCTAGATACGTCTGCTGGGCGGTGAGGGTGTGGCGATGGCTGTGGTACCAGTACAAGCCGTTGGGCATGGACCCCGGAACCGCGTAGTCGTACACGTTCCCCTGACCCGCCGGAATGTTGAGCAACACGTTGTCGGCATTACCGTCCGGGCTGACATGGACTCCATGCGTATGCAGGTTCAGCGGCGCGGACGCCAGCGCCGGCGGATAGATCGGAACCTTCCCACCCGCCGGAGTGAACGCCGGATCGTAGAAATCTTCGATCGTCAGTCCCTGTAAATCGTTGTCGTAGTGGATGATCAATCGCTCGCCAGGGTTCACTCGGAGCGTCGGCGCCGGGTAGACGTCGCTCGCCGACGTTGTTCCGTCGGAGGCACTGCCGCGCAGAACCTCATAGCCGAAGAGCAGAAAATTCGACACCGGTCCCGACGCTGTATCGAGTGGAACTGCTCCTTGGTGGGCAGACAATCGCACCTCGAGAACACCGTCTTCGCTACTGAGTTTGACGGGTTCCTTGAAGTCGACGGGTGTGGCGTCCGATCCGTAATTCCTGCCTACGCCGGGGGCCGGATCACTGGATGTGCAGGCGGCCAACGCCACCGTCAGCGACACCACTACCACCGCGACAAGCGCCCTACCCCGCAAAGCGATCACTGGTTTCCCCGTTCCGAAGCGGCGTGAGATACGTCAGATCAACGCTCAGTAGCTTACCGAGAAAATGCCCTGAACAGGATATTTCGGATATTCAACTTCCCTTGCGCAACGGTAAGCTTGATATGCAAGTCGCCACTTGCCTATAGTGGGGTCGTGGTCAATGTCTATCGCGCTCTCGACGACGAGACGAGGCGTGTCATCCTCGACGAACTCGCCGCGAGCGACGGCCAGACTCTGTTCGAGATCTGCTCAATGCTCACGATGAGGCACAACCTCAGCCTCACCCGTCAGGCAATCTCTCAGCATCTCGGCGTCCTCGAATCGGCTGGGCTCGTCATGACCGAGCGTCGCGGACGTTCCAAGTTTCACTATTTCAATCCCGAGCCACTCGCCGAAATCACCCGCCGATGGCCCGCCAAGACAGGAACACAATGAAAATCAAACTGACAAGCCTGTTCGTCGACGACCAACGAGCAGCCCTCGCCTTCTATACGGACGTCCTCGGCTTCACGAAGCATCATGACATTCCGCTCGGCGACGACTCCTGGCTCACGGTTAAGTCACCGGAATGGCCCGATGGCCCGGAACTCCTGCTCGAACCCGCCAAGCACCCCGCCGTCAAGCCGTACCGCGATGCGCTTGCCGAAGAAGGCATTCCGCTCGCACAGTTCACAGTCGACGACGTCGAGGCCGAATATGCCCGACTGACAAATTTGGGTGTTGTATTCACTCAGCAACCGACCGATATCGGCACCGCCGTCGTAGCCGTCTTCGACGACACCTGCGGCAACCTCATCCAGCTCATTGCAATGAAGCCGGACGTGAACCCCGATCACTGATCACTCCCGATGGGTAGAACTCGGCGAACCGTGCGCTGGATACGCATGAACGAGCGCGCTCGATAGCTTCGGAACTGCATGTGTCAGTGTGTGTTCCGCACTGTGCGCAATCGCGTGCGCTTCGGCGAGCGTCGAACGAGGATCGACGTCGAGTTCTGCATCGGCATGCAATCGGTGACCGATCCACCGCATTTTCAGTCCGCGAACTCCCAGGACACCAGGCTCATGCTCCAATGCCCGTTGAGCCTCGTCAACCAACGCGGGTTCTACGCCGTCCATCAGGCGTCGGAACACATCGCGCGCCGCCGAACGCAGAACAGCCACGATGGCAACCGTGATAACGAGGCCGATAATCGGATCCGCCAACGGAAACCCGAGGGCAACTCCCCCAGCACCCAGCAGAACAGCCAGTGAAGTGAACCCGTCGGTGCGAGCATGTAATCCGTCGGCAATCAGTGCAGCAGAACCGATCTGCCGCCCGACCCGGATCCGGTACAGCGCCACCAACTCGTTACCGATGAAGCCGATCAATCCGGCTGCCGCAACCCACCCCAGGTGCTCGATCTCCACAGGATTGATCAATCGCCGAACCGCTTCAACGCCCGCGACCAACGCAGAAATCGCGATCATGACAAGCACAAACAGTCCGGCCAAATCCTCGGCACGGCCGAAGCCGTAGGTGTAACGACGCGTCGCCGCTCGCGTTCCCAGCGCAAATGCAATCCACAGCGGTATGGCTGTCAATGCGTCGGAAAAGTTGTGAATAGTGTCCGCCAACAACGCCACCGAACCCGAGATCGTCACGATCGCGACTTGCGCGACCGCCGTGACACTCAGAACGACAAGGCTGATCTTGACGGCTCGAATGCCGATCTCACTCGATTCGAGTGCGTCGTCAACACTGTCAGTCGCGTCGTGACTGTGCGGCGAGAAGACCTCACGAATCGCGGATCGAAAGCCTCTCGACGAGTGTCCATGTGCGTGGCCATGACCGTGCATCGTCCTGGCCTCATGCGTCATGACGCACCAACCTCTCCGGTGGCCTCCGGCGACCTTTCCGGATGGATTTTGCGGAGTTCACCGGCGTTGCGATGATGCCCCGGCAGTCCGGGCCCGGCATGCTCTGCATTGAAGACTGCATCTGTAACCAGTTGGCGCACATGATCATTCTCGAGACGGTAGAATACCGTCGTACCTTCACGGCGAGTGCGAACCAATCGCGCCATACGCAGTTTTGCCAAATGTTGTGACACTGACGGCGCCGGCTTGCCAACGCGCTCGGCAAGGTCGTTGACGGACCGTTCCGTGTCGACCAATGCCCACAGAATTTGGACACGAGTTGCGTCGGCGAGCATCCGAAAGACCTCGACCACCAGATCGACCTGATCTTCGGGGAGCTTTCGACGGCAAACACTACTATCTGCGTTCATACGTAGATAGTAGATGACGAATGCCGACAATTGCGAGCACACAAAGTCGAAACGTATGCCAAGCTAGCGGTACCGAAAGCCAGCCACCAGTATCAAATGGACGCAAACGGCCTGAGCAGGAGACGACGATGAGTACTGACGACTGGAACGCCGACATCATTGCCACTTTCAGAGCTAACGAAGGACAAGTGGGTGGGCCGTTCGAAGGCGCACCCATGGTGTTGGTCCATCACCGGGGCCGCAAGTCCGGGCGCGAGTTCATCAGCCCGATGATGTATATGGCCGACGAACAGGATTCCGACACCATCTACGTTTTTGCATCTAAAGCTGGAGCCCCCACCAACCCCGACTGGTACTACAACCTCGTTGCTGCGGGCCAGGCCGAGATTGAAGTCGGAACTGAAAAGTACCCGGTATCGGTGCGCGAAGTTACCGGCGACAAACGCGAGAAAATCTTCAACCTGCAGGCAAGTCTGTACCCAGGCTTCGCCGAATACGCTGCGAAGACTGCCGGCATCCGCACGATTCCGGTATTAGCTCTTCGCCGCGCTTGACTACCGGTCCAGCCATTGCCAGGCCGGCACCGTTTCCATTCGGAAACGGTGATCGGTCTCGACTATTGAAAGACCGATCACCGAATTGACGACGCTCCCGTATGTGCCCTTGCATGGCGCCCGAGCAACACATACCCCAGCCAGGATCCGACAACGACAGCCGCAGCCACGCCCTGAACAATCGGCTCGATACTCACCGGATAAAAGACTCCGGTGATGTAGTGCGCGATAAATCCGGTGGATGGCAATTCGGAGATGCCGGCCATCCGGCGCGCCCAATTCTCCAGATTTGTGAGTGGGCAGTCGTATCCGATCACCAGCGACCCAGCACCCCAGGCCACCGCCGCGAGGTGAATTGCAATGGTACGACGCCACTTCCAGGCAAGAAATCCGCCGAACACCACGTACAGCACAAACCCGAAGTGAACGAACACCGTCGCCATTTCGATGACTCGATACACCATCGTCGTCTCCGCTCGGGACGCGGAAATCCCGCAACAATCCGGACTATCCCGATGCTAGTCCGCTCAACCATTCCTTACGCGGTGTAGGCGGCAGTAGTTCGAGCGGCCGCGGCGCGCGCTTCTTCGGGATCATCGCCGGAGTTGATGGCAGCTTGGGCCCACAGATCACTGCTGGTAGCCATAAATGCTTTTGCTTGGCTACTCGCCGACCACTCCGGCGTCTCGATGGGAGTGTTAATTCCCAGTTCGACATGACGCGCCAAGCCAAGCAGCCCCAGATCCCAGCCCACCCCGACTGCACCCGGCCCGTATTCGGTCCACCGATCCAGATCAACATCAGCCACATGAGTGAAGTCGAAGAGTGTTCCACCACTTGCAGTTTCGGACAACTCGATGGTCACATAGCTCACATCCCCGCCATACTCCCAGGTGATACCAAGCATGCGAGGGGCTTCACAGACCAGAATTTCGCCACCGGCATTACCGTCGAGCTGATAGCGACCGCCTGGTCGCGCTTCTCCCGAAACAGCCATGAACCACAGCGGGATACGATCCAATTCTGCGATCGCAGACCACACCGTAGCGATCGGTGCCGTCAGCGCTCGCGACATACCGAGCGATCGAGTCTTGCCTACATCACCACCGAGCGCACTCAGCGTTCGAGCAACCAGTGACAGGGAGTCAACTTCGTTGTCGGCCATAACGCTCCCGCAGTGTCGGAAAGTTGTCCGCCCAATCGTTGGACAGTGACCTGCTCACCGTCAAGTGCCGCCCTATTCAGCAGCGAGCAGCACGTCGGTATCGAAACAGCTGTGCGTGCCGGTGTGGCAGGCCGCGCCTTCCTGATCGACGATGAGCAGGATCGAATCCCCGTCGCAGTCCAGACGTACTTCATGGACGTACTGGGTGTGGCCCGACGTTTCACCCTTGACCCAGTACTGCTGACGCGAACGCGAGTAGTACGTTCCCTTGCGTGTTTCCAGAGTCCGTGCGAGCGCTTCGTCGTCCATCCACGCAACCATCAGAACATCTCCGGTGGACTTTTCCTGCGCGACCGCGCTGAACAGTCCGGCATCGTTTCGCTTCAGCTTCGCTGCAATTGCGGGATCAAGACTCATAGGACGTTTATACCTGCCGAACGCACCACATACAGCATTTGCATGGTCGCACGACCCGGCAATCGGAGTGAGGTGCAGGTGCGCGAGTTCCCTACTCATCGCCTCGAGTTGACCGAGTTCAAGTGGCGATTAAGAAGCGGACCCAAGATTGCGAGGCCCTGAGGACTCGTCATCTGCTCATGTCTGGTTGAAACTCGATACTCGAGTACATCACCGGTAATTCGATCCTTCCACCTCGCTGCGCCGGACTCAGCATCAAAACCTTGCTCTTCACCGGAATCTGTTGTTGCACTGAAGAAAAGAAGCTCAGAGACATCCAGCAACGACGGCTGGTGCGCGAGAGCCCCATCGACGAGATCGCAGTACTGTCGGTACAACGTCTCGAGATGAGCCGCCGTCAGTGACGCAAACAGTCCACCCTTGTGGCGCAACAACTCCGCCGCCTGTTCCGCCGCCACCTCTTCACCGGCTTCGAAAGTATCCACGGCACCGAACTCGGCGACCAACCCGGCGATCGTGGGCGTTTCGGCAACGGGCCCAGTTTCGTCCATCAAGCGACTGTCCATCATGGCGAGTGTCGCCACGTCATCACCCTCACGTACGAGCTGAACCGCCATCGCATGCGCAATCTGACCCCCCACCGAATAACCGAGCAGGTGATAGGGCCCGTGCGGCTGTACGGACCTGATTTCGCTGACGTAGCGTTCGGCAAGTTCGTCGAGCGAGGTGTAGTGCAGCCCGGGATCGGTCAGTGCCGGTGATTGGATTCCGTAGATCGGTCGGTCGTTGTCGACGTAGTGCACCAATCCGCTGAAACACCAAGCCAGACCGATTGCCGGGTGAATACAGAAGAGTGGATTTCGGTTCCCGTTGGCACGCAACGGAAGCAGTACCGCAAGTGCGGAGTCGGCCTCAGCCGGCTCAGCACCGCGTGTAGCGATCCGGTGAGTCAGAGACTCGGGTGTCGAATGCGTCAATATCCACTGGACCGGAACATCGACGGAAATCGATTCATGCAGCCGCGCAGCCACACTCGCCGCCATCAACGAGTTCCCGCCGAGGGCAAAGAAGTTGTCGTCTGCACCAACTCGCGATGTCCCGAGTTCGGCGGCGAACGCGGCTGCCACAGCAGATTCGGTACCCTCGCTCGGTTCCCGGAACTCTGCTCGGCCCGCTTCGAAGTCCGGCGTCGGCAACGCAGCGCGATCGATCTTTCCGTTGACCGTGAGCGGCATTGCATCGAGCACCATGACCGTCGCCGGCAGCATCTGCGGAGCCAACCGCTCGCCCACGAAGGAGAGGACCTCCGTCGAGTCCAGGGCCACGCCGGGCCGAGGAGTCACGTAGCCGACCAATCGATCGCCACTCCTCTCATCGCTGCGAACCGCAGCGACAGCCCTGGTCACGCCCTTGCACGCCAAGAGTGCCGATTCAACCTCGCCAAGCTCGATACGAGAACCACGAACCTTCACCTGTAAGTCGGAACGACCGACATAGTCCAGCGCCAAACCATGACCCGGGCGCCGCAACCACCGGACAACATCGCCCGTCCGATACATTCGTCGACCCGAGCTGCCAAATGGATCAGCGACAAACCGCGACGCCGTCAACCCCATCCGATTGCGGTATCCGCGTGCCAAACACGGACCCTCCACGTACAGCTCCCCCGGAACTCCGACAGGAACCGGCCGCAGTCTGCCGTCGAGAACAACCTCGCCAACCCCACACGTCGGGTCACCGATTGTCACCTTCTCGCCTGCTGCCAACGGCTCGCCGGCGTCCGTCTGGATTGTCGCCTCGGCCGGACCGTAGGTATTGAACATCCGTCGTCCCGGCGCCCACCGCTCCACCAACTCCGGCGGACAACTCTCGCCCCCGACTACTACCGTCTTCAAGTCCTCGAGTCCCGCTGGATCTACCGTCCCCAGCAATGACGGCGTCAACGCAGCATGAGTCACTTTCTCCCGCAACAAGATCTCTGCCAACTCATTCCCGCCGTAGACTTCTGGCGGCACAATGACCAACCGTCCGCCCGACGTAAACGCCCACAATTGTTCCAGGACAGCAGCGTCAAAACTCGGCGACGCAGCGTGCAACACCCGCGAATCCGGGCCCAGATCGAACCGAGAACACTGCTCCGCCACCAGATTTGCCAAACCTCGATGCGAGACCACGACACCCTTCGGCACCCCCGTCGATCCCGACGTGTAGATCACGTAGGCCGCATGATCGATCTCCAGGTTTGCCGTCCGATCAAGATCGTCAACCGGTAAAGCCGACGCCGACCCCAACTCACTTTCCGTCACCGGATCGTCAACGACCAACCACTCAACCGAGCCCGGCAACCGATCCCGCCACTCGGAGTTCGTAATACCAAGCGACACAGCCGAATCGTTGAGCATGTATTCCACTCGGGCGGTCGGATACAACGGATCCACCGGTACAAACGCCGCGCCCGACTTCGCGACCGCTCTCGCCGCAACGACCTCACCGAACGACCGCGGAAAGGCCACCGCAACCGACGACTCCGGACCGATACCGCGACTGATCAGCAACCGCGCCAACCGATTCGAATGATCATCGATCTCGCCGTAGGTCCACTGCCGATCCCCGAACACCACCGCGATCGCAGATCTGTTCTCGGCCCCAGCAGCCAACAACTCCGGCAACACCAGTCCCGGCACAGCGGGACCACCCGTCACCGATGTCAACTCGCGATATTCCTCCGGCGACAGCAGATCCAGACGCGCCAACGGCAGATCCGGATCTGCGACGACGGCGTCGAGGACACGACGAACCCGCTGCAGAATCTCCGCCATCGCGTCGTGGTCGAAGATCTCCGGCAGGTACTTGATTCTCAGGTGCAATGTTGTATCGATGTCCGCGACGAGGCCGATCGGGTAGTGCGAAGCATCCGCGCCGCTCACACCGACCACATGCATGCCCGCGATATCGGTGTCTTCGGTGAGGCCTTCGCGATCGATCGGGTAGGACTCGAACACCGTCATCGTGTCGAAGACTGCTCCCGGCCCGGCGACGCGCTGAATGTCCGACAGACTCACGTAGTGGTGATCGAGCAACTCGGCCTGCTCCGACTGAACTCGGTCGAGGAGTTGCCCCAGCGTCTCGCCGGCGTCGAGACGGACCCGTACCGGCAGTGTATTGACAAACAGTCCGATCATCGATTCGATGCCCTCGAGCTGAGGGGGCCGACCCGAAACGGTGGCACCGAACGTCACGTCGTCCCGAGAGGTCAACTCGCCCAAGATAATCGCCCAGACCGTCTGGATCACCGTATTGAGGGTGACTCCCCGCGCCCGCGCAAAACCGGCCAAGGCCGCGGTCTGCTCCTCGGTCAATTCGTCTGCTACATCCTTTGATTCGGAATATCGACGCCCGGGATCAGCCGGCGCCACCAAGGTCGGATCAGCAAGCCCGTCGAAAGCTCGAACCCAAGTGGCGAGAGACGCCGTCGTATCGTGCTCCGCGATCCAGGCCAGATAGTCCCGATAGGGACGGACTGGAGGCAGAATCGCGCTGTCGCCCTCCGTGGCATAAAGCACCAGGAACTCTTTCAGGAGCAACGGCGTCGACCAGCCGTCGATCAGCAGATGATGATTGGTCAACACAAGCCGATAGTGATCCGGCCCGATGGTGACCAGGGTCCAGCGCAGTAGCGGGGCGTGAGCCGGATCGAACCGCGTCCCCCGGTCGGCGGCCATCAGTTGATCCCATTCCGAACCTCGTGCTTCGTTCCCGAATCCGGATAGGTCGATCTCCGACCATGGTGCGTCGGCATTGTCCTCGACCACCTGCACCGGGCCGGCGTCGGTGTTTGGAACAAATGCAGTGCGCAAGTTCGGATGACGGTCGAGCAGCGTGTGACCAGCGCGGCGCAACCGCGCCGAATCAACGTGCCCCCGCAACTCGACGACCAACTGCACCAGGTAAGCATCCACCGAGGCCGTATCGGAAGCCAAGGCGTGGAACAGCAACCCCTTCTGCAACGGGGCCAGCGGCCAGACGTCGCTCAACCCCGGATACCGGTTCTCGAGGCGTTCGATTTCCGTCTGCCCGAGCGTGACCAGGCTCAGGTCCGTCGGTGTGTGTCCGCCCGCACCAGGCTGCGCGGCATAGGTTGCCAGCAAGGAAAGGGCTTCGAGCCACAACCGAGCCGGCACGCCGACTTCCTCAGCGGTGAGCACCCCGCGTGGGAAGGACCAGACCGCCCGCAGCGTCGGCCGAATTCCGTCGTCGATGGTGAGGGAGTTGATGTCGAGCACCGTCGGTACCGGCATATCCGGATTCTGCGCACCGGACAGGTTGCCCGCGTCGTCGACGGGTACCCAGCCGCCGTCACTTCCGATTACCGAAATTCCTGTGGTGACCCTACCGAGATAGTTGAACGCAATTTGCGGTACCGGCAGGTCCTGCAACACCGATCCGGTGTCGTCATTGAGATACCGCAACAAGCCGTACCCGATCCCATGGTCGGGAACCGCAAGAAGCTGCTCCTTGACCGACTTGACCAGCGTCTCCAACGTCCGGCCGCCGGCGTAGGCGTCGTCCAGATCGATACCGGAAAGATCCAGGCGCACCGGGAAAGTCGTGGAAAACCAGCCGACAGTGCGCGTCAAATCCGAACCCGGGACGACACCTTCCTCGCGTCCGTGCCCTTCGAGACCGATCACTACGTCCTCGAGATCCGCTCCGAGATCACGCCGCCACTTCGTCACCGCCAACGCCAAAGTGGCCACCAGTCCGTCACCCACGCCGCCGTGAAATACCTCCGGGACAGTGGTCAACAAAGATTCGGTGACGTCTGCAGGCACATCGACCTCGACGGTCTCGGACGTGGCCGCGACATCGATCGCGAGATCCAGTGGCCGAGAGCCGATCATCGGATCGTCCACCGCCATCGCTCGCCAGATATCGAGTTCCGCAATCCGCTCCGGGCGCTGGGCCGCCTCGACCAGTCCGTGTGCCCACCGGCGCATCGAGGTTCCCACCGACGCGAGTTCCGGCTGCACCCCGGCCGCGATCTGCGCCCACGCGGTCGCCAGATCCGGCACCAGCACTCGCCAGGACACCCCGTCGACCACCGAATGGTGAATCACGATCAACACTCGGCCGCGCCCTGCCTCCGGATCGAACCACACCACCTGCATCACAATCCCGTCAGCGGGATTCAACCGCTCCGCTGCGGCGTCCAACTCTCGCGACGCCAATTCGTGGAACTGCGAGCCTCCCAGCGCCACGTCCAATGCCACCCGAGTGATGATGTCCTCGGCCTGAATCATTGCTTCCGGCAATGCTTCCCACGTCCACTCCCCGCTCGTCGCCTCATTCCGACGCAACCGCGCTCTCAGCATGTCGTGGCGGTCGAGCAACACTTGGACTGTGCGTCTCAGACCTTCCGCATCGACATGTTCCGGCAGCCCCAGCATCACTGCCTGCGAGAAGCGGCCGAAACCCGCTTCACCTCGTTCGAGCAGCCAGGACAAAATCGGTGTCAACGGAATTGTCCCGACCCCGCCGCCGGCAAGCTCCTCCAACGTCAATGCCTCCACGTCGTCGCCGACGACGGCAACCTGCGCCAACCCTGCAACCGACTTGCGGTCGAAGACATCCCGCGGCGAGAACACCACGCCGGTCCGCTTTGCTCGCGCCGCCAATTGGATCGACATGATGCTGTCGCCGCCGAGCGCGAAGAACGAATCGTCCACACCGACTGATTCGAGTCCGAGCACCTCCTCGAACAATCCCGCCAGCGCCTTTTCCATCTCAGTTCTGGGCGCGTGGAATTCGCTCCGACCGGTACCGAACTCCGGCGTCGGCAACGCAGCGCGATCCAGCTTGCCGTTCGGTGTCACGGGAAGAGAATCGAGGAGCATTACAGCAGCGGGCACCATGTGTGGGGCCAACTGTTCTCCGGCGAACGCGAGGACTGCCCGAGCGTCGACGTCTACCCCCGACTCCGCCACCACGTACCCGATCAACCGGTCACCGGAAGGCTCGTCGCTGTGGACGGTGGCCACTGCCCGAGACACGCCCGGGCAGTTCATCAGAGCCGATTCGACCTCGCCCAGTTCGATCCGGAATCCACGAACCTTCACCTGATCATCGGACCGACCGACGTAGTCGAGATTCAGGCTCCCATCCGAGCCTCGGAGCCACCGCACCAGATCGCCGGTTCGGTACATCCGGCGACCGGAACCGGCAAACGGGTCTGCCACAAACCTCGACGCCGTCAGCCCGACCCTCCGGCGGTATCCACGTGCCAGCGCCGGACCGGCCAGATACAACTCACCGACCATTCCGACGGGCACCGGACGCAACCTGCAATCGAGCACGCATTCATCGAAGCCATGTATCGGGCCACCGACCGTCACCGGGTCATCTGGGACCAACGGCGGACCGGCATTCGACCAGATAGTCGACTCGGTCGGCCCGTACAGGTTGAACATCACGCGATCCCGCGACCATCGCGCCGCCAACTCCGGCGGGCACGCTTCTCCCGCCACCATCAGACACTGCAGCGACGCTGCATCGATCGCAGTGGTGTCGATCGAGGCCAACGCCGTCGGCGTGAGTACCGCATGAGTCACACCCTCGTCATCTAACAGTTGCGCCAACTCGCCGCCGCCGTACAGGAACGGCGGGGCGATCACCAATCTCGCCCCCGCACCGAACGCCATCATCTGCTCGAACACCGCAGCGTCGAAACTCGGCGACGCAACATGCAACACCCGCGCATCTGGACCCAACCCGAACCGAGAACACTGCTCCACCACCAGATTCGCCACACCGCGATGGGTAATCACCACACCCTTCGGCACCCCGGTCGAACCGGACGTGTAAATCACGTACGCCGGATGATCGAGTGCCAGTGTCGCGAGTCTGTCCTCGTCGGTCACCGGATCGACCGCCAGCCCTGTCAGCTCCATCCGGACCGTCGAATCGTCGAGTTCGAGCCAGCGGACCGAATCGGGTAGTCGATCCCGCCACTCCGACAACGTAATTCCCACCGCCACAGCAGAATCGGAAACCATATGCTCGATTCGCGCGGCCGGATACAACGGATCCACCGGGACAAACGACGCTCCAGACTTTGTCACCGCCCACACCGCCACAACCGACTCGAACGAGCGCGCCATCGCCACCGCCACACTCGACTCCGGCCCGACACCGCGGCCGATCAGCAACCGTGCCAACCTGTTCGACTGTTCGTCGAGTTCCCCATACGTCCACCGCCGATCCCCACACACGACCGCGATCGCAGACCGGTTCTCAGCGCCGACAGCCAACAACTCCGGCAACACACGACCGCGAGCCGCGGGACCACCGGACACCGATGACAACTCACCGAATTCGTCGGGAGAGAGCAGATCCAACTTGGCCAGTGGCACATCCGCGTCGGCGACGACGGATTCGATGACACGCAAGGTCCGCTCGAGGATCTCCGTTATCGCGTCGTGGTCGAAGAGTTCGGGGAGGTACTTGATTCTGAGGTTCAGTTTCTTGTCAACGTGCGCAATCACACTGATCGGGTAGTGGGCGGAGTCAGTGCCGCTCACGTCGACTACCCGCATCCCGGCGATGTCGGTACTGGCAGTGAGTCCCGCGCGATCGACCGGATAGGACTCGAACACTGTCATCGTGTCGAAGACCGCTCCCGGCCCGGCCACCCGTTGAATATCAGCGAGACCGACGTAGTGATGATCGAGCAACGCCGCCTGCTCCGCCTGGATCCGGTCGAGAAGTCCGCCGAGAGTTTCGTGGGGATCGAGCCGCACGCGCACGGGCAGCGTGTTGACAAGCAAACCGATCATCGATTCGATGCCCTCGATCTGTGGGGGCCGCCCGGAAACCGTCGCACCGAACGTCACATCGTCTCGGGACGTCAACGCGCCCAAGATAATCGCCCAGGCCACCTCGACCACGGTATTGAGGGTGACTCCGCGGGACCGCGCGAAGTCCGTCAGCGCACTCGTCTGCTCTTCGCTCAATTCACCTCGCACGTCACGTGATTCGGCAAATCGGCGGCCTGGTTCGAGCGGAGCAACTAACGTCGGTCCGTCGACGTCGCCGAGCAACCGCATCCATTCCTCGAGAGACCGTTCAACGTCCTGCTGCTCGACCCACGCCAGATAATCCCGGTACGGGGACAGTCTCGGCAACGGCGCCGTATCTCCTCCGGTGGCGTACAGCAGCAACAATTCGCGCAAGAGCAGCGGCGTCGACCAGCCGTCGAGCAGCAGGTGGTGGTTGGTCAGCATCAGCCGATAGCCGGCCGGTCCGGTGGTGACCAGCATCCAGCGCAGCAGTGGGGCTCGGGCTGTATCGAACCCAGCCGCCCAGTCAGCTGCCGTCAGCTGATCCCACTCACGATCCTGTGCGTCGTCGTCCAGGCCGGACAGGTCGATCTGCTTCCACGGCGCCGACGCGTCGCTGCGGACCACCTGCACCGGCCCACCCTCTGTATCCGGCACAAACGCGGTCCGCAGGTTTGCATGCCGATCGAGAACCATCTGCGCGGCGCGGCGCAAGCGCTCCGGATCGACGTGCCCGCGCAGTTCGACAACCAATTGAACAACATAGGCGTCGACCGACTCCTCGGACACCAGTGCATGAAACAGCAGCCCTGCCTGCAGCGGCGAGAGCGGCCAGACGTCGCTCATTGCCGGGTACCGATCCTCGAGATCTTCGATCTCGGCCTGACCCAGAGCGACAAGGTCGAAGTCCGACGGAGTGTGTCCCCCGGCCCCGTCGGTACCGGCGTACCTGGTCAGTGCGGTCAACACCTCGCACCACGACGCGGCCAGTTCGTCGACCTCGGCCGCAGTCAGCACCCCTCGGGGGAACGACCACGTCGCGCGCAATCGCGGCGCGCTCGCGCTGCCGACGGTCATGGCGTTGATATCGAGCACCGCGGACACCGGCATGTCCGGGTTCTGAGCACCACTGAGTTGCCCCGCATCGTCGACCGGCAGCCATCCGGCCTCCGGGACGCCTTCGGGAAGCTCGGTCACCACACGGCCGAGATAGTTGAAAGCGATGTGCGGTGCCGGAAGATCCCGCAATTCCGATCCAGTGTCGTCATCGAGATACCGCAGCAAGCCGTACCCGATCCCGTGGTCGGGAACCGCAAGAAGCTGTTCCTTCACGGACTTGACCAACGCTCCAGCCACCGCGCCACCGACACTAACTTCCTCGAGGTGAATGCCGGAAAGATCAAGTCGCATCGGGAAACTCGTGGAGAACCAACCAACCGTGCGAGTCAGATCTGAACCCGGGACAACGCTTTCCTCACGTCCGTGCCCTTCGAGACCGATCAGGACGTCATCGACGTTCACTCCGTGATCGCGACGCCACATCGTCACCGCCGTTGCCAGCGCGGCCACCAGCCCGTCGCCCACACCGCCATGGAACGCCTCGGGAACGGTGGTCAACAACGCCTCCGTGATGTCGCTGGGCAACTCCACGCAAATACACTCCACCGTCGAGTTCACGTCGACAACGGGGTTCAGTGGCCTGGACCCGATCACCGGGTCGTCCGCGATGGCCATCTTCCGCCACACATCGATTTCCGCGATCCGCGCCGGCTCATGGGCCGCATCAACCAGGCCGTGCGCCCACCGGCGCATCGACGTTCCAACCGGGGCCAAGTCGGGCTCCTGGCCGGCGTCGATCTGCGCCCACGCGGTCGCCAGATCCGGCACCAGCACCCGCCACGACACCCCGTCGACCGCCGAATGGTGCACCACTATCAGCACTCGCCCCGGATCGCGAGTCTCGACCGGGGCAAACCAGACCACCTGCACGAGGATCCCCGAAGCCGGATCCAACCGATCCGCTGCGGCATTCAACTCTGCTGCCGCCAACTCACGGAAGTCGGTTCCCTCCTCCATCGGCACCGTGTGGATAACAGCGTCGGCTCGAATCATTCCGGCCGGCAGCACCTCCCACGACCAGCTTGCATCGGGCTTCCGGAACAGACGCGCCCGCAGCATGTCATGCCGATCGAGTACCGCCTGCACGACGCCGGCTAACGTCGGACGGTCGATCCCCACCGGCAGACCCAGCATGACGGCCTGCGAGAAGCGGCCGAACCCTGACCCACCGCGTTCCAGCAGCCAGTGAATGATCGGCGTCAACGGAACCTCTCCGACACCGCCCCCGGCAAGCTCCTCCAACGCTGCGGTTCCCTCACCGACGACGGCAACCTCCGCCACACCGGCCACCGACTTGCGCTCGAAGACGTCGCGTGGTGAGAAATGCACTCCAGCCTGCTTTGCCCGCGAGACCAACTGGATCGACATGATGCTGTCACCGCCGAGCGAGAAGAACGAATCCTCCACGCCCACTTCGGCAACTCCGAGAACCTCCTCGAACAATCCCGCCAGAACAATCTCCACCTCGGTGACCGGCGCTCTGAATGTGCTTCTGCCGGAGGCGAAGTCCGGCTCCGGCAGTCCGTCACGATCGAGCTTCCCGTTCGAGGTAAGGGGCAGAGACTCGAGCACCATCACAGTCGCGGGCACCATATGCGGAGACAATGTCTCGCCCACACCATCGAGCACTGCGCGAACATCCAGGTCAACCCCGGGCTCAGGCACGACGTACCCGATCAATCGGTCACCCCTCTCCGCCTCGCGACGCACCGCAGCCGCAGCCTGGGCCACCCCCGGACAAGCCGACAGCGCCGATTCGATCTCCACCAACTCGATACGGACACCACGAATTTTGACTTGCAGATCCGAACGACCGACGTAGTCAACGGTCAGGCTTCCGTCCGGAAGCCGTAGCCACCGCACCACATCTCCGGTTCGATACATCCGGCGACCGGAACCCGTGAACGGATCGGCGACAAATCGCGACGCCGTCAAATCCCTCCGATTGCGGTAACCACGCGCCAACCCCGGGCCCGCCAGATACAGCTCCCCCACAACGCCGACGGGCACCGGCCGCAACCGCGCATCGAGCACGCTCTCCGCGAAACCGCAGATCGGCCCGCCGACGGTCACCACCTCACCAGCCACCATCGGCGCACCGGCATTCGACTGAATCGTCGCCTCCGCCGGACCATAGGTGTTGAACATCCGCCGACCCGGCGCCCAACGCGTCACCAACTCCGGAGGGCACGCCTCACCGCCCACCACAACCGTCCCGAGATCCTCGAGCCCAGCGGGATCAACCGTCCCCAACAACGCCGGCGTCAGCGCCGCATGAGTCACCTTCTCGCGCAACAAGATCTCCGCCAACTCGCCGCCGCCGTAGACCGACTGCGGAGCAATCACCAGCCGCCCACCCGACGCAAATGCCCACAACTGTTCCAACACCGCAGCATCAAAACTCGGGGACGCAACATGCAATACTCGAGAATCCGGACCTAATCCGAACCGAGAACACTGCTCCGCCACCAGATTTGCCAGTCCGCGATGCGTCACTATCACACCCTTCGGCGCACCCGTCGACCCCGACGTGTAAATGACGTAGGCGGGGTGATCGATGTCGAGTTCAGCTGTCCGCTCCCCGTCACTGATCGGAAGCACGGACTCCCGCAGTAGCGCACCCTCCACAACGGGGTCGTCAAGTACGATCCACCGCACCGAACCCGGCAAGATATCACGCCACTCCGAAATCGTAATCCCCACCGTCACAGCCGAATCAGTCAGTATGTGCTGAATCCGGGCGGCCGGATAGAGAGGATCGACCGGCACAAACGATGCCCCCGACTTAGCCACCGCAATCGCCGCCGATACCGACTCGACCGACCGCCCGAGCGCAACCGCGACACCCGACTCCGGACCCACGCCCTGTCCGATCAACAATCGCGCCAACCGATTCGACTGTTCATCGAGGTCCCGGTACGTCCACCGCCGTTCCCCACACACCACCGCAATCGCCGACCGGTTCGCGGCGCCCGCAGCCAGCAATTCCGGCAACAATGCCCCGGGCCCCGCCGAATCACCCGACACAGCCGTCAGTTCCAGCAATTCCTCCGGGGAGAGCAAGCCGACATCCTCAACCCGTGCCGACGGTGCAGCCACAACCTCCTCGAGGATGCGAATGAATCTGTCGACGAAACTGTGAACCGTTGCCGGGTCCAGGATGTCGATGGCAAAGACAAAGGAAGCTGATATTCCGGATGGAGCACCGTCGCCGGGATCGAACTTCTCGGCGAGGCTCAGATGCAGGTCGTACCTCGCGACGTCAAGATCAACATCGACAACCTCCACCTCCAGATCAGGCAAGACCAGGTTGGGTGGCTCGGTGTTCTGCAACTCCATCATCACTTGAAAGAGTGGAGAAACAGCCGTCGACCGCACGTGATCAACGGATTCCAACACTTGTTCAAATGGACTTTGAGCATGGGCGAAGGCGCCCAGATCGCACTCCCGGACTTGCCGCAAGAGATCCTCGAACGAATACCCTGGCTCGACGTGCGTCCGAAGCACCACCGTATTGACGAACATGCCCACCATCTCGTCGAGCGCAGCCTCGCCGCGTCCGGCTATCGGAGTACCCACCGCAATGTCGGTACTCCCACTCAGCCTGCTCAGCAAAACAGCCAGCGCCGCATGCAGCGTCATGAATATCGTCGAATTATGTTCGCGCGCAAATATTCCCAACCGACGATGCAAGCTCTCGCCGAGCTCGAACCGCACGCTGCTTCCTCTCCCCGACCGCCAGGTCGGACGCGGTCGATCTGTCGGGAACGGCGTCGACTCGGCCATTCCTGCGAGCGTTTGCCGCCAGTACGTCAGCTCCGCCGCGGCCAGGGAATCAGGATCGGACTCGCTACCGAGAATGCTGCGCTGCCACAGGGTGTAGTCGGCATAGCTCACCGCGGTCGGCCCCCAATTGGGTGCTCGCCCATGCATCCGCGCGGTGTACGCGGCCACCACGTCTCGTGCCAGGGGCGCCAGGGACGAGCCGTCGGCCGCGATGTGATGGACCACCATCACCAGCACATGCTCGTGATGGTCGATACGGAACAACGCCGTCCGCACCGGAACCTCATCGGTGACATCGAAACCTGCACCCGCAAGGTCGGCAATCTGCTCATCCAGTGACGCCCCGTCCGGCACTGTCACCGGAAGGAGTTCGGCAACCACCTGATCTGTCGGCACAACGACCTGGAGTGGCCCCTCGGCTGAGGCCGGGTACACCGTTCGAAGCGTCTCGTGGCGGTCGACAACATCGGTAAGCGCAGCTCGCAAAGCCTCCGCATCCAATTCGCCCGTCAACCGCAGTGCGATGGGAATGTTGTAGGCGGAGGACGAAGTGTCCAACTGATTGACAAGCCACATGCGCTGTTGAGCGAGTGATACCGGAACCCTGTCGGGGCGCTCACCGGCAGTCAGTGCGGGTCTGGCCGACGTGTGTCCCGCACACTCGATTCGGGCCGCCAGCGCCACCACGGTGGGCGCGTCGAACAGATCCCGCACACCGATATTCACGCCGAGCGCCGAGTTGATCCGCGCCACCACCTTGGTTGCAATCAAGGAATTGCCGCCCAGGTTGAAAAAGTTGGCGTAGATGCCGAGCTCATCGGCGGCAAGCATCTCGGCGAAAATGCCGGCGACGGATTCCTCCGTCATAGTTCGCGGCGACAGGAACTCCGCGCTGGCAACTCCGAAATCCGGCTCGGGGAGTGCACTACTGTCAAGCTTGCCGACCGGCGTCAACGGAAGTTCGTCCAGGACCGAAATTGCCACGGGCACCATGTATTCCGGCAGTAGCGAGCGGACGTAGGTTCTCAGCTCGACAACGTCGACGCCTTCGCTGCCACTCGGGAGCACATAGGACACCAGGACAGGGTCACCGGCAGGTCCGGCACGACTACGAGTCACCGCAAAACCGACGTGCGGATGACCGGTCAGAACCGAATCGATCTCGCCGAGCTCGATCCTGAAGCCTCGGATTTTGACCTGGAAGTCAGTTCGGCCGACATATTCGAGACTCAGACTTCCCGCCCGATCGTGCCGCCACCTCACGACATCTCCGGTGCGGTACAGGCGACGTCCCGGTACCCCGAACGGATCAGCGACGAATCGGGCAGCCGAGCGACCCGATTGATTCCGGTACCCACGCGCCAGACCCGGACCCGCCACGTACAACTCCCCAGCCACTCCGATCGGCACCGGGCGAAGCCGTGAATCGAGTACGACCTCCTCGAAGCCTCGGATCGGGCCACCGATCGTGACCGGCTCCCCCGATACATCCAAGGCCCCGACATTCGCCATGATCGTTGACTCTGTCGGGCCGTAAGCGTCGAACATCGCCCGCCCCGGCGCCCAACGCAAGGCCAGGTCCGGTGAACACGCCTCACCCGCCACCACGAGACACCGCAATGATTCGCACCCCTCCGGATCGACCGACATCAACGCCGACGGCGTCAGTACCGCATGGGTGACCTGCTCACGATCGAGCAACGCTGCCAGCTCAGTTCCCCCGTACACCGTCGACGGCGCGATCACCAATCTAGCGCGGGACCCGAACGCCCACACCATTTCGAACACCGAGGCATCGAAACTCGGAGAAGCAAAGTGCAGCACCCGCGCATCCGGACCCGTTGCGAATTGTTCACACTGTTCCGCCACCAGATCGGTTAATCCCCGGTGCGGCACCACAACCCCTTTGGGAACGCCCGTCGAACCGGATGTGTAGATCACATAGGCCGGATGATCGAGGTTCAGTGTCGCTGTACGGTCGCGGTCCTTCACCGGGGTCGCCGGGTATCCCGCAATCTCCGCATCCACCGCGTCGTCGTCGAGCACCAGCCACGGAACCGCCGACGGCAATGCTGCGGATGCGGCAGCAATTGTCAGCCCGACAACTGCACCCGAATCGGCCAGCATGTGCTCGAGCCGAGCATGCGGATACGCCGGATCCACCGGAACAAATGCCGCGCCGGTCTTTGCAATTGCCCACACCGCCACAACCGACTCGAACGAGCGCGCCATAGCCACCGCCACGCACGACTCCGGGCCGACTGTGCGACCGATCAGCCAGTGCGCCAAACGATTCGAGCGACAATCAAGCTCGGCGTACGTCCATTTCCGATCTCCACACACCACAGCAATCGCATCAGGGTCAGCAGCCACCGACGCCGTCAGCAATTCCGGAAGCGTCGCCGCAGGCAGCGGAAGCGTCCCACGAACCGGCCCTAGTTGCCGGCATTCGAGTTGTGACAGCAGATCGATATCATCGATCCGCACTGAGGGATCCACCAAGCACCGCTCCAGAACCCGAACCAAACGATCAGCGAATGCCTGCATCGTTTCCCGATCGAACAGGTCGCCGGCGAACGTCAGCTCGAGTGACAGGTTCACACCGTGATCAGCATCATTGACCTCATTTTTCACCGTCACCTGCAGGTCACAGCGTTTCCCGAGGCACCAGGCCTCGGGCGCCGTCACTGCTACCCCCGGCGTTGACGTAGGTGCGTCGCCGTCGAATCCGAGTACTACCTGGACGAGGGGAGAATATGCCGACGATCGGGCAACACCCAGCGCGTCCACCACACCGTCGAACGGCACCTGCGTGTGACTGAATGCGTCATGGTCGCGGTGCTTCACCTGGTCTACCAGGTCCGAAAACGAACATCCCGGATCCACGCGAGTCCGCAACACCACGGCGTCGGCAACCACAGCGGATTCGTCGCACTCTCCAGCCGCGGGACTTCTGGCGAGCGGCGCCCCGATTGCGATGTCCTCGGTCCCGCACAACCTGGCAAGCATCACCACCAAGGCGGCATGCACAACCGAAAATAGGGTTGAATCACGTTTGACAGAAATCTCTTTCAGCTGATCGGGCAACTGCATGCCAAAACTGACCTGCACACTGTCCAGCTTCCGAGTTTGCTGCTTCGGTCGTCGTCGATCCGTCGGTAGCTCTAACAGGCCGGGCATCCCCGCGAGGGTGCGCCGCCAGTAGTCCAGCTGCCTGGCCATCTCGCGCCTGCGCGTGCCTTCCCTCGCGCTGGCCGAGTGAACGGCGGATATCGGAGTATCTGGGCCGGCTGCCACGAGATCTTCGACGAGCGAAACAAACCCGTCATGGTGCGGCGCCAACTCGTCGTCACGATAGCGGTCCGAGTTTCCCCGGAACTCGACGAAAGTCTTTGCCGGTGTACCACTCTGGTAGACATTGACCAGTAGATCCTCGATCGGACCGGAAGTCAGAACGTGGAAATCACCGGTCACGGGACCGAAATTGATTTCCTGAGGAAACAGCATCACATTGACCATCGGTGCCGAACTCCTGCGCGAAACCGCACCGCCGCTCACACCACGAAGCATTTCGTGGAGATTGGCTCGCTGGTGCCGCAATGCACCCACCAGTTCGAGGTGGACACGCTCGACCAACTCCCCGACCGTATCCTCCGCGCGAACTTCGATCCGCAACGGCGCAACATTGACCAACATGCCCCCCGAGCGCCGAAGAACTGCGGTAGTCCGAGCAGATACCGGGATATCCACCCGGACGTCCGTTCGGCCCGTCATCCGCGCGAGGTAGCAGGCGAAGCCTGCGATTATCGTGGCCGTCGACGTACCACTCCCCCGCCGATCCGAATCCGTCAGCCGCGCAACGGTTTCCTCTGAAAGGGACCTGGCCGTCAACGTATCGGTCACAGTCGGAGGCGCTTCTCGTTCGGCCAGACTCACACCGTCTGCAAGTCCCGCGAGCTTCTCGGTCCAGTACGCACGGTCGGACTCGAATCGACTGGACTCCCGGTACCGACAATCGAGTTCGTACAACGTGCGCAAATCAGCCGCAGTGCCAGGTTCGGGCTCACGCCCCTCGATTGCCGCCGAGTACAACGCTGCAATACGGTTTACCATCGTCATCGCTGCATAGGCGTCCAGTACAACGTGGTGGGCGCGGCCGTACCACAGGTAGTGGGCGTCACCGACTTTCAGAATCGACGACGCGATCAGACGGTCGCGCATCGGGTTCATCTCGCTCGTACGGTCCTCGTACATCCACGCCTGCGCAGCCGCCATCGGATCGGTTTCGGTAGAAAAATCGATGAACCCTATCTCTCCTCCGAGCAAAGGATCGACAACTTGGTACGGCTCGCCGGAAAGCTCGATCAATCGGAGATACGCCCATTGGACTTCATGCCCCGCTGCTACAGCGGCTCGGCGGAACACGTCGAGATCGAGATCGCCGTGGAATTCCACGTACTGCGCGATACAGTGAGGCACATTCGGGGCAAGTTGCTGAGCAAACCAAACGCCGTACTGCGCCGACGACAACGGAAACGCCTCTGAAGGAAGACGATTGGGCGTCACAGTCTATTCACCGCCGTCACATAGATTGCTTGATTCATCATGCGCACGAGTTCTTCGGGGAGCTCTTCAGAATTCCGCTACGAAGTAATCTTCGCGACGATATATGCACGCGCAGGCGACGGCATGGTCGGCGCAAATTTCTTCAAATACGCAGACATCCATTCGGATCGAGTTGCCAAAAATGGGTAGTCAGTGCTGACCATTTGTCTCACTGCCAGCATCGGCAAGGGAGAATCAAGCGGCCTGAAATCGTCATTCCACAGGCCGGGTTGAAGGCATCCCGGATAGAATTGGCCCAGCATCAGGCCATTTTTGACAAATTTCGACTTTCGCTGAAGTTGAACTGTTTCGATAACATTGAAGTTCGAGATATTCGGGAAGATCGCCACTATCGCCCGAAATATCGCATCCTTCCCCTCGCCTGGAGGCAACTCTTGGTATATATCCGCCATATCTTCCGCTATAGCTGCCATTGTGTCGAAATCGATATTGGCGTCGTCAAGAACGCCGGCCCAAAAAAGTTGTCGATCCACAGACGGACCAGTAAATGGACACACGGGACCAGCGCGTCCTAAATCCGGGTGCGGTTCAGTCAAGAATTCGAGTGCCCACTTCTTGAACATTCGAATCGTGTCGCTCTTCGATTCGACTGATTCTTTGTCGAATACGTTGATGAACTCGACGTGAGATCGTGTACCGATTATTCGTTCGGTAGTCCGTTTCAGTGTCATTGTCGCCATCCTTGTCACCAACGAGGCTGAGCCTCACCCTCCGCAGCGGAAGTACCGGTCAACGCCGTGGAAGTGAGAGGCCGCGGAAGTGGGTGAGGGTCCTGATGGAATGTGATGGGAAAACGGGTTTCAGGTGCCGGCCGTGAACGCCAGTCAAGAAAAGTTGGAATGCGACCATGTTGCCTCCTGGAATTGCATCTCCATTCCCAGAGTCGTCGACAGGCGTACGGATGTCGTCACCGCTGACACCCATCTGGCGTACCGGTCAACCTCACCTTGCACAGTGCAGTCGCCTTCAACGCCCACCCCCTGCAGACCAGACCCGCTCGAATCGTCCTGCGATCGTCGTCCATCGCGTTCCGGCGGCGTTTGTACCAGGTATGTACCACCGTGCGCTCGGTATGCTCGAAGTACGTGGACCCGGTGACGTTTGGGCAACTGCTCAGCCGGCTACCTGGGATCAGTCGTAAACCTGGTATCTCGGAGTCGCGCATGGCCGAATTCGATTCGCAGCAGACAACGATGCACAGCTGACAAGTTCGCCATGACTTCCCAGATCAGCAGTGGCAATCACAGCCGGCGCACCGAACCTGGTGACCCCGTCAGGTTGTCACTCCGTGTTGTCTTGGCCGAGGACGACGTCCTGCTCCGCGAGGGAATGGCCAGCCTGTTGACTCGATCAGGAATCGACGTAGTCGGACAGGCCGGCGATGCGGCCCAGCTTCTCTCCGTCGTCCGCGACACGTCACCGGACCTCGTGGTGGTCGACATTCGGATGCCTCCGACGCAGACCACCGAGGGACTCGACGCGGCCAGAGTCATCCGCGGCGAACATCCCGAAACCGGCATCCTCGTCTTGTCTGCGCATGCCGATGTCGAGGATGCGATGGAACTCCTCGCCAGCGGCCAGGGCATCGGATACTTGCTCAAGAGTCGCGTCACCGACATCGCAGACTTTCTCGACACCATGGCGCGGATCGCCAAGGGCGCGACTGTCCTGGACCCGGCGCTTGTTCAGGAATTGGTGTCGTACCGCCGACGCAACGATCCGCTCGCCGCGCTCAGTGCGCGCGAACGGGAAGTCCTGGCGTTGATGGCGGAGGGTCGATCGAACGTCGGCATCGCCCATTCCCTGTGCGTCGCCGAAGGAACCGTCGAGAAGCACGTCCGAAGCATTCTCACCAAGCTGGGGATTACCGAGACAAGTGAGAACCACCGCCGGGTCCTGGCTGTGATCACCTTCCTCGAGGCACGCTGACCGGATCGGTGTGAGCACTACGCGATGATGTGGAATCGATCAGCAATTCGAAGTCGGACGACGCCGGAACCCGGCGTCGCGTTTCGCACGCGATGGCTGTCGTCGCTGATGCGTCCGACGGCTCCTCGACTCATTGTCGGAATCGCTGTTGCGGCGACTTTCATCCTCGTGGAGTCGCTGTTGGTTATTGTGCTCCGACAACTCGCTCCTGCCGAAGCTTTCGGTGTGGTCTACCTGGTCGGCGTCTTAGTAGTCTCCATCGTGTGGGGGTTCGGGTTGGCGGTGGTGACGTCGGTGGCCAGCGCCCTGGCCTTCGACTACTTCCGCAATTGGCCCCCGAACCTGGCTCCCACCGGCGCCCAGAACTGGATAGCCGTCGGTGTCTTCCTGGCCGTCGCATTGTTGACCAACACCCTTGCCTCACTCGCCCGATCACGTGCCGTCGAGGCAGATCAACGCCGCCAAGAAGCCGACCTCGGAGCTGAGCTTGCCCACCTCATGCTGCGTTCCGGCGACCCGAGATCTGTGATGGACGCAGCCGCCGAGCGGCTGGCGCAGGTACTCGGGTTGCCTTTCGCGACGCTCGAACTCGACACAATTCCGTCCGATCAGTTCCGCTGCGCGATCCCGGTGTCCGACGGCGTCACGCTACTCGTTCCCGCATCCCTGCCGGCACAGACGTTGCAGCGGCTTCGAGACAGGGTGGTGCCCTCTGTGGAAGCTCTGGTGGAGGCGACCCGTGATCGTGAGGCCATCAACCGGGCACTCGAGGCGAGCCGCAAAGATTTGGAGCGGTTCTTCGACCTCTCGTCCGACCTACTCTGCATCGCCGGACTGGACGGTTCCTACCGGCGCATCAATCCGGCATTCGAGAAAGCACTCGGATATCCGGCCTCGGAATTGATGGCGCGACCGTTCTCGGAATTCGTCCATCCGGCAGATCTGAATCGAACTCGCGACGCTCTCGACCAGCTGGCCCGTGGGCAACCCGTCGCTCAATTCGAGATCCGGTTCATCTGCAGCGACGGCTCCGAACGTTGGATCGAGTGGAACACGGTGTCGGATCGGAGCGAACTCTACGGAGCCGGCCGCGACGTGACCGAACGCCGTGCGGCTCAACGAACTATCAAGGCAAGCCATGAAGCACTCCGCGTGCTTGCAGAGCAACAAGCCGCATTACGACGGGTTGCGACGTTGATTGCGCGAGGCGCCGATCAGTCGGAGGTGTTTGCATCGGTGGCCACGGAACTGTCCCGGATCCTCGGCGGGCACAGCACCGCGCTGTGCCACTTCGGGTCGGACGGCGAGGCCACTTTGGTTGCGAATCGAACGGAGCCCGGCCTGAAATGGACGACTGTTGGCACACGCCTGTCACTGTCGGGCGAGAACGTCGCGTCGAAGGTGTTTCAGTCGGGTCGCGCCGCCCGCATGGACAGCTACGACAATGCGGCCGGTTCCACTGCGGCACTCATTCGAGACCTGGGCCTACGGTCCGTGGTGGGAGTCCCGATCGTCGTCGAAGGCCACTTGTGGGGCGCAGCTTTTGTCGGTTCGACACGCTCCGAACCACTGCCACCGGACACAGAGTCACGAATTGCAGACTTCACGGACCTCGTGGCAACCGCTATCGCGAATGCTCAAACTCACGCGCAGCTCACCGCGTCTCGCGCCCGAATCGTCGCGGCCACCGACGATGCTCGACGCCGTCTCGAACGAGATCTGCACGACGGCGCACAACAGCGCCTCGTATCTCTGGGACTCGCACTCCGATCGGCTGAAGCGGCAGCACCGGCCGAACCCGCAGCACTCAAAGAACAGATTTCCGACATCGTGGTGGGTCTGGGCGACGTGTCAGCGGATCTCCGAGAAATCTCCCGCGGAATTCATCCGGCGATCCTGTCGAAAGGTGGACTGGGCTCGGCACTGCGTGCACTGGCACGGCGTTCGACCGTCCCCGTCGAACTTGATCTGAATCTGGAACCGAACGTGCCCGAGCCTGCTGAGGTAGCCGCGTATTACGTTGTGGCAGAAGCACTGACGAATGCAGCCAAACACGCTCACGCGTCCGCAGTTTTTGTACGAGCCAGAACCGATGAGGCAACTCTCGAGCTCTCGGTTCGCGATGACGGCGTCGGCGGAGCCGATTCCGGCAACGGATCCGGACTCACCGGTTTGGGTGACCGCGTCGAAGCTCTCGGCGGCCGGATGGAGATTGTCAGTCATACCGGAACCGGGACAGAATTGATCGTGGAAATCCCGATCGACCGTCACTGATTTTCTCGAGATAGTCGCAGTAAGATCTAAGTTGAGTTGCTTCGAAGGGCATCTGACATGAAGAACCATCACGAAGATCCGCACCCCGAGCACACGTTCCATCTCGAAAGTCCGGCCCCGGACCATCGTCCGACTCGCCATATCGTTCTGGGCATCGGACCGGGATCTTCCAGCGACGATGCATTGGAATTCGCGCTGACACTCGCGGTCGCGGAAGGCGCATCTCTCCATGTCGTTCACTGCATCAGTCCCGAGGACATGCCCGTCGAAACGGATTCACCTCGCTTCGAGAACCGCTTACGCACCGAGATGACGAGGCAACGTGAGCACACGAGTTCGGCACTGGACTCGCATCCCGGCCCGTGGACCTACGACTGCAAGCATGGCGACCCCACCAGCGCCATACTGGCGATGGCAGACAAACACGACGCATTCACTATCGTGGTCGGATCTCCTCGACGAGGTCCCATTTCCGCGATCAGCCAATTAACGCACAGGTCTGTCTCATCACGCTTGACACGACAGCACAAGTATCCGGTTGTGGTGGTACCCGTCGGCGTGAAATCGACACGGTGGATGCGCAAGTCTGCGTCGTAACCTCCGCGACGCAGATTTGCAATGTCAGGAAATCGAATAGTCCTCGAGGGGAAAACGTTTCGCCTCGACAAACGCATTGCGGGTGGAGGTTGGTCGCAGAATCGCAGCCTCACCGTGCTGATTGAAGTAGTAACTGCGCGCGGTCTGGCAACTACCGCCGTAAAAGACGGAGTCGGCCAGATTTTCGGTCATTCGATCGAGAAACTGAGCGTTAGCTTCCTCGGTGACTTCAAACGTGTCGGCCCGACGTCGTTTCACTTCTCCGAAGAGTCGCTCCATGTGCTGCATTTGCGATTCGATGGTCGTGAAGTACGACAAACCGCTGTAGGAATAGGGACTCGCCAGGGTGAGGAAGTTCGGGAAATACGGGACGGATACGCCCTCGTATGCCTGGAACCGATTGTCACGCCACCACTTTCCGAGGTTGCGCCCTTCGCGCCCGATCACCTCGATTGCCGGGAAGTTGACGTCCCACAGATTGAACCCGGTTGCCAGCACCAAGGTATCGATTTCCGTCTTCCGGCCATCCGCCGTAACGATTCCGTCGGACGCAATGTGATCGATCGACGTCGTCTCGAGATGCACATTGTCTTTGGTGAAAGTGCGGAAGTAGTTGTTGGAGAAGGTTGGTCGCTTACAGCCGAAGTCGTAATCCGGGGTCAGTTGCCAACGCAATGCGGCGTCACCGACTTGCGATCGGAGAAATGCACGCGAGAAGGCTGCCGCTGCCTTGTTGACGAGTTTGACCTGCTTGTAGTGCAAGACGGCACTGACCATGATCACTTCCAGAATCCCGGAGCTCACGGCGCGGGCAATCCGCTGTGTGAACGGAATCCGCGAGAACAGTTTCTGCACCGCCGGCGGAATGGGCACGTCGAACTTGGGAACAACCCAGATCGGGGTGCGCTGATAGACGGTCAATTCTGTTGCCGCCCGCGCAAGTTCGGGAATGAGTTGCACTGCAGTCGCGCCGGTTCCGATGACAGCCGTTCTGGTTCCCGTCATGTCGTACGTATCGTCCCAGGCCGTGGTGTGAATGATCTTTCCGGCAAAATCGTCGATCCCGGAGATGTCGGGACGATGCGGTTGCGACAGAAAACCTGTTGCGGTCAGTAGATACTTCGCAGTAACGTCCGGGCGGCCTTCGACGGAGACAACCCAGTGGGACTCGTCCTCGTCCCACCGTGCACCGTTGACCACCGCACCGAAGGTCATGTGTCGACGTAGGTCGTACTTGTCGGCAACATGGTCGGCGTATTTCTTCAGCTCAGCTCCGGGGGCAAAGAGCCTCGACCAGTTGGGGTTAGGTTCGAACGAGTACGAGTAGGTGACCGATGCGATGTCGACAGCCAGACCGGGGTAGCGGTTGACGTGCCAGGTTCCGCCCAGATCGTCTTCACGTTCGAGGATCGCCACGTTGTTCAAGCCCAACCGCTTGAGTTGAATTGCAGCGCCCATTCCGCCGAAGCCCGCGCCGACCACTACTGCGTCGTACTGCACTGCCATTAGAGATTTCCCTCTCGTGAACCGCACATCAGAAAATGACACATCATTCCGTTACGGAAAACGGTATCATTCCAGACGTGACGAAGGCCATAACCCGAGCGGAACGAAAAAAGGCGGAGCTGCGCCGCGAGATCATCGATGCATCATTCGAGTGCTTCGCCCAGCAGGGCTACCACGCCACCGGAATTGCCGACATAGCAACAACTCTCGGAATCGGCCACGGCACGTTCTATCGATACTTCGAGAACAAACGCGACATCATCGATCACGTCATCGACGATCTGATCGCCAAAATCATCGGCGCACTTGCCACCGAGAACGCACCGGACGCAGCCAATACTCTGGACGACTACCGCGCTCAAGTAGCGCGCATCGCCGAAGCACTCCCCCGCATCTTCTTCGACGACCCACGCATTCCCCGAGTGCTGCTATTCGAGACGACGGGTGTCGACGCCGACCTCACCAGCCGGATGCTTGATCTACTGGACCAATCCGCGGCACTAACGGCCGGCTATCTCCACCACGGGGTCAATTGCGGATATCTCCGCGCCGACCTCGACATCGCGAATACCGCGCAAGCGATCAACGGCATGATGCTGGCCAGCGCAATTCAAGGCTTACGGGCGGAAAAACCCGTCGACTGCACCGCACTCAACCAGGCAATCACCCGGCTGATGTTCGACGGTATCCGCGCCGAACAATCCGAATAGCTAGCGGACCACAATCCCCTCGGCGCGCATTGCATTCTTGACCTGCGGAATGGTCAGATCGCCGAAGTGGAAAACGCTGGCAGCCAGTACTGCGTCGGCGCCGGCTTCGACGGCCGGAGCAAAGTGCTCAACCTTGCCGGCGCCGCCGCTGGCGATCACCGGTACGTGCACAGCGGCGCGCACGGCGCGGATCATGAGCAGATCGAAACCGGCCTTGGTGCCGTCTGCGTCCATCGAGTTGAGGAGGATCTCGCCAACGCCCAACTCTGCGCCGCGTTCGGCCCATTCGATGGCGTCGATGCCGGTGCCACGCTTGCCGCCGTGTGTGGTGACCTCCCATCCGGAGGGGGTGTCGGGCTGACCCTGCGGCACTGTCCGCGCGTCGACCGAGAGGACGATGCACTGTGAACCGAAACGCTCACTCAGTTCCTTGAGCAGTTCCGGGCGGGCGAGGGCAGCAGTGTTGACGCTGACCTTGTCGGCTCCGGCACGCAGCAAACGATCGACATCGGCGACGGTGCGAACTCCGCCGCCCACCGTCAGCGGGATGAAAACCTGCTCGGCAGTGCGGCTTACGACGTCGAGCATCGTGCCACGATCCGAGGTGGACGCAGTGACGTCGAGAAACGTCAGTTCGTCGGCACCCTGTGCGTCGTAGGCAGCCGCGAGTTCGACAGGATCGCCGGCGTCTCGAAGATTCTCGAAGTTGACACCCTTGACCACTCGCCCCGCGTCGACGTCGAGGCACGGGATCACACGAACTGCGAGGGTCATGACGTTGGTCCTCCTGAGGACGAATCGCGCGGATCACCGAGCGAATTAAGGATATCGAGAATCTCACCGTGCACACCGGGTGCGGCGGCAAGCACCGAACCCGATTCTACGGTCCAGGGCTTACCGGCAAGGTCGGTGACCACACCACCGGCGGCGCGAACAAGAGCGACCCCCGCCGCGTTGTCCCACGCATTGTGTCCGTAGACGATTGCTCCGCCCAAGATGCCGGCGGCGGTGAACGCCAGATCCACACCCGTCGAACCGTGGATGCGGATCCGCGAGGATACTTTGCTGATTTCTGCCAGTACGTCGAGTCGATAGCTGCCGGGGATACGGCCACGACTGTTCACGTTGAGCGCGCCCAACCCGACGATCGACGACGCCAGGTTGGTCGATTCCAACGGCGCCACCGGGGTTCCGTTCACCAGCAACCGACCGCCGGACCGTGCCGCGTACGTATGACCGATCAGCGGCAACCACGTCAAACCCAGGACCGGAACACCGTCGTCGAGTAGCGCCAACAATGTTCCGGCAGAAGGGAGTCCGGCCGAGTAGTTGAACGTACCGTCGACGGGATCGAGAACCCAGACGAGCCCGGTGTTGACATCGGGACCGCCGAATTCTTCGCCGTGTACCTCGATACCGGTGCGCTCGAACAGCTCCGACGTCAATCGCTTTTCGAGGGCAAGATCAACTTCGGTAGCAAAATCGCTCCAGCCCTTACGGACTGCGCTGGGCGAGCCCACCCCGGCGACAAACTGTTCGTGGATGCCGTCGAGCAGTCCACCGGCAATCGCGAGTAGTTCGTCGAGGTCACGCGGTGGAGTCATCTGGCGAATCTAACCGGAAACTGCGGCAAGCGCTTCGGGAAGAGTGAAGCGGCCTGCGTACAGAGCCTTACCGACAATCGCACCTTCGACGCCCTGGTCAACCAGACTGGAGATCGCGAGCAAGTCGTCGATGGTGGACACTCCACCGGATGCGACGACGTGTGCATCCGTGACGGCGCAGACCTGGCTCAGGAGTTCGAGATTGGGGCCGGTGAGGGTGCCGTCCTTAGAGACGTCGGTGACGACGTAGCGCGTGCAGCCGTCACGGTCCAGACGAGCGAGAGTTTCCCAGAGGTCGCCGCCGTCGGTAACCCAGCCGCGACCGCGGGTGCGGTACTGACCGTCGATCAGACGAACGTCGAGGCCGACAGCGATCTTGTCGCCGTACTTGGCGAGGGCGCGTGCGCACCACTCGGGATCTTCGATTGCGGCGGTACCGAGGTTAACTCGGGCACAGCCGGTAGCGAGTGCCGCTTCGAGGGAGGCGTCGTCACGGATTCCACCGGACAGTTCGACCTTGACCGTCAGGTCACCGATCACGCCGGCCAGCAGTTCACTGTTGGATCCGCGGCCGAAGGCAGCGTCGAGATCGACCAGGTGCACCCATTCGGCACCGTCGTTCTGCCACGCAAGGGCCGCGTCGCGGGGCGACCCGTAACCGGTCTCACTTCCCGCCTCTCCTTGCACGAGGCGAACAGCTTCACCGTTGACAACATCCACAGCAGGCAAAAGGACCAGGCTCACGTGCGGTAACCCTAGTCGGTCAGGAGTTCGAACCGTCCTTCGGGTCACCGAACGCTTTTCGGGTCATCCGCTTGGATACGACGCCCATCGCCGCGATAGCCGCAACGACCCCGAGAAGGCCGATCGCGAGCCCCACCCCGGGCGACGGCCTCACCAGGACGATGAGCACTGTCGTGACCGCCAGAGCAGCCACGGCAGCGCCGAGAGAGAACAACGCAAGGCGAGCAATCGAAAAATCGTCTCCGCTGTTCTTGCCGGGGTTTCCGGTCACAAACTCTGCACCCAGTTGCTCAGCAATTCGGCACCCGCGTCGCCGGACTTCTCGGGGTGGAATTGCGTCGCGGACAGCGCACCGTTCTCGACAGCGGCCAAGAACTTTCCGCCGTGATCTGCCCACGTGAGTTTCGGGGCTGCGATGTGCTCGGACGGGGGAAGTTCCCAGTTCTGCACGGCGTAGGAGTGCACGAAGTAGAAGCGAGTGTCGGCGTCGATACCCTTGAACAACGTGCTGGACTCGGGTGCCTCGACGGTATTCCAGCCCATGTGCGGCAGCACCTCGGCTTGAAGACGCTCAACGGTTCCCGGCCATTCACCGCAGCCTTCGGCTTCGACACCGAACTCGACGCCGCGCTCGAAGAGGATCTGCATACCGACGCAGATTCCCAGAACCGGCCGTCCGCCGGCGAGCCGCTGACCGATGATCCGGTCACCCTGGACTGCGAGCAGCCCTTCCATACATGCCGCGAACGCACCGACACCGGGAACGACCAAACCGTCAGCGGCCAATGCCACCTTGGGATCGCTGGTCACCTCGACCTGTGCGCCGGTGCGCGCCAATGCGCGAGTGGCCGAATGCAGGTTGCCGGAGCCGTAATCGAGAACAGCAATCGTGGAAGCGCTCATGCCGCAACTCTATCGGGCAGGCTTGACGCGACTGTGACCAGTGCTCGAGCCCTCGTTGTGATCAGTGCTCGGACTTCTCGATACCAAGCTTGTCGTAGGCCTGCATGCACAAGGCGACGACCTGCGTCCGGATGCTCGGTCGGTCCAATGCGGGCTCAGGCCATGCAATCTTGACGGCCTTTTCGACCCCGTCGACGTCTGCAACCCAGTCACCCGCAACCGAATCGAGGCCCACCATCCGCGCCGCGGTCGCGGTCGGTTCTGCAAAAGCCTGAACGATCAACAAATTGTCAGTCCCGTGATCACCGTTCATATGGCCGGTCACACCGGCGACGACTGCGTCGTCAAAAGTTGTCATGACTCGAAATCCTAGAACACCGAACGTCGCCGAAGAATCACAGATCAACGCGGACGGAGGAATCTTTGTTCCAACTCTCGGATTCGAGAATTTCGGGCACCGTATTCCATATCGGTCGACCTTGGTTGTCTCGAATATGCGAACACACGAATTCGGTAATCGTGGGGAAATAGCCTCGAAAGTACCCGCGCGAAAGGCGCAGGTTGTCATCGACGAGGTGAGGATTACCAATGAAAGCACTCGTTTACCATGGTCCGGGCAAGAAGGCGTGGGAGGACGTACCCGACGCCGTCATCGAAGATTCGACCGACGTTGTAGTCAGAGTCGATACCACCACCATCTGTGGAACAGATTTGCATATTCTCGCGGGTGATGTCGCCGCTGTCACCGAAGGACGCATTTTGGGCCACGAGGCGGTGGGAACCGTTGTCCAGGTTGGAGATTCCGTGAAGGTGTTCTCTGTCGGGGATCGCGTTCTGGTTCCTGCCGTGACCAAGTGCGGGCGATGCGCGTATTGCCAAGCGGGCATGCCTTCGCACTGCCAGACGGTTGGCGGTGTGGGGTGGATTCTCGGACATCTGATCGACGGAACTCAAGCCGAGTTCGTTCGTGTGCCTTACGCCGATACGTCGCTGTACGCGGTTCCAGACGACATTTCCAATGAGCAGGCAATCTTCCTGGCTGATTCGTTACCTACCGGCTATGAGGTAGGAGTGCTTGCGGGGAAGGTTCGGCCGGGCAGTACCGTGGCAGTGGTCGGCGCCGGAGCAGTGGGGTTGTCCTCGATTCTCACGACCGGACTGTGGGGTGCGGCTCGAACTATCGCCATCGATTCCAACAAGTTCCGTCTCGAGAAAGCTCTCGAGTTCGGCGCGACGGACATCGTCGAGGTCGGGCCATCGACGGTCGCCGACGTTCTCGCACTTACTGACGGGCTAGGTGTCGATGTCGCGATCGAAGCGGTGGGATATCCGGAAACACTTCTCACAGCAGCGTCGCTGGTACGACCAGGCGGGACTATCGCCAACGTCGGAGTTCATGGCACTCCGGTGGAGCTTCCGATGCAGGATATGTGGATCCAGAACGTGACCCTGACAATGGGTTTGGTTGATACCGTGTCTATCCCGACCCTGCTGAAGATGGTCGGAACAGGACGCATCCGATCAGAACTGATGGGTACACATTCGTTCACGTTCGACGAGTTCGACCGAGCGTACGATACTTTCGCTCACGCCGCCGACAACAAAGCCCTCAAAGTAACGCTCTCACCTGGTGCGTAGCCGACAGCGTTCAGAGTAGTTTTCCATAATCTCTTGTCGCCAAATAGGATTGGTGCTTCCACTCGGGATCATTCGACTAGCAACTGTTGAATCGGTCGTAGAATTGGGAGCACCAATCTGGTGCGTGTGTCAACTATTCACTAACCGATGTAGCTGATTCCGAATGCGTCAATTTTCCGGTACAGAGATGATCTTCCGATTCCGAGGAGTGCAGCGGCCTCGTATCGGTTTCCCTTGACTTCGTATAGCGCCTGGATAATCGTCTCGCACTGCGCGGCGTCGAGGGGCGACAGTTTGCGGGTCGCGTCGCGAAAATGCAGCCGGGGCAGGTCCAGAGGCTGAATCTCACCGAAGGGCTTATTCGCGACCACATGTTTGAGGACATCTTTGAGTTCACTGATGTTTCCCGGCCAGGAATACCCTTCGAGCACCCGGACGACTTGCATGCCGAGCCTGAACGAGTGACGGATCGAGATGTCGCGAAGGATCGAGCGGGCGATGTCACCGATATCGTCGACGCGATATCGCAGCGCAGGAATCCGGACTACCTCGTGAAAGTGTGAGGCAAGGAGCGCGTACGGGCGACTTGGGTCGATGGCAGGTGTATCGACGCAGCCGATGACCAGCGGCGGATCGGCGGTACCGGCGAGAGCGGTCAGCGCACCGTCGAGCGCGCGCGATTCATTGACGTCCAAACTGTTCATCGATCGCAATATCAGTAGTCGGCGGGGCGCCTGGTCCCGTGTGCACTTCGACCACCGATCCAGGACGGCGGAGCAATCGAATCGCGCGCAGTTGATCGTCTCAATTCCGGTGGATGAACCTTGCGCGGAGAAGATCTCTGCCGCCAACGTGCTTTTGCCCGTACCAGGTTCGCCGGCAAGTAGGTGATTCCGCTGCTCGGCGATGTTCGCGGCGACTACCTCGCGCGCCCTCACATACGGATTCAGAAGTACCTGGTTCCTATCTTGTGCCTGTCTGTGACGGTCAATGTTCGCGAGCGACGTTGTATAGTCGCGCGGACCTGCTCTGCCAATGTGCGCACCTTGACCTCTAATTGACCCCCCACCAACCAGTACATCCTCGATGGATTCTCTCGTCAGGGTCAGAACACACCCAGTCACATCGCCAAGGAAGAACACCGGTTCGACATCTGCAATTGCGTGTTCTCCCCCGGGAAGCTCGATTCGACACGACTCGAAATGGCCGTTCATCAACGCAGTACGTGCATGGGAGATCAACACGTCGAGCTCACCGCCGAACACTTCGCTGTGCCGGGTCGACATGTTGGTGAACAAGTGGGTTCCGTCGGTGGCAAGAACGATGCGATCCTCGGCATGTGTCTTGGATGCGAAAAACTCAGCAAGTGCACCTATTCGACGTCGGTCGGCATCGACGATCAGCGACTGGACCTGCTGTGCCAAAAACTTCGATACTGATACCGCCATAGGCGAGTGCTCCGACACGTGATTGATCACCACGATTGCCCCGGACACCGATCCGTCGATACCTCTGATCGGTGAGGCCGCCTCCGCGATAGTGGACAGCTCAACCTTCCAGTGTTCAGCTCCAACGACAGCGACTGCGCATTCCATGAGCAGGGAAAGATGTCCGGCGTTGGTTCCGAGTCGCAACTCGTGCGCATCGGACCCCAAAGTCATTCCAGCAGCGTTCAGTACGTATTCCAGCGATTCGTCGCCGTCACGACGTAGACGCAGCCGACTGTTGCAGTCGACTACGACGACTGAGCTCCGGCAATCCGGATCCGATTCGAAGAAGCTCGAGAGAACGGCCTGAGCAGCATCGATCAGTTGCGCCCTACCCGGCCGCTCCTGGAAATCATGGACATCTCGCAGCTTGGAATCTCTATTGTGATTCTTGCATCGACTCCAGGACGAGAGAATATCGGCACGAACATGCTCCGAAGGAGCAGCAACTGTGTCACCTTTCTCCATCGACAGTCGTGCGACGTAAACCTCAGGGGAAATAGACGTCACTTCTCACCGATCCACATGTCACATCGATACTTTCGACCAATTCGGATCGATAATGCTTTCAACGCCGCCACCTTTCACCGTCGAGTCGGTGATCGATTTCACCAATGCCCCAGGTTCGTTTCGCTTCTCAACCGGGCAGCAGCGCGACTTATCGCAATATTAGAGGTCATCCGTCTCACCGTCTGCCGTTCGTTGAAGTTTGGCGGCCACGGACGCTAAGTGATTTCGAGTTCACCCATCCGCGACCAGTCGATTCCGGGAATCTCGGCATTGATGATCCGAGGTGTTTCACTGAGCGCCGGACGCATGGATTCCATCCCTCGTTTGAAGTGATCAGCACTCACATGTTCGGCGCCGGCTTGAGAATCCCGGAATGCCTCTACCAATACATATTCTGCAGGGTTGTCTGCACTTCGGAACCAGTCGAACCAGAGGTTTCCTGCCTCGGCCCTTGTGCTTTCGGTGAATTTCTTAGTGATTGACAGCCAATCGTCCTGATACTCTTCGAGTACATTGAACTTCACCACAATAAAAATCATCGTTACCCCAATCTCCTTTTCCTGCTAGGTAATTCGTCAACCAATTGTCCGACGTCGGCACTACCTGCGCCACCGGGTGACGGCAGCCTTCCTGCGTCAGCACAACGCTGGTTTCGGACGAGGGCCACACGCGCGCGGCCGGCCACTAATTCACAGCGAACCGACCGCGCGCCTTGCAAGCCAGAATCAGTAGATATTCGACGGACGGATCATGCCCTCCGCCAAATCACCGAACCCTGGGGCATTGATGGCGCCGGGATTACCGAAGACTTCCTCCACAATGGCTGTTTCGGTTGTGATGAGCAGCGCCGCAATAGATGCGGCACTCTCGAGCGCTGCGCGGGTGACCTTGAACGGATCGATCACGCCGTCCTCGAAGAGGTCTCCGTATTCTCCGGTCAGTGCGTTGAATCCATGTCCCAGCGGCAATGCCGCAACGGTCTCGACCACTTCGTCGCCGTCGAAACCGGCATTGATTGCAATCCACCGCAGCGGCTCGGCCAAAGCACGACGGACGACTTCGCATCCGATCCCCTCGTCGCCGGACAGGTCCAGTTCGGCAAGCGCACGGTGCGCCTGGGCGAGGGCAGTGCCACCGCCCGACAGAACACCTTCTTCGAGGGCTGCGCGGGTAGCCGCCAGGGCGTCGTCTACTCGCAGCATCCGCTCCTTGAGCTCGACGCTGGTGGCGCCGCCGACTCGAATGACGGCTACCCGCCCCGTGAGTCGGGCGATACGCAGCTTGAGGCTGTCCTCGTCGGCATCGATCTTCGCCCGATCCAACTGCGCGCCCAACTGGGCGATTCGGACGCTGACCAAACTCTGATCACCGTGTCCGCCAACAATCGTCGTCGTATTCTCCGTCACCGTGATCCGGTCACACGAACCAAGATGTTCGAGCGCAACCTCGGACAGCTCGATACCGGTGTCCTTTGCAATAACGTGACCGCCCAGCGCAATTGCAAGATCTTGCAGCTCCGCAACCCGGCGGTGGCCGAAGCCGGGTGCCCGGACGACAACCGACTGCATCGTCTGGTGCATGTTGCCACCGACCAGCAGCTGCAGAGCGGGACCATCCACGTCCTCCGCGAGGACTACCAGCGGACGATCGGCACGCTTGGCCGCCTCGATGCTCGGCATGATGTCCTGCACCTGGTTGATCTTCTTGTTGGTCAACAGAATCAGAGGATTTTGGTGAACCGCTTCCATCCGCTCGAAATCGGTGACCATATAGCCGGAGATATAGCCGTGGTCGAACTCGATACCGTCGACGATCTCGACCCCCATCCCGAGAACGTCGCTTTCCTCTGTCGTGACGACTCCCTCCGTGCCGACAAAGTCGACGGCCTGGGCGATCGCCTGCCCGATCGCTTCGTCGTCACTGGCGGCCAGGCTCGCAATCCGTTCGAGGTCGCGTTGGCCGGAGACCTGGACGGTCTGTGCGCGTAACGCTTCGACAACAACCGGTACAGCCCGTTCGATGCCGCGGCGTACCCGCATCGGGTTCGCTCCGACCTCGACGACCCGCATGCCCTCGCGCACCATCGCCTGGGCCAACACGGTCGCAGTCGTCGTGCCGTCACCGACGGCGCCGTTGGTCTTCATGGCCACCTCCTTGACCAACTGCGCACCCATATTGGCAAAGGGATCACTCAGCTGTATCTCACGGGCGATGGTGACCCCGTCATTCGTAATCGTCGGGGGCCCGGTGAGCTTCTCGAGTACTGCGTTTCGCCCCTTCGGGCCGAGCGTCACTTTGACGGCGTCGGCAAGGGCGTTCACACCGTGTTCGAGACGCCGGCGGGCCTCCGTATTATACCGAATCTCCTTGGCCATGACTGGGTTTCCTTTCGTACGATGCGGATGTTGGGAACGCGATCAGGGAACGAGAATGGCTCGCCCGCGCACACGGCCCGAATCGAGGTCATCGAGTGCGGTCTGGAATTCTTCGAGCGGGTACTTGGTCGTGTGAAGGGTCACCTTGCCTTGGGCCGCAAGAGTCATAAGCTCCTGCAGATCGTTGTACGAACCGACCAGGTTTCCGATGAAGTTGATCTCCGCGGAAATCACGTCGATGGTGGGAACGTCGATGTTCTCGCCGTAGCCGACAACGTAGTAGTTTCCAGCGCGGCGAAGCATCGCTATGCCTTCGGCAGTCGAACCACCCTCACCGACAAAATCGACCACGGCTTCCGCTCCGTGCCCACCGGTGAGATCCAATATCTGTTGCACGTGGGTGCCGTCGGCGACGATGCCTCTGTCGGCCCCGATCCGAACGGCCAAGTCCACCGCGTCGGGATTGCGGTCGAGTACCACCACGGTCACACCCGAAATCGCTTTGAGCACTTGAATTCCGATATGACCCAGCCCGCCGGCACCGATCACCACACAAACGTCACCAGGCCTCGTGGTCTTGGCTGCCTTCGCAACCGCGTGGTACGCAGTGAGACCCGCGTCTGCAAGTGCAGCAACGTCGGCAGGCTCGAGCGAATCGTCGATCCGGACGACACTTCGGGCCGTAGTGCGAAGGTACTCCGCGTAGCCACCGTTGGTGTCGATTCCCGGGAACTGACTGTTCTCACAGTGCACGTCGTCGCCGAAACGGCAAGCGCGACACTGGCCGCAGGTGATGAGAGGATGCAGGATCACCTTGTCACCCACCACGACGTTGGTAACAGAATCACCAACAGCATGCACCCAACCGGCATTCTCGTGACCGATTGTGTAGGGCAGTGCTACTCCACTTTTTTCTTCCCACTGACCTTCGAGAATGTGAATGTCGGTGCGGCACACGCCCGCACCACCGATTCTCACGATGACATCGAGTGGACCCTCGATTTCGGGTTCGGGAATCTCGGTGAGCTGGAGCTTGGTGTGGTACCCCACAACTTGCACGGCTTTCATCGCACGCTCCTCAGGTCGGTCACTCGTGGTGCGGCGTCGACGGATTCGCCGTCCGCGTACCTGGTCGCGAGCAGTCCGCGGCAGAAATGCGCATTACCCTCCATCGAGATGCGGACGGACCGGGCAAAGCGCAGACGAAGCGGGACCGCCTCCGGGGGGATCGCCAGACCTGCGTCGTCGACGAGAACCCGACTGTTGGGGCACATGCTCAGCCCGATGCTGATGCGTCGACGCAGCAGTGCCGACTTTTCTTTGCTCTCCGGAAGGTCTCGCAGTGTCAATCGATGAATATCGTTGATATCCATCGTTGTTCGCTTCACATGCGCGGCGACACATCGCTCCATCGCGGCAGTGTGTGCCTTACGGAGGAAGATGTTGCGCAATTCGACCAGACTCTCCTGCGCCTCAGATCCGAAAGTCCCCACATATCCCGCGTCGGCTGCCAACCCGGTGTTGATCTTGTCGCTGTCGTGGTGATCGTCGAGCAGTACCCGTACGCGCCCGACATTTTCGACCGTACGCAAGGCATCCTGGGCGTCGGAAGCCATGAGATAGGCGAAGTTCGGGGAACAGAAGGCAGTCGGAAGCCTCAGGTGGACGGTCACGCCGTCATCGTCCAACATCACCGACCGCACAAAACCCAGCTCGGTTATCGGTTCATCGAGTTCCGGATCTGTCACCGTGGCAAGCGCTTCGAGCACATCTTCCTGGAGACGAACGTCAACAACGCGAATGTCGATCGCAGTCATGACGACACAGCCTCCTTCGCCCCTACTGCCACATCGACGCCCAACTGCCCGGCGGGCTCGGCCAACCGCAGTTCCGCCGGAACGTCGATGTCGTACAGCGCCGCCGCGTTCAGACCGAGAATCTTCTTCTTCTGATCGATCGTGATCGGGGCGTACTCACCCTGCATGTCCTCGGGGATCTGGAAGTCGACAAACTTTTCGATCAGCCACTGCGGGGTCCAGATCGCGTAGTCGCTTGAAAACAGAATCTTGTCCTCGCCGATCCAGTACAGGAGTTCACCGATGATCTGGGCAAAATACCTTGGTCGGGTGTGAATGAAGGGCAGTGCCACTGCCAGACCACCGAATACGTTGGACTCCTGTGTCGCGATCCAGCAGAAATCTTCCAGGCGTGGAAGGCCGACATGCTCGACAACGAACCGTAGATCCAGGTAGTCGGTGGCAACCTTGTCGATGTCTGCCACATCGAACGCGTCACGATCAAGAGGACGGATCGTGGGTCCCTTGTGGACGTGAATGTTCTTGATACCCAGCTTGATGCATTCTTCCAGGTACCGTCGCGACCAGTGATCGTCGAGCTTGTAGCCACGTGAATCACCATGCCACTCAGCGGTGTAGAGCTTGACGCCCTGCAAGTTCATACGATCGGCGTCCCGGCGAAGCTGCTCGAGGCCGGCCTCGCCGTATCGGGGATCATAGGCGTGGTTGTAGGTCAGCTTGTCCGGGTGCTTTTGGGTGAGCGCGAACGCTTCTTCGGTCTGCCCGAAACCGTTGACGTAAAAGTCACTGAGCAAGGTCGCCTGGAAGATCGCATGATCGACGTATCCGTCCACGAACAGATCACGCATGAGGCGGTCTTCCCCGTAGTGGGTGTACGTTTCGTAGTCCCACACGACCTCTTCGGGGCTGAGATTTTTGTGATAGTCGTAGAAGCAGTCAATGAACTGCTTGCCGTGGACGTTCTTGTGGTTCGACGCTCGGCCGTCCCAAAGGTGCACGTGCCCGTCGACGATGAAGTACTTGTTTCCGTCCTTCTGATACATCGCTTCCCTCACTTGGTCGTGTGCTTACAGGTGGTTGACGACCGGGGCCTCGCGAGGCCCCGGCCGAAGGCAGTCAGTTCGCCTTGAGATCGAAGCCGATGTATTCGGCTGCGTCCTCCGGGCTGGCGAACAGGATGGTCTGGTCGTCGAGGTGGACCATGCGCCCGTAGTGAGTGGAGCTGATCTCCTCGAAGATGGAACCGTCGAAATCCGAACCGAGCGCGTCGGTGAGCTCCTCATAGTCGAAATTCAGTCGGTTCACGCCATCAACACGAATCATCGACGGGTACTCAGTCAGTTCCACCCCTTCCTTCGCACCCATCACTTCCGCGACAACGCGGCCTGTCGGGGTGTTCATCAGCGTGACCCCACACTTGTTCGAGAATTCTGTGTCCGATCCGAATTGCATAGTCACTTGTCCAGCTCCTTCGGGATGTCCAGCCCGAGAGACTCGAGCAAGGAACGGAATTTCTCGGTAGCCGCGTCCAAACTGTCGGCAAAGGTGACAGCTTTGTCGGCAGGCTGAGACCAGATCGGTTGCAGCGCACGGGCCGCCGCGAGGCACCGAGGTACCCAGACCTCCATCCAGGTACCGAACAATGCCTTGTTCGACTCCCCGTGTTCCGGGTCCCTGGTGAGCAATTGGAAGAGATTGCGGGTGTAGGACAAATCCCGGTCGTAGTCATGCTCGCCGGTACCGACAATCGTCGGAGTGATGTAATCACCGTTGCGGGCCGCGATCTGCATCACGAGTTCGCTGCGGAACAGTGATCCGATGAGCTGCTCGAACACTATGTTGGTGGCGAAGAGCAATTCACACCAGTCCGGAACTGCGGTCAGTCTCTCCACGACTTCACGGGTGGGCTGCCACTCCGGCGCCTCCTGCCACACCGCCCGGTGCGCGCCGCCGTCGAATGTTTCGGTGGCCTCGGACAAGTCGAGGTTGAACAGTGCGAGGTCCTGCGCAAAACGCATTTTGTGGGCGGCATTGACCGCAACAGCAGTGTTGATCATGTTGGTCGGTCCCGAACGCTGGATTGCGGTGAACACGTGCAACGCCAGTCCGTTCTCGGCATGCATCCACGCACCGAGATTGCGTTCGATGAACTTGAGCCACGGCGAATTCCAGCTGTCGTAGACACGGGCACGTTTGGCGTTCGACAGGCATAGTTCAACCTGATGGACAACCTTGGAATTGTTACGGAAGATGGTCTGGTCCCACTCCTCGTTCGGATCGAGGAATACGTGCCAGTTGGAGGACTGCGCTTTGGTCCATTCTTTCGGGTATCCACCGGGTCCATCTCGGAATCCGTAGATCCAGCCTTGCGAGAGGTGTCGATCGGGGTCGGGCTGGACGTCGACGGTGACGTCCTCGTACATAGTTGCCCGCCGTTTTGCCGGCGTGTAGTAGCTGTAGGTTCTGCTCTTCGAACTGGGAAACTCGAGTGCGCCTGCCTCGGAGTCGGTGAATTCGATTGCGGGAAAGCTACGTTCCTTCGGCCCTATGGTTGCGGTCATCGTTCGGTTCCTGTCGGTAGAGGGGAGGACGAATGGTTGCTGCCTTACTCGAAGGCCGGGCTGGTGAACTTGTCGTAGAACACTTGGTCATGCGGGACGCTCCTGGCTTCGAGGAGAGCGAGCGCTGCATCGACCATGGGGGGCGGGCCGCAGAGGTACACCTCGGCCTTCGCGATTCCAGCTTCCCGACGATCGACGACTTCCGTGACGTTGCCGGCTTCGACACTCACCGAAGCAGACAGCATTGCACCCGAGCCTGTCGGACCCGACTCTTCCGAGAGGCAGGCCACAAACGTGAAATCCTTCAAATATGTTCCGAGTTCCAAGATTTCGTCGACATAGAACAAATCCTGTGCAGTTCGGGCACCGTAGTAGAAGTGCACCGGCCGGGTACTGCCCGTCTCGCTCAGGTGCCGCAGCAGCGACAGGACCGGGGCCATCCCCGCCCCGCCACCGATGCAGACCACGGGCAGGACGTGGGCGTCCTTGAGGGTGAACGACCCGTACGGGCCGGTCAACGAGATCTCGTCACCAACCGAAATCTCACTCTCCAACAGAGCTGAGAACTTACCCCCCGGATACTTCTTGATCAGAAATTCCACGGATCCGGGCGTCGATTGTGTTGTCGCCATAGAGAACGAGCGATGTTCGTCGGTTCCGGGGATGTACAGATCGGCGTACTGACCTGGCTTGAAATCGAATGTCGTCGGCGAAGTGGCTTGCAGGCGCAGAGAAACGATGTCCCTCGTCATGGACTCGAGTGCGACCACCTGCATGCAAACATTCTGGATCGGGATGCCGCCGAGCAGTTCGTCCTCGTCGAAGTTGAGCAGCTCGATCGTGCAGTCACTGTATGCATAAGAACGACAAAGCAATACGTACCCTTCCTCCTCCTCCGCGTCGTTGCACGCAAATGTCGAGTAGTTCTCCATTTGAACTTCACCGTCGAGAAGAAAAGACTTGCAGGCCGAGCAGCGTCCTTCGCGGCAGCCGTGCATCAGATGAATGCCTTGCCGGAAAGCGGCATCGAGGATACTTTCGTCCTCGCCGACCTCCATCTCGATGTCGACGGGCTCGAAATTGATTCGGTGTGTGTCGGCCACGGGTGTCTCCTGGGCTGATCGATTGATTGCAATGGTTGCGGTGGGCGGCGCCGACATGGTTCGTCACGCCGCCCACCGAGCCTGAAACCGGCTGCGTCAGGCGGGCGTCGCGCCGGCTCGATATGCCGCGATATGTGCCGTGCGTTCCGCGTCGGACATCTGATTCAAGAGCACATTGGGGCTCTGGAACGTATTTCCGCGGACGTCGTCGAGGGTCCACAGTTTCTTCGGATCATCAAGGTGCAGGTGCGGCTGACCGACAAGGGTCTTACCGTCGTCGCGGACATACCCGAGATCCTTGACGATATCGGCGAGATCCTTGTCGTGATGCAAGGTCTCCCATTCACGGAATCCGGTGAGGCGTCCCATGTTCGGGGTTGCCTTACCCTGGTATTCCTCACGGAATGCAACAGCGTCGGTCCAGTAGCAGGTCTCCGAGCAATAGGTTCGCCATTGGTTGTCGACCTTCTCCACAACCATGTCCTCACGGATGAGAGCGGGAACCATGCAGGTCCAGCACCTGTGCGGGTACTGGTACCCGACCTCCTCGAAGGCGATCGGCTTGTTCCGGCCTGGGTAAGCGAGACGGTTGTACTCTTCCCACCACTTCCCGTACTTCGAGTACCAGCCCGGATACTTATGTTCGAACCACTCGAAGTCCTTGTCGGTCATCGTGTCGATTCGCCAGTAGTTGACTGGCCAACCGGTGGCGAAGAACCTCGCGACCTCGTGCACGTAGCCCTTGTTCGTGATGCGATTCCACGCTTCCTCGACCAGGTCGTGTGGGATGGTCAAGCCGTACTTTTCGAGCGGGATCAGGTAGCTACGGTAGTAATCGTCGTAGATCCACCGCCGCCACATTTCGGCGTAGCTTTCCCGGTCCTTGCGGCGGTCCTTGGTCCCGTACTCGATGAACGTCCCGATCGCGGCATCGACAACACAGTGGTTGTTCCACCACGCGTAGCGCAGGTCTCGCTCGAGGAGAGGTCGGTTGCGCTCGTCTGCCAACGCCATCAGCAGAATCGAATATCCGTTGGAGATATGCCGCGACTCGTCGGACTGCACTGAGTGAAATACGGTGGGCAGCAAGTAGTCGCCATTCGCGGCAGCCTCGTCCGGCATCGCGACGAACAATGTGTTCGTGAAAGCCGTCTCCGCGACCACCGTCAGATAGATATTGGCGGCGGTAATTGCGTCGCCGGTGATGAACCCTTCACCGAACTGGCGCCCGATCGTGCCGGCATAGTTGTTCGCAAATGCCTTCTCGGTCATGTCGAATCCGGCGGGATCGATGTAGTTGTTCATGTACAGCTTCTTGAGGTTCATCTGAATCGTCGAGTGCCGAACCTCATCGATCATCTGCACCGCAAGCCCGTTGTGGATTTCCGGATTCGGAACGGCGTCGATGGCCATCGGCATCGCCCTGGCCGCCGAGATCTCGGGGAACGGGATGATCGACAGGAACAACTTCTGCCATTCCATCCACCGCTGCTGGACCTGACGGAACATATTGCCGCGGATCGCGCCGTCCATCGCACCGTAGACGCGGTTGTCCTTCTCCTCCTCCATCGGAAAATACGATCGCATGATCTGCTTGAGGGGATCCTTTTTCGGGGCCTTCTCAAACGTGTAATCGGTGCCGAATCGAGTGGCCGGGGTGGCGAATGTCGGATCCCAGGTCATCTCACTGATCTTCGCGTGGGCCTTCGTCAAGCTTTGTTTACTCAAGTTGCGCCTCCTGGATCGGGTGCCGACCTTGCGTCGGCTGGGGACGTTGTGCAACTAACCCAATCGTGTGATGCGCGTCTCGTTTGTCTCACTTTGAGATTGAAATCACTTTTACTGCTCCATAGACTTGTCCCGAAACGGACATTCGCACACAGGCACGCCACAGCAAACCTCAGGAGATCGATGATGGGTGCACTCGAGCCAAGCATTTTCAGAAATCTCGAGAACTCCAAAATGGCTGCGCCCAAACATTTTTCAGAAAACAATCCCACGAATGGGGCCGATCTGCGCCTGCATCACTGGCTACGAGTGTCGTGGTCACGATCACGGGCCGCACTGGGTGAAATCGACGAACCAACCGCGTCCTACATCGAATCAACGACAGTCGACAGCGTTCTGACACGCGCCGCAAATCCGGTTTTGTCCGCGCTGGCTTCCGAAATCGACAACGAACCGGTCTCTCTCATTCTCAGCGATGCCAAGGGTACGGTCCTCAGACGCTACGGCGGGGACAGTGCTTTGCTCGCAGCCCTCGATCGCGTCGACCTGGCCCCCGGATTTCGCTACTCGGAATCCCAGGTGGGAACCAACGGCATCGGCACAGCCCTCGAAGTCGGTTCTCCCATCGTCATCAACGGGGACGAGCATTACAGTGGGCCCTTACGCTCGTTCTCCTGTGCCGGCGCACTCGTGACACACCCCTTGACCGGAGCCGTCCTGGGTGTCGTGGACTTGACCACCAAGGCCGAAAATATGAACGCCTTGTTGCTGTCCTTCGCCAAATTGGCCGCCGCCCGGATCAAGGAGCGCATTCTCGACGACGCCAACGAACACAATCGAGCAGTATTGAGCGCTTACCACGCAGCTAGCCACTCGGGACAGTCGGTTATCGCGGTCGGTGACGAAGTCCTGATGATCAATGCCCTGACTCAACAACTGTTCGACTCACACGATCAGGCTGCGATCATCGACCGCATCCGGGACGCTCGCGGGCAGTCCAAATCCTTCACTGTGCTCACCGATCTCCCGAGTGGAGCCACCGCCCGCCTCTCGTACCAGCCGACCTTTGCCAACGACAAGCTGGCCGGGGGAATTGTGCGGATCACGGAACAACTCGCCACCCGCACCACTCAGTTCGTAGGCACCCTGAACTTGCGCGCTGTCGCCGGCAGCAGCGCAGTGTGGATGCGTACCGTTCACAACGTCGTCGACGCCTGCAAGCGGCACGAATGGTTGGTGCTCGACGGTGAACCCGGCGTCGGAAAGACCACACTGATTCGAGCGGCGCACGAGCACCTTTCGAACTCACATCACCTTGCAATACTCGACGCAGCCACACTCGTCGGGGAGGACCTGCTCGCCCATGTTTCGGACGAATTGGAAACCGGATCCGATCTTGCGGTCCTCCATGCACACAGACTCAGCGAGGACGATCTCGCAGGACTCGGCCATCTTCTGCAAGATGCCACCCAAGGCGCTTTCCCCCGTGAACCCTGGGTTGCGCTGACCATGCACCCGGAAGAGCCGAGCTCTACCTCGTCGCTACTGCGACTGTTCCCGAAGTCGATCAGCGTACCGCCCCTGCGATACCACCTCGAAGACATCCCAGACCTAGTGAGATCGCTTCTCCGAACCGTCGGTGCAGCAGATCTGACCCTGTCACCCGCTTCATTGAACCAGCTCACACGAATGGCATGGCGAGGAAACATTACCCACTTGCGCAACGTCCTCGAAGAGATCCATCGTCACCGACGCTCCGGAGTCGTAGAACCTGACGCTCTGCCCTCCGAATGCCGAGCAACCACGTGGAGAAATCTGACCAAGCTGCAATCCCTCGAACGCGACGCGATAGTGGATGCACTCGCGCTACACGTCGGCGACAAGACCGCCGCCGCACAAGCATTGGGCATGTCACGAGCCACGATTTACCGCAAGATCCGCGAATTCGGCATAGCCTACAAAGCCCCGAGAATCCCACCCGTATCCAATTGAGAGCCTCACAGCCTTGCGTCTGAGACACACTCCCGCCCAAAGGTATTCATCCGCACGGACTCGATCAGCTCAGATCATGCCTGAGGCAGACTCCGACACAGTCCCCTACCATCCGTTCGACCTGACCACAGTGTGGCCGAAGGCTATTGCCCCCTCATCGAGGTCGGCGAGTGGGCACTCAACCGCTACAGGGCCGGTTGTTCTCGTGCGGTGACGCGCCGCGAGATTCTTAGAACAGCACTACCGACGCGGCTGCAATCACAATCTTCACGGTCCGGAAAGGCCACTTACGGCCACCGGGCACACGATATCAAAGTGTCCTATTGTGGCCACCTCAAAATGCCTCGCCGTCGAGAAATGTCCGATATGTTCCAGTGCGGTGGTCACCTTCCCGTGGCCGCTACGCGCCCCCTCCGAGGTGCGGACTACCTGGAAGGAACTGAATTTTTTGACCGTTCTCGATCGACCACACCCACGCACTCGATGGTCCCGCGCCGCGGCAGCTCTGGGCGCCGGCGCGCTCGCTGCCGCCATGACCCTCGGCGTCGGGACCGCATCCGCCGACACCGTCGACCCCACGCCGATCCCGGTCGGCGCTGAGCCGGCCGGAGTGGCAATCACCCCCGACGGCACCCGCGCCTACGTCACCAACTGGGGTGCCGGGGCGGTGTCGGTGATCAACACCAGCGACAACATCGTCACTGCCACCGTTCCGGTCGGTTCACTTCCGCAGGGGGTGGCGATCACCCCCAACGGCCTGCGCGCCTATGTCACCAACCGAGGCAACAACACGGTGTCGGTAATCAACACCAGCGACAACACCGTCGACCCCACACCCATCACGGTCGGTTCAGAACCGATCGGAGTGGCGATCACCCCCGATGGCCTACGCGCCTACGTCTCCAACGCGAACGGCAACACCGTGTCGGTGATCAACACCACCGACAACACCGTCACCACCACACCCATCCCAGTCGCCGCGAATCCATGGGCAGTAGCGATCAGCCCGAACGGTGCCCACGCCTACGTCACCCACCGCAATAGCAACACCGTGTCGGTCATCAACACCACCGACAACACCGTCAATCCCACACCCATCACGGTCGGTCAAGGTCCGACATCGATAGCGTTCACCCCCGACGGCTTACGCGCCTACGTCGTCAACCTGGAGAGCAACTCGGTGTCGGTGATCAACACCAGCGACAACACCGTCACCGGCGCACCCATCCCTGTCGGCCAGCGCCCGTACCAGGTAGCGATCACCCCTGACGGTCAACGCGCCTACGTGTCCAACAGGACCGACAGCACGGTATCGGTCATCAATACCACCGACAACACCGTCACGACCACCATCAACCTCCCTGCCGGCGGAAATCCGTTCGGGGTGGCGATCACCCCCGACGGCCTCCGCGCCTACGTCACCAACAATGCCAACGCCACGGTATCGGTGATCACAATCGAAATAGCTCCCACACTCACCGGGGCACCGCCCGCCGGCGTTGTCGGCCAGCCCTACAGTTACGCCTTCACTGTCACCGGACAACCGACCCCCACCGTGACCGCAGTCGGTACTCTGCCCGCCGGTCTGACACTCACTGAAGCCGGCATCCTGTCCGGAACACCCACCGAGGATGGGACGTTCCCCGTCACCTTCACGGCGTCTAACGGCATCGGCACCCCCGCCACCCTTGACGTCACCCTCACCATCACCGCAGCTCCGGAACCGCCCTCGACGGGTTCACTCGGATCGCTCGGAAACTTCGGCTCCTAACCTGCTGAACGTGAATCATCCCCGGGTTGCATGGCAACCCGGGGATGATTCTGTTTTCACATCAGATGCGCAGCGCGCCTGCGACCGCCGCCAGGATCGCAAGCGCCAGGAGAATTCCCGACGCCAATTTGTTCACCTTGAACATCGAATAGGCACCGCCCATGGCGATTCCGGCACCGATGAACAACAGGTAGGTATGAAGAACGCATGATCGACGGAGCCTGACCCTCGGATCGTCGGGAACGAGCCGACAGCCTGGGCATCCCGCACCTGGAGGTGTTGCCGGACTCCGTATACGAAGACAACCTCCTCCGGCCCCTTACTTTCTGCCGGGCGGGCACTGTCCACTCTGGATCCGAAACCCAAGCCCAACCAGCCACCATAAATACTTACTGACGGTTCACCAGCCCCGAAGCTGGATCGAACGTGAATCGCCCCGGTCGGTTCACGTTCAAGCACTTCGCCGCGTGAGAAGGTGGGTTCCACTCGTGCATTCGGCACCGCCGATGCACGCTACAAGTGCCATAGGGATCCGGATGAAGGAGAGCTTGATGGAAGCGGCGTTCGATGCGGCTGGGCTGGTGGGGTATCGCTATCGCACCGAGGACTTTTACGAGATGGGGCGGGAAAAGATTCGCGAGTACGCGCGAGCGGTACAGGATCTCCACCCGGCGCACTGGAGTGAGGACGCTGCTGGTGCGCTCGGATACGCCGGCCTGATCGCACCGACCACATTCCTCTCTACCGTCGCGATGCTGGCCAACCGCAGACTACTCGAGACCGTCGTGAGCGGCGACGACATCGTCGTGCAGACCGATCAAGTTTTCGAAATGCACAAACCGATACTCACCGGCGACCGGTTGATCAGCGATGTTGAACTCACCTCCGTGCGCCGCATCGCAGACAAAAACCTGCTTACCATCACCAACACCTTCATCGACCAGACCGGTGACACCGTGCAGGTCATGCACACCACCGTCGTCGCAATCACCGGCGGTGACGTCAACGCCGACATGAGCGAGACGATCGAGCGCGTCATCATGAGCGGACTCGACACGACCTCGCAGACTGTGATCGCGGCAGCCGACGGACTACCGGTAACGAAACCGGATTCGAAAACCGCTGCACGCCTATCCCAAGTATCACGAACACGTGTTCCGCACACCGCAATCCGATTCCACGACATCGCCATCGGTGACGAGCTTCCCACTCGAACCGTGCGCCTGACGCGCGGCGATCTGGTGAACTATGCCGGGGTCTCCGGGGATGCCAACCCTATCCATTGGCACGACGACGTCGCTGCGCTGGCGGGTCTTCCGGACGTGATCGCCCACGGCATGCTCACAATGGGCTTGGCTGCGGGATTTGTTACTGGATGGCTCGGTGACCCGGGCGCGCTGATCAGGTACGGAGTCCGGCTATCGAACTACGCTGTCGTCGAAGCCGACTCCGCTGGAAGTATCGAGTTCACAGGGCGTATCAAGTCGGTCGACGCTGCGACCAAGACCGCTGTCGTCGTAATCGTCGCGAAATCCGCCGGACGCAAGGTCTTCGGCCTGGCTACCGCGGATGTGCGCCTCGCATAACCTCATACGCCCAGCTTCGGGCCGTTGACCGGATCTGCCACTGAGTCCGACTGACCAAAGTCACCACCAAATCACCAAACTTCACCCGAATCCGCTGAAAGTCGACACCGTTCTCAACCCGATTGGCCACAGGCCGAAATTCGCCGATGCACGCTGGTAGATCTGTGACGGATTCGAGACGATGGAAGGCCTGTGTGGGGTATCGACAGGTGCCGGAGGCGGATCCGCGAAGAGGTGATCAGTTGGTTACAGTGTGCTGCTCCAAGTCAAAATGAGTCAGGACCTGGACGCCCTGTTGGTACCCGGACATGCCATTGCCCTCGGGGACCTGCGGCAGCGGGGCTTCACGTCGATGCGAAACCAGCCCGGCGCCTTCGTTCTCACGTTTCTCCGACGGCTGCCCGAGCCGTGCTGGACATGGTAATGATTGGGATCGAATAAACACTGCTGCAACAGAATTCGAGTCTCGCCAAACTCTCCCATGCGTAACTATCGAAAATTCCCCCCAACAGCCGATCACTCAAAGTTACAGAAACACAACAACATCCAAGTCGCACACATAGCCAATAGCGACGTGGCATGACGTTATTGGTCCATCACCGCATCACCGGCAGCACGGCCGTGCGTGAACGCCCCGTGGCTGCCTCGACGAACGCCAGCGGGTCGGGCACCGCAGCCAAGACCTCCCGGGCACGCTCGAGAGCCATCTGCTCGGGCTCCGGCCCACCCACCGCAGCGACGACATCGAGCCAATGGACCGTCGATTCGAGGATCGCCATATCCAGAAAGGCACCGAGTGAGACCGACTCCAACATCGGGTGCGCAATCACGGTGGCGCGACTGAGCCCGGTGAGTCGTTCGAACGACTCGGGCAGGTCGATATCAAAGCGTCTAACTATTGATTCTCGATCGACGTCGGCCGCCATCTGTCGGACTATTTCAGCGAGCTGTTCGTGCATCGACTCTGCCGCCGTCGGGTCGGCATTGAAGATGCGGAGCATCCCCGCAGCACTGGTGATCTTCGCGTCGCCGTCTGCAGCAGGCTCGGCGAGCATCGCGATCATGACGTCAGGGGTGACATGCACGTACACGTCCCGAACAGTCCAGCCCGGTAGGCGGGTATCGGCAGTCCACTGCTCGTCCGACAGTTCCGCGGCGCGCTTGGCCCACATCCGCCACAGTCGGATCAGGAGATCCCGGTCCTGCTCGAAATTCGTCACGCCGACTCCCTTACCGACCATTCCCGCACTATCGCACAGTGCCACCGATGCCCGCGGCCGATCTCATAAACAGGAGGGGCACCAATCAGTGCGACGCCGACGAGTCTGTGAGACGTCGAACAGTCGGGTCCGGCGTACGCAAGCCTGAAGCGGTCAAACAGGGTGAACGCCAGCCTCCAGACAGTGGCTCACCGCCAGTGCCACCTCTCCGAAGACACTGCCGGTGATACAAACCCGCAGATCACAGGCCGCAACGACGGACGATTCGCGACGTCGTCGATGAACGTCATGAATCCAGCCCATATGTCCAAACTGGCCGCCTTTGGATGTCAGCCGTGCTCGATTCGTGCCATGCAGTGCCACGAATCGAGCACGGTATCCAGGTGGCCCATCTGAGTTGAGGGCACCTACGTTTCACGAAACTTGTTCAGCACAATGAGACGAGTCCGGCGAGAGACACTAGTCCGGCGTCCTGATCGCCGAGGCGAGAAGGTAATCCAGCGGCAAGCCGAGGTCGTTACCGCAGCGCTCCGCTCGTTGCTCGATGAATCGACACAGATCCTGATGCAGATCGTCCCACCGATCATCCGCGATCAGCCTGTCCTGCTCGCTCACGACGTGTCCCGCAGTGCGAATCAGGAAGTCGGCCGCATCACTAGCGGCAGAGAAACGCGGGGTAATCCGCCCGGGCACAGTGGCGGTGACCCGAAGCTGATGGGGTTCGAGCAGGGTGGCGAGCGCAACGGAATCACCCCATCGACTGGGCGGGCCGCTGCCGGCAGGCGGTGGCGGCAAGTAGTCGCTCAGAATCTGCCCCATCGCCGGCATCAAGCTCCCCGGTACCCACGATGCGAGCACCACCCTGGCGCCGGGGGCAGCGATCCTCGCGAGTTCCCGGGCTGCGATCACATGATCGGATGCATACATCACGCCGAAGACGGAGAGTACGACATCTGCCGAGTGATCCGGGACAGGTAAGGCTTCCAGGTCACCCCACACCCATCCGACTTCGATTCCCGCGCTTCGGGTGCGCTCTTCGGCGAGCCGTAGCAGCGCCGGCTCGAAGTCGACGCCGATAACCTTGCCACCCCGCTCGGCTGCCAACAGGGCTGCGTTCCCTGTACCAGTGGCCACGTCGACCACCCGATCGCCCGGTGAGATTGCCGCCGCCTCGACAGCGGCCAGCGCCGCGGGCCGGAGATGTTGCGCCATCAGGGGGTAGTCGCCGACACCCCATGTCGTCGCCGGGTTGCTCAATGTTCGTCTCCTTGGTTCGGAGACGCCCTTGATCATGTGGTCCGAAGTCGAGCGTGGCGGACCGTGTCCGTCGCAGCGTCTCTCAACTTCGCGAGGGCTAGCGTAGCCAAGCGACACAAGGAGGCGGCATCAAGCCCCGGCACGGTTCACTCATCTCGCGCGCCGCTTGGCTTCGTTGTGCCTGATTTTGCGCGACGGAGATCTCACGCGTTTGACGGCGTCGATACGATCCAGATCGGTACGGGCAGGTATCGCGCAACGTGCATGGATCATCGTGCTCGCATCCGAGGGCGAATCGAACACGCGGATCGCCGAACTGGTGGGCGTGACCCGACAAACCGTGATCACCAGCTGGGGATCAGCAACAGCACTGTTTGCCGATGCGTGGCGTGAATACGGCGTGCAGCCTTGGCGCAGTGAAACATTCAAACAGTACAACTCGCATCGCTCGGAAGTTTCGGCTCTTAACCTGCTGAACGTGAATCATCCCCGGGCTGCCATGCAACCCGGGGATGATTCTGTTTTCACATCAGATGCGCAGCGCGCCTGCGACCGCCGCCAGGATCGCAAGCGCCAGGAGAATTCCCGACGCCAATTTGTTCACCTTGAACATCGAATAGGCACCGCCCATGGCGATTCCGGCACCGATGAACAACAGGTAGGTATAAAGAACGCTCACAAGCTTCCCTTCGTGGACGGAATACCGCTCACGCGCGGATCCGGCTCGACTGCCTCACGCAGAGCGCGGGCAACAGCCTTGTATTCAGCCTCGGTGATGTGGTGCTGATCGCGGCCGTAGAGAACCCGAACATGCAGGGCGATACGAGCATTGAGAGCAATCGACTCGAAGACGTGGCGATTGATCACCGCGTGATACGGAACGCCGGGGTAACCACCGATGACGGAGTGCACCATGTAATCGGGCTCACCGGTGTGCACGCAGTACGGACGTCCCGAGACGTCGACGGAGGCATGCGCCAGTGTTTCGTCCATGGGGATGAAGGAATCACCGAAACGGCGAATACCCTTCTTGTCCCCCAGCGCCTGACCCAAAGCCTGACCGAGAACGATCGCGGTGTCTTCGACGGTGTGGTGTGCGTCGATCTCGACGTCACCCTTCGCCTGCACGTTCAGATCGAAACTCGCGTGAGTGCCCAATGCCGTGAGCATGTGGTCGAAGAACGGAACCCCGGTGGAGACGTCGACGATGCCGGTGCCGTCCAAGTTCAGTTCGACGACGATGCTGGACTCTCGGGTGGTTCTTTCGATCCGCGCGATGCGATCGCTCATGCCGTTTCTCCTTGAGTGATGAGTTGACTGGCCGCGATCTCGTCGCTCGCCTTGATGAAGGCGTCGTTCTCGGCTTCGAGTCCGACTGTGGCACGCAGGTATCCGGGGATTCCGATGTCGCGGATGAGGACTCCGCGATCGAGGTACGCCTGCCAGGCTTTCGCACTGTCGGTGAATTCTCCGAACAGAATGAAGTTGGCATCACTCGGAATGACTCGGAAGCCACTGTCCGCCAAAGCCTTCGACACGCGATCCCGCTCAGCCGAGAGCGCGTGAACGCTGCCCAAGGTTTCGTCGGCGTGGCGCAGTGCCGCGCGCGCAGCCGCCTGAGTCACAACCGAGAGGTGATACGGCAAGCGCACCAACAACAATGCGTCGATGAATGCGGGCGCGGCTGCGAGGTAGCCAAGTCGTCCACCGGCAAACGCGAACGCCTTGCTCATGGTCCGCGTGACAACCAGCTTGGCCGGGAACTCGTCGATCAAGGTCATCGCGCTGGGCGCGGCCGAGAACTCCGCGTACGCCTCGTCGACGATGACGATGCCCGGCGAGACCTCCAGGATGCGTCGTAGTTCCTCGATTCCGACGCTGTGCCCGGTGGGATTATTGGGGCTGGTGACAAAAACGACGTCCGGTCGACGATCCGCGATGACATCGACAGCAGCGTCCACATCCAGAGCGAAGTCCGCACGGCGGAACACCTCCACCCACTCGGTGTCAGTGCCGTCGGCGATGATCGGGTGCATCGAGTACGACGGCACAAAACCCATCGCGCTACGACCCGGACCCGCGAAGGCCTGCAACAACTGCTGCAGGATCTCGTTGGATCCGTTTGCCGCCCAGAGGTTGTCGACGGTGACCGGCACGCCGGTCTGCTTCGACAGGTATGCCGCCAGATCCGTTCGCAATGCCAAGGCATCGCGGTCGGGGTAGCGGTGCAGTTCCTTGGCCGCTTCGCGTACCGATTCGGCGACATCGTCGATGAGCGCCTGCGTCGGCGGATGTGGGTTCTCGTTGGTGTTGAGCTGAACCGGCACCGTCAATTGCGGAGCACCGTACGCCGACTTGCCACGCAGGTTCTCACGAATCGGGAGTGCGTCGACCGAAATCGATCCTCCGGGAACACTACTCATCGCAGAGCCTCGAACCGCAGACGCACAGCCTCACCGTGCGCCGGCAGATCTTCGGCATTCGCGAGCGTGATGACGTGTCCGGCAACATCTTTGAGTGCCGATTCGGAATAGTCGATGACGTGGATTCCGCGCAGGAAGGTCTGCACGCTCAGCCCAGACGAGTGACGCGCGCAGCCGGCCGTCGGTAGAACGTGATTGGATCCGGCGCAGTAGTCGCCGAGACTGACCGGGGCCCAAGGGCCGACGAACACAGCGCCGGCGCTGGTGACCTGAGCAGCGACACCCGTCGCATCTTCGGTTTGGATTTCGAGGTGCTCGGCTGCGTAAGCATTGACTACGCGCAGACCGGCGGCGACGTCGGACACGAGCACCGTTCCGGACTGACTTCCGGTCAAGGCCGTGGTTACGCGCTCGCGGTGCTTGGTGATCTCGAGCTGAGCGACAAGCGCCTTGTCGACGGCGTCGGCCAATTCCACGCTGGTGGTGACCAGGACACTGGCCGCCATGACGTCGTGCTCGGCCTGGCTGATGAGGTCGGCGGCAACGTGGACCGGGTCGGCTGTGTGGTCGGCGAGGATCGCGATCTCGGTGGGGCCGGCTTCGGCGTCGATACCGACAAGTCCGCGGCACAGTCGCTTGGCGGCGGTGACATAGATGTTGCCCGGCCCCGTGATGAGGTCAACGGGTACCAGTTCAGTTCCATCGGTGTCGGTTCCGCCGTACGTCATCAGCGCGATGCCCTGTCCACCGCCGACAGCCCACACCTCTTCGACGCCGAGCATGGCCGCGGCAGCAAGAATCGTGGGGTGCGGCAGTCCGCCAAAATCGGCTTGGGGCGGCGAGGCCACGACGAGCGATCCGACGCCGGCCGTCTGGGCCGGTACAACGTTCATGACAACACTCGACGGGTACACAGCGTTTCCGCCGGGCACGTAGAGGCCGACACGCTCAACCGGAACCCAACGCTCGGTGACGGTGCCGCCGGGCACTACCTGGGTGACGGTGTCCTTGCGGCGCTGATCGGCGTGCACCTTGCGGGTCCGCTCGATGGCAACCTCGAGGGCTTCCTTCACGGCAGGGTCGAGTTCGCGGAGCGCGCGCTCCAACTCGTCGGCCGGAACTCGAACCGAGGCGGGACGCACGCCGTCGAACTTTTCGCCGAACTCGAGAGCAGCTTCGGCGCCGCGATCACGAACGGCTTCGACCATGGGACGAACCTGATGCAATACCGCATCCACATCCACTCCACCGCGGGGAAGCGCGGCGCGAAGTTCGGCCGTGGATGGGGTACGACCGCGTAGGTCGGTGCGGGCAAGCATGAGAGTTCCTCTCGTACGCAAACGGGGGGCCTGTGAAATCGATGATCGAAAACACAGAACTAACGTCAATTATCCAGGATAGGCGCACCCTGTTTTTCACCGGTCCACGTGCGGCGCTCAGCGCAGGTCTGGCGGCCCCGAACAACACCCCCAAAAACATGAGCGTTTATAACAAATGCGTCACGCACCGCTAGGGTCCAAAGTCGTGACAGACAGTGACGTGGCCACACCCGCACCTCCCGCCGTACCGAACACGCAGCGATCCCCCGGACATTCCCCCGCTCGGATAGTGGCAATTGTCGCGTCCATTCTGGGCATCATCCTGTGTGTATCCGTACCGTTCCTGCCGATCGAACAAGACACAGCCACAGTCAATTGGCCACAGTCGGGGTCCACCACAAGCGTCGAAGCTCCCCTGGTCTCATATACGCCCCTACGGTTCGAGGCGTCGATTCCCTGTGCGTCGATCAACGAGTTGGCGGACACCGGCGGAACACTCGTGTCGACGGCTCCAACTACGGCCGGAGACGCACGCCGCTTCGGCTTTGTCGCCACTGTCTCCCCTGAATCTGCGGACGCGCCCGCTCGCGTCACCGCGACCCTGCGCGATCAGATGTTGTTCTCGATGCCCGTGCAGGAACTTGCCGACGGTTGCGCACTCACACTGGTTTCCGAACCGACCCGAACCGTGTTCGACGCCACCGGATCCGAATCACGAATTTTCGACGGTGACTACCGTCCGCAAGTAGTCGGGGTTTTCAGCGACCTCGATTCCGCGGCGGCTGGTTTGAACGTGTCGATCGAGACGGACTCCCGCTTCACCTCGAGTCCGTCGACGATCAAGATGCTCGCGATGATCATCGGCGCTCTCACCATGATCATTTCGCTTGTCGCGTTGCACCGCCTCGACAACCTTGACGGCCGGGGCAGCCGAAAGTTTCTCCCCGCACGCTGGTGGAAATTCACGGGCGTCGACGGCGTTGTCATCGGAACGCTGGTGTTGTGGCACTTCATCGGAGCCACAACGACAGACGACGGTTACCAGTTCACGATGGCCCGCGCTTCGGAGCAGGCCGGCTACATGTCGAACTACTTCCGGTGGTTCGCTGTCCCGGAAACACCGTTCGGAACTCCGTACTACAACATCCTCGGACTCCTTGCCGACGTCAGCACCGCTAGCCCCTGGGTTCGTCTGCCGGCTCTGTTGGCAGGCATCGCCACGTGGCTCGTCATCAGTCGCGAAGTTGCACCACGTCTGGGCGCAGCGATCCGCGGAAACCGTCTTGCACTGTGGACCGGGGCGCTCGTTTTCCTCGCTTTCTGGCTCCCCTTCAACAACGGACTTCGCCCGGAACCGATCGTTGCACTCGGTGTCCTCCTGACCTGGTGCTCAGTCGAACGTGCCATCGCGACCCGGCGTCTCCTGCCGGTCGCCGTCGCGATCCTGATCGCAGGATTCACTTTGACGGCCGGACCGTCGGGCCTGATCTGCTTTGCCGCCTTGATCGCCGGTATCCGTCCGATCATGCGCATCATCATCGAACGAGCTCGCACCACCGGCTACATCGCGGCCGTCGGGCCGCTGTTGGCCGCTGGACTGTCGATTCTGATCCCCGCTTTCGGCGATCAGAGTCTGGCCACTGTCATCGAAATGCAGCGAGTCCACTCGATCTCCCCGAATGCACCCTGGTTCGACGAATATCTCCGCTATCAGTACCTACTCAACATCAGCGTCGACGGTTCCCTCACTCGCCGGTTCGGTGTGTTCGTCATGATCCTGTGCCTCGGCGTCTGCACCGCGATGATGCTGCGCAAGGGTGGCCGAATCCCCGGGTTGGCCGCCGGTCCGTCGCGTCGCGTCGTCGGTCTCACGATCGGCGCGTTGCCGCTGCTGATGTTCTCCCCCACCAAGTGGACCCACCACTTCGGGATCTTTGCCGGACTCACAGCAGTTCTGGCAATGATGACTGCGGTTGCGGTTGGCACCAAACTTCTGCGTTCGCCGCGTAATCGCGCGCTGTTCGCTTCCGGTGTCTTGTTCTTGCTGGCGATCGCATTCACGGGCAGCAACGGCTACTACTACGTCTCCAGCTACAGCGTTCCGTGGTGGGACAAGCCGGTCTCGATCGGCGGACTCGGCGCGAGCACCGTCCTACTCGGTCTGACCGTGCTGATGCTCGGACTCGCCGCGTGGTACTTCTTCCGTGAGCCGTACACCGTCGGAAAGGAACCATCCGCGAAGCATGCTCGTTTGCTTGCCATTTCACCGCTGACAATCGCAGCCGGAGCCATGGTTCTCTTCGAGGTACTTTCCATGTCCAAGGGCGTGATCACGCAGTATCCCGCCTACTCGGTGGGGCGCGCGAACGTCGACGCAGTCCTCGGCCAAACCTGTGGACTCGCCAATGACGTACTGCTCGAAACCGATCCGAACGCATCGATGTTGACACCGATCTCCGGTGACATCGCGACAGCACTTTCAGCGGGCGGTGCCACAGGATTCACCCCCAACGGTGTTGCCAGTGACCTCAGCGCCGACAAGGAAGCGTCGGCTACCGGCGGCGCGAACACCGTCGATACCGACGAGACCGCAACCGGCAACTCCGCCGGAACCGGTGGTGGCGCCGGGCAAACCGGAGTCAACGGCAGCACAGTGGCACTCCCCTTCGGCCTGGATCCGGCAACTACGCCGGTGATGGGTAGCTACGGTCAGCCCGCGCCGGGCACGCTGACAAGCGATTGGTACCGACTTCCCGAACTGGGCGAGAACGGCACCCGCGGGGAGATCATCTCTATCGCCGCTGCCGGACGTGTTCGGTCCGTCGATACAGACGGCATCGTCACGTACGGACAGAACGTGGAGGTCGAATACGGCACCGCGCGAGAAGCCGACGACATGGAGGTCCTCGGACGCATCGCTCCGATCGACATCGGTCCGTCGCCGTCATGGCGAAACCTTCGGGTACCGCTGGACCAGATTCCCATCGAGGCCAACAGCGTTCGCCTCGTCGTCAGCGACAGCGACACCAAGGCAGATCAGTGGGTGGCCGTCACGCCGCCACGGGTTCCGCAGACACAGAAGTTGCAGGACGTCGTCGGATCGCAGGCGCCGGTGATGCTGGACTGGGCTGTGGGCCTGGCATTCCCGTGCCAACGCCCCTTTGATCATCGTGTCGGGATCGCCGAAATTCCCGAGTACCGCATCCTGCCCGACCATGCCGGAGCATTGGTCACCACTGCGTGGCAGGACCACTTCGGCGGCGGCCCGCTCGGGTGGATCGATCTGCTCCTGAGCGCGCAGACGATACCGTCCTACCTCGACAACGACTGGGATCGGGACTGGGGATCGATCGAGAAGTACACACCACTCGATCCGAGCGCCGTGCCTGCTCAACTCGACGAGGTGCGAGTGGGGCGCTCCGGGATGTGGAATCCCGGCCCGATGACCATGGCCTTCTGATCGCCCGAAAGTCATGCGACCAGGCTGCTGTATGACCTAGCCTCCCAGTCATGGGAGCTAAGTCACGGTCGATCGCCTCCGCCTTGCTCGCACTTGCCTGTGCGTTCGGGGTAGTGGCGTCGCCGATGCCGGCGGCAGCAACTCCGGACGACAACTTCCTCTGGGGCGTGGCTACCTCCGGATTCCAGTCGGAAGGTTCGTCCCCCGACAGCAACTGGTCGCGTTACTCGGCCTCAGGTCGCACACACGACCAGATCGGTGATTCGGTCGACTTCCGGCACCGCTACGTCGAGGACATCGACCGGGCGGCAAACCTCGGCGCAAAGGTGTTTCGCTTCGGCGTCGAATGGGCCCGGGTTCAACCCGCATCGGGAACCTGGAACGAAACCGAATTCGAGTACTACGACGACGTCGTTGCACAGATCCGGGCGCGTGGAATGAAGCCGATGATCACGCTCGATCACTGGGTGTATCCGGGCTGGGTTGTCGATCAGGGCGGGTGGATGAACCCGAAAACCGAAACGGATTGGTTGGCCAATGCCGAGAAGGTGGTCCAGCGCTACTCCGGCATGGACGCTCTGTGGATCACCATCAACGAGCCGACCGTGTATGTGCAGCGTGAATTGACCTATGGCGGAATCGCTCTCCCCCAGGCGCCGGCAATGTTCGACGCCCTGGTTCGAGTCCATCGCTCGATCTACGACCGCATTCACAGCATCGACCCGGGTACTCGCGTCAGCACCAACTTCTCCTTCATCCCCGGTGTGTCCGAAGCTGTCGATTCTGTTTTCACTGATCGAGTCCGCGACAAACTCGACTTCCTCGGTATCGACTACTACTACGGTGTTGCACTGGACAATCCCACTGCCGCCTACGCCGCGATCGACGAGTTCTACAACGTCACACCACAACCCGAAGGGCTGTACGACGCCCTGATGCGCTACTCGCACAAGTATCCCGAACTCCCCCTGTACATCGTGGAAAACGGAATGCCCACCGACAACGGGAATCCGCGCCCCGACGGTTACACCCGGTCGAATCACCTCAGTGATCACATCTACTGGATGGAGCGCGCCCGCGAGGACGGTGCCGACGTCATCGGATTCAACTACTGGTCCATCACCGACAACTACGAATGGGGCTCGTTCCGACCACGTTTCGGCCTCTACACCGTCGATTCCCTATCCGATCCCACTCTGACGCGCGTACCCACTGACGGTGTCGAGACGTACCGCCGGATCATCGAAGACAACGGAGTCCCGGCGGACTACGTCCCCGTCAAAGCGCCCGCATTCTGCTCGTTGGTCGATCCCCCGCTCAGCTGCACAAACACTCATCGATAGGAATCGTCATGTCACATTTCAAGAAGCTTGCCCTCACTGCAACCGTCTCGGCAGCAATGATTTTCGCCGGCGGTGCACTCGCAACCGCTGCACCTACTCCGACCGACTCGCCGCGCGAAGCACAAGCCCGCGCCTACATCGACGCACTAGTTTCGCACGACGTCAGCGACGTACACTTCGCCCCCGACGCCACCCGCGTCGAAGCCGGCATCCAGACTGGTTTCTCCGGCCCCCAATTGAGCGCGGACCTTGACAACGGTGTGCAGTACAGCGTGATTCAGGGCGTCCGCGATCTGCGGATGACCGAAGAAGGAGACCTCGTGACCACCGTGTATCTGCTGGACGCCGGGGTTCTCGGCACCAGGCTCGCCACGGTCGAGATCCGGGAAACTTTCGTGATCCGCGACGGCCTGATTCACACCATCGTGGCCGACATCATTCCCGTATCGCTGTCCTAGTCCGGACACTGCGACAATCGAACATAAGTGAGTTAAATCACTCCTCCGGCGGGTTTAGTTCACGCCCACAGGATCCGACCTGCCGTCTCCACAAATCTCCTGGCCATAGCGAACGTTTGACCAAATGGCGAGCCCATCGCCGTGCTGTAAAACTGAGTCACGAGTCGCAATACTATGACGCGAACCATACAAATGACACCGTTGCGGGTGTACGGAACCTACTCGTTTACCAGTTCCAGAAGTACGGGCACGCGTGCGAGCCCAACTTCACAAACAGCGAAGGACCAGCATGCTGTTGCCGATGGCGCCCACCGACTCACTGTTTCTGCTCGGCGAATCCCGCGAACATCCGATGCACGTCGGCGGACTGGCGATCTTCACCCCACCCGACGGAGCCACTGCAGCAGATATGCGCTTGATGTTCGATACCGCGTTGACAGCGGGTCGTCTCGCCCCGGTCTTCCGCAAACGGGCACGCCGTTCCATCACGTCTCTCGGCCAATGGGGATGGGAAAACCTCGCCGACGACGACATCGATCTGGAACACCACGTGCGGCGAGATGCTCTCCCTTCTCCCGGTGGAATGACGGAACTGACCAACTTGGTTTCGAGATTGCACGGCACATTGCTCGACCGCAGTCGACCGTTGTGGGAAATGCACCTGATCGAAGGACTTTCCGACGGCCGATATGCCGTCTACATCAAGATCCATCACGCACTTTCCGACGGGGCAAGCGCGATGAAGCTGCTCCGCGAGAGTATGAGCACCGACCCCAACCGCCGGAATATGCCTGCGCCCTGGCAAGTTTCGCATCCAGTGACAGCAGTGCCAACTCCGGACAACTCCGCGTCGACATCGACGCTAAGCGAAACCTTGTGGGGAGCCACTCGGGCAGCAGTCGGCGAGGCAGCCGGACTGATACCAGCAACAGTGGGCACCCTGGACCGAGCGTTGCGCGGCAAAGGCGGAGCCGTCTCGCTCACCGCACCTCGCACCGTGTTCAACGTCCCGATCGGCGGAACCCGCCACATCGCCGCCCGCACCTTTCCCCTCGAACGGATTCGCTTGCTGGCCAAGCACTCCGACGCCACCATCAACGATATCGTCTTGACACTGTGCGCCGGCGCTCTCCGCAGTTACTTGCACGACCGGGACGCGCTACCGACTACGCCCATGATCGCGATGGTTCCCGTCTCGCTGCGCGCGCCCGACAACGACGTCGACACCACCGGCAATCGGGTCGGGGTGCTCATGTGTAATCTGGCAACCCACCTTTCCGAGCCTGCACACCGCCTCGAAACTGTACGTACCAGCATGAACGACGGAAAGGCCGCACTCCGTTCAATGAGCCCCGTGCAGGTTCTAGCGATGAGCGCCCTCGGGGTGGCCCCGCTCGGAGTAGAAATGTTCCTCGGCCGCCGAGGCCCACAACGACCGCCGTTCAATCTCGTCATCTCCAACATTGCCGGACCGAGTATGCCGTTGTACTGGAACGGTTTCCGATTGGACACCCTCTACCCGTTGTCGATCCCGACGACGGGGCAGGCGCTCAACATCACGTGCACCAGCAACGATGACAACATCGTCTTCGGGCTGACCAGTTGCCGGCAAGCGGTCCCGGACCTCGATTCCCTCCTCGACCACCTCGACACCGAACTCGACCTCCTGGAAACTGCAATCGTCCTGTAGCTGCCTTGGAAATTCACCTAGCCAAGCCGATAGCGCAGGTAGATCACTCCGCTGTCAAATGTCTTCTCCGCAAGTAGATGCAGATCCAGTCGCACAGTGGCGGGGAGTGCTCTCAATCCCCCACCGATACTGATCGGGCACAAGAACAGGTGGCACTCGTCGACCAGTCCCGCGCTCATCGCCTGTGCGGCAAGAGTGGGACCTCCGATCGAAATGTCCTGCGCGGCTGACATCTTCATTGCACGAACAGCTTCGGGTTGACTTCCTCTCGGCCGTGAACCGACCGAGATTCCCCACAGGGCTCACACCCCGCAGTTGCCCCTGAAACTCACATTCCAGGGTTCCTGATTCACAGACAGTTGCCTCTACACGCTTACACGAGAAGAGGACTCACACCATCTCCACAGGCCGACACCGCCAGTCCGACGGCCAAAATATTGATCGCAGCATTGACATCCCGATCGTGAACGGCTCCGCACCGGCACGTCCACTCCCGAACGTCCAACGGCAACGACTCGACCACAACCCCACACACCGAGCAGGTCTTCGACGACGGATAAAACCGGTCGATCGCCACCACCCGCCGCCCGTACCAATCGGCTTTGTAGTCGAGCATCGACCGGAACTCCGACCACGCCGCATCCGAAATCGCCCGCGACAAACTGCGGTTCTTCAGCATGTTCGCCGCACTCAACGTCTCGACGGCGATCACTTGATTTTCGCGCACCAGCCGAGTGGAGAGTTTATGCAGATGGTCGCGTCGCCGATCAGCAACACGCCCATAGATTTTCGCGACCTTCAACCGGGCCTTCGCCCGGTTCGCGGATCCTTTCTGTTTTTTCGCCAGCGCCCGTTGCGCTTTCGCCAACCGGACACGATCCTTCGCCTCATGACGCGGGTTGTCGATCTTCTCCCCCGTCGAGAGCGTGAACAGGCTCGTGATTCCGGCATCGACGCCCACCGTCTGTTCCGTCGACAGCAGTGAGGCGATCTCGGTCTCGACGAGAATCGAAATATGGTACTGCCCACGAGAATTACGGGACACCGTCACCTGCGAAGGGACGGCACCGTCCGGTAGCGGTCGCGACCATCGGATGTCCAAGGGTTCGGCCTGTTTCGCCAACCGAATGACACCGCCCCGGTAGGTGAAGCAGTTCGAAAAATATGTTGCCGAATCCTTCGAGACACCCTTTTTCTTGAACTTCGGATACCGGTTCTGCCCCCGCCAGAACTTGTCGAACGCACCCTGCAACTGTCGCAAGGCTTCCTGCAGTGGGCCTTTCGACGGTTCCGCCAACCACGTGGTGTCCGGCTCGCGTTTCCAGCCGGTGAGCATCTTCGACGTATCGCCGTACGAGACACGACGCTGCTCCTGCTGCCACGCGTGCGAGCGCTCCGCGAGCGCACGGTTGTAGACGTAACGAGTGCATCCGAACGTGCGGGCAAGCTGCTGCGCTTGACCGTCCGTCGGATAGAAACGGTACTTGTATGCCCGCTTCACCACCCCCGTAGCCATAACCGAGACCCTAGCGACAGCCACCGACAGGTTCGGCTATCCCGGCCCTGAACGACCGGGTTTGTGCCGAAGGCTCATTGATCAAACGTCCGCCCGAGCCTGGTGCGAGCCGTCATCGGGGCCGGCAACGTCGTGGAGTACACAATTTTGTCGGCTCCCCGCCAAATCCGACCGTAATCGTCTGTGACAGGCGATGAATCGAATCCTTCCATCGACTCCCACACAGACATCGTCTCGTACATTCTGCGCCCGAGCAGGTAGGTGCCCACGTCCCGTTCGAGGTCGTTGACAAACGCATGCACCTCCTCGTCCGGTGCTGCCCAGTCGAAATTCCCCTCGGCGTCGGCGACGTACCCGTCCAGCGAGCAGATCGCCATGTAGTTGAGGTTCACCATCGGTCTACGTGCAAGATGTTGTCGATGGGTTCACGGGCCGCCAGTTTGAACGTCTCTCCGGTGAAGTAGGCCGTCGGGATCAACGCACCCTGATGGACGCCTTCCGGGATGCCCAAGAGTTCCGCGACCTCAGCTTCTCGCTGCAGATGCAAGGTCGTCCACGCGGTTCCCAGACCGCGGGCTCTCGCCGCCAATGCGTAACTCCACACAGCGGGAAGCAGAGATCCCCACAAACCTGCCTGGTTTCCGGCAGGCAAGGTCTTGCCGGCCTTGATACACGGAATCAGGAGCACCGGAACGTCACCCATATGGTTACCGAGCCACTCGACGCTGGTTCCGACGCGTTGCTGCACCGAAGCCCGCTCAGGATTGTCGCTGAACAGCTTTGCCGCCGAGCCCTGTGACACCAGATATTCGTCGGTAACCTCTTTGTAGATTTGCCCGACACTGGCGCGCAGATCCGGGTCGGTGACCACTACCCATTGCCACCCTTGCCGATTCGATCCCGACGGGGCCTGCAGCGCAACCTCGAGGCATTCCTTGATCAAATCCAACGGGACCGGCCGCGTGAGGTCCAGTCGCTTCCGTACTGTTCGCGTCGTCGTCAGTAATTCGTCGGGAGTCAGGTCCAGAACCGGGAATTCGTTCATGGCTCGATCATGGCACCGATCGGCGCCACTCGGAACAGCATCTAGACTCCCTTTCCGTCCCGGCGCACTCCCCGGCCGAATGATCGCAACAAGAAGGAACACGTAATGAGTTGGCATGTGTGGTTGGCATTCTTCGGCGCAAGCTGGGTCATCAGCTTGTCCCCCGGCGCCGGTGCGATCGCCTCGATGTCATCGGGTCTTGCCGTCGGCCTACGCCGCGGCTACTGGAACATTCTCGGACTGCAACTCGGCCTACTCCTTCAGATCGGAATCGTCGCAGCCGGCGTCGGTGCAATTCTTGCCAACTCGACCGTCGCCTTCTCGATCATCAAATGGTTCGGCGTCGCCTATCTGGTGTACCTGGGTATTCGCCAATGGCGGTCTGCACCCACCGAGGTAACCACCGACGAGTCAGCTGCGGTCAGTTCCGGCCCGATGATGATGTTTCGAGGTTTCCTGGTCAACGCCAGCAATCCCAAAGCGGTAGTTTTTATGCTCGCGGTGTTGCCTCAGTTCCTCGATCCGGGCAGGCCGCTGGTCCCCCAGTACCTGATCATCGCGGCAACGATGTGCGTCGTCGATGTCATCGTGATGACCGGATACACCGGCCTCGCAGCACGGGTCTTGCGGCTCATGCGGTCACCGAAACAGCAGAAGACCACCAACCGTGTTTTTGCCGGCCTGTTCTTCGGTGCAGCCGGTTTCCTCTCGAGTATCGGTCGCGCGGTGGCCTGAAAACCGCTTCAGAGTCCGGCAATCAAATTGACGACGGACGCCACGATCACCGATCCGAAGACGTAGGACAACAGTGCGTGGCCCAGAGCCATCGCGCGCATGTCCGACGACGTCAAGTTCGTATCCGAGATCGCGAAGCTCATCCCCACTGTGTACGCGACATAGCCGAAATCGCTGTATCGCGGGGGCTCCTCCTGATTGAAGTCGATGCCGCCGTCCGGACCGCTGTAATACAGGCGCGCATACCCCAGCGCGAAGAGTGTATGGACGGCCAGCCACGAAATAACCACGCTGACAACGGCAATCGATGCCGCCACCAACTGATACCGACGACCATCCGGGGATGCGAGCAGGAGGAAGGCGATTCCGACGAGGCTGGCCACCGCCGCAGCGAGGATCAGAAGGTGAGCGACGTTGCGAGCAGGTTCTTCGCGGGTCGAATGGCTTGCCGTCAACGTTGCATCGAAGGGCCAGACCAGAATCCACGTCCAGACCGTGAAGACCATGGCTGCAACGTCCCAACCGATCAGGAACGAAAAGCGCGCATATCCCACCAACGCCACCACGATCCCGGCAATGACGCCCAGAATCAATCCCGTCGCCACCCGCAGCGCGGGCCCGGCTCCCAGCGCGCGCCGGGGTACAGGAACAACCGGTAGATCTTCCGAACGTGCATTCACGCCCTCAGTCAACCACCGCGATGCGCGACAAGTGAGGATCGGCGCGCGGAGTCATAGATTGCAGGCACCAACAACCGGCTTACCGTTGAACCGATCGAGCACGTAGGCCATCCCGACCCCGAAGTCCGCCACGGCAGGCGCCAGGTGGTTGTTTCCGCTTCCCTGATTGACCGCAGGCAGGGTATCCGTGAACAACGTTGCCGACGCACCACGCGAGCACCAGTCGTCAACGAGCTGACGCGTCTGCTCGTACGGAATGAAATCGTCATTGATCGCGCCGTTCACCAGAATCGGCGACGTCGGAGTGCGTCGTCCGATGCGTTGTTCCTCGATGACCTGCAAGATCTCGGGCACCGACTCGACCACGTCTGCGAGGGGTCGACCATCGACCGTCCACGACGCTGTCGACTGCTTTCCGTATTTGGTTCTCGAATCGATCAGGCATTGGCCGGACACATCGGCCAGTACCGATCGACCATAGTCGTTCAACCTCGATTCGATGGCCGCTCGAGCCGCCGGATACCGGTCCGTCACGCCGTTGATCGTGTATCCGATCGCGGCCATCAAACCGGTACCGTCGATGTGCCGGAGAACGCGTGCCAGATCTGCAGGCGGTGCACTCGCATAACTACCCACCAGATTCAGGTCCGGCGCATATTCAGGTGCAAGTTCCGTCGCCGCCGCGGTCGCTCCCCCGCCCTGCGAATGGCCCCACAGTGCGATCGGGTCATTCGGGTTCGCGTGCGCGACTTTGAGTGCTGCCCGGGCGCCGTCGAGCATGGCGTGCGCTTCTTCACTTCGATTGACGTACGTGTGTACCCCTGGAGTACCGAGTCCGATGTAGTCCGTGACCAAGACCCGGATACCCTGAGTCAGGAATGCGAAAGCAAAAGCCGCCTCGTAGTTGACGCCGAAACTTCCTGTCGCAGGGTCCCATTGACCCGCCGTGGGAAACATCTTCGACGGCGCACACTGATCGCCTTGGCCTTGGGTTCCGGGACCGATCACTACCGTCGGACGTGGACCGGGCCCAGCCCAGTTGGCAGCCGGTTCGAGATAGGAACCCGATACTGCAACCTCGGCATCATGGGTATCGGTGCTCGAATACAGCACGCGCGTACCAACTCCGGGGATACCGGCGAGAGCGCCGGCAAGCGGAAGTGGCTGCGTCCGGATCACCGAACCGGGAGTGCCCACGTCATCGGCGTCTGCGTTGTAGAAGTTCTCGTTCGGCGAGGACTGAGCCTGCGCGGTCAGTGGCACTGCCACCAACAGCGCCATAGTCACGACGACGAATGCCCATCCGCTTCTCATGGTGCGCTCGTCACGTCAGTCAGATGCCACGTCACAGGCTCCATCCTTCCCTCGATTTCGGCATCCCACTCGTGCCCCGGGCGCCTGGCTTGACGGCCAGCACTTGGTGAATGGTGAGTCGATGGGCCTCCTCGAAGCCGAGCGCACTCGCCGCGAGATACAGCAGCCAAGTACGGACACGTGGAGCACCTACCTCCCCGACAGCGGCGTCCCAGTTCTCCCGAAGGTTCGCCACCCACGCACGCAGCGTCAGTGCGTAGTGCTCGCGAAGCGACTCACTGTCCCGAGTCTCGAATCCCGAACGTTCCAGAGCGTCAACAGTTTTACTCAACGAAAGAATCTCACCGTCGGGAAAGATGTACCGGTCGATGAAGCTGCGTCCGTCAACAACCTTGTCCGGCAATGATTTCACCGAAGCAATCGCGTGATTGAGCAAACGGCCCTCCGGTTTCAGCAAGCCGTACAACTTAGCGGTGTAGGTCTGCAAATTTGCCAAACCGACGTGCTCCGACATACCGATACTCGAAATCGCGTCGTACGGCCCGTCGTCGACGTCGCGGTAATCCTGCACCCGGATTTCGATCCGATCCGTCAGTCCCGCATCGGATACCCGCCCTTTCGCGTACTCCACCTGTTCGTGACTGAGCGACACCCCGACGACCTCGACGCCGTAGTTCTGCGCCGCATGCAACGCCATCGATCCCCACCCGCAGCCGACATCGAGTAGTCGCATCCCGGGCTTCAATCCCAGTTTGCGGCAGATAAGGTCAAGCTTTCCGCGTTGGGCATCCTCGAGCGTCTGCGTCCCGGTGGGCCAATACCCGCATGAATACACCATGCTCGGACCCAAAAACAGTTCGTAGAAAGCGTTTCCGACGTCGTAGTGATGCGAGACGGTCTCCGAGTCGCGAGATCGACTGTGCCGCCGACCTGGCTTGCGCCGCATCTCGATGGACGGAGGTTTCGGCGGCAACCCCAACGCGCCCAATCCGACCAAGGTGGCGCCGGTTCGCAGGACTGCGCCCGCCGACATCTCCGAAATTCTGTGATCACCAATCCGCGAGACCAGATCCGGCACGTCGAGCAGCGCAAAAATGTCGCCGTCGATGTCCAAGTCGCCAGATACATATGCCCTGGCCAAACCAAGTTCGTCAGGCGAATAGAGCACTCTCCGCAGCGCACGCCGGTTGCGGAAATGGACCCGAGCTGCCGCGTCGGGTGGACCGGCCTGCGACCCGTCCCAACAACACACACTAATCGGCAGTTCCGTGCCCACCAATTCCTCGAACACTGTCAAAATCTTGGTTGCGGCTCCAGTCACGAACCAACCCTCCTGAGAAAGTTTGTCAGCACCTGACTCAAAACCTACGCCCGAACGTGGAGAATTTCGCGCGGTATGTCCGGTTTCGGCTTTCGCTCAGGGTTCTACGAGCCCCGCCAGGAATTCCACCAGCAGACGCGTCGTCACCTCTCGCGGCAGGCTTTCGACGGCGGCAAGGACCGCCGCCATGTCCAGCGGCGAGTCCCCCGAGCTCTTCGGATCCAGCCCCGCCGACGCGAGAGCTGCCGCAACAGCCTCACTCGGCAGTGCAAGAACATCGTCGACGCTTACGTCGCCGCGCTCGAATGCCACTGCAAGCTCTGCCAAGGCCGGGGGCGGACCCGCTGCAGGCAGTCCCCGAACCTCGTCAGCACCCACTGTCAACGCACTCGACAGCTCATCGAGAACACTTTCCGTGACGGGTGTAATGGTCAAGTGAGTGGTTCGAGGAAGCGCCGTGCCATCGGGTTGCGTCGACGCCGGTTGTCCTTGCAGCACAAAGCCTCGAGCGCCGACAGCTGTGACCCATCGGTGCGGATCGACTCGCCGATCGACCGAAACCGATTCGTCAGCGGCGACGGCAAACAGTGGGCCGACCGGCGTTCCGACGACGCGCAACCCTTCGATGGTACCGACTACCGCCACCAGGGAGTCCGTCGCTCGCTTTGCCTGCTGCACCAACTCTGCGTATCCCGACTCCCCGAGAACCTGGGAAATTGCCCAGGCTCCGGCAAGCGCCGCAACGGATTTGGAACCCATCAACGTTGGATTGACCACGGGGTAGCCCGGCCACGATGTGAGACCGAAATACTGCTTGCGGTGGAGATCTCGTCCGCGGTACAAGATCACCGAGGCACCTTTCGGTGAGTATCCGTACTTATGGAGGTCCGCGGAGATACTCGTAACGCCGGGAACTCGGAAATCCCAGGCGGGCAGTTCACCCCACCACGGCAACGCCAATCCCCCGATGCAGGCGTCAACGTGAAGCGGAATTGATTGTATGCGAGCTACTTCCGCAATCTCGATGATCGGATCGAGGGCAGCAAACGGATAGCTCGGAGCTGAGGCCACGATCAGTACGGTGTCGTCGCGAAGTGCCTCCTCTATATCCGCAGCGGCGACGCGGCCGGATTCCGGATCGACCGGCACCAACACGAGCGCCAGACCGAGCAGATGTGCTGCCTTGTGAAACGCAGCGTGAGCTGTGGTCGGAAGAACCAGAGAGCCTTGCCCTGGTGGAAGACCGCGAAGGTCACGAGCCGCTTTGACTGCCAGAATGCAACTTTCGGTACCGCCGCTGGTGACGTTGCCGACCACCTCGTCGTCGCCGTGGAGGAATCCACGAGCGAATCCTACGAGTTCGCGTTCCATCACTGCTGTGGACGGGAACACCGTGGGATCCAGGCCGTTGACGGGTTGCACGAGTCCGGCCGCATCCGTGGCCAACTGATCCAGTGCAGCCAATCCGCTGTCGTAGACATACGACAGGACCCGACCGCCGTGGGTGGGAGCATCGTCTTCACGGAGGCTACGAAGTCTCTCGAGTACTTCGGCGGACCGGCTCTCGATGGATGTTGTTTCAGTGGCGGTCATCGTTCTCCTGTGTGTTGTAGGCGCGCAGTACTGCAAGGCTGATCATCACCAGAACAGCCGGCGCCACCGAGAAGCCCAGTGCGATCCCGGTGATCGCCGAATCCGGTTGGTCCACGGCCTTTCCGGCCTGCGAGGACACGAAGCCTGTCGACGCAAGAAAAAGCAAGAACACCGCCGGCCCGAGCGCGAGGCCTGCCGTTTCAGCGGCAGTCCAGATTCCGCTCAACGAACCGCCTCGCTGACGTCCACCGATCCGGGCGTCGTCCTCGATCGCCTCGGGAAGCATCGCCAACGGGAAAACCTGCATACCGGCGTACCCGACGCCGGCCAACCCGACGGCGCCGTAGATCCAGACTCCGCTGCCGAACGCTGCACAGGCTAAAAGCAGTGTCGCCACAACAAAGATGATCGACGACACAACGTAGCCGCGAAGTTTGCCGTGGCGACGCGAGTAGCGATACCACAGCGGCATGATGAGCAGGGCCGGTCCGACCAAGGCCGCAAACAATCCGGTGATGGCATCTTCGTTTCCCATTACGTAGGTAGCGAGATACTGAGCCCCAGCCAACATCACCGCCGTCGCGAGAGCTTGAAGAACAAAAACGATCACGAGCAGGCGGAACGATCGAGTGCTGCGAATTGCATCGAACCCGTCGCGGTATTGCGAGAGAAGCGAACCCACCGGAGCGTCGGCACGAGTCACGGTGCGAGTTGCGGCGCCGTACACAGCCCACAGCATCGCGCCGCACATCACTGCGGATACACCCACAGCCATGACCAGATAACCCTCCGCTCCCCCGCCCGCTACGTTGCGCAACGCGGGGCCACCTCCGCCGATCAACAGAATTGCCAAGGCCAGCACGGCTATTCGGACGGAGATCAGGCGGGTGCGCTCGTGATAGTCACCGGTCAATTCGGTGGGTAGGGCAATGTACGGCACCTGGAAAAGGCTGTACGCGCTTGCCGCCAGAAGAAAGAACACCAGTACCCAGGCGGCTCCGACGCCGGAGCCGCCGGATACCGGTGCCGCAAAGGTAAGGATGAACAGCAGCGGAAGGGCGAACGACCCGACCAGCATCAGTGGCACGCGGGTACCGGTTCGATGTGAACTTCGATCACTGATGGTTCCGATCAACGGATCGATCAGGACGTCCGCAATTTTCGGAACGATTACCACCAACGACGCCAATCCGGCCGCCACACCGAGAGTGTCGGTCAGGTAGTACGCCAGTACCAACCCCGGAAGCACACCAAAACCTCCGGTCCCGATACTTCCGGCGGCATATGCAGCAACAACACCCTTCGACAGCCGTCCGTCGACTCGGCGCTCACCGCTCTGCACGGGCTTCTCTGTGGTCACCGTCCACACACTATGTGCCCGACTCCAGTCTTGAAGCAAAAAGAATCCCGAAGACGCGAAGTCCGCATAATCTGCTCCGACCGCATGTAAAACTTGGACGACACAAGCACACCGACGATCCCGCGCACACAACCGAAGGTCATCGAGATGACAACCCATCCTTTGGCGCCGCTCTGGCCGCCGCACGGTGTCACGATTTCATGCGGACCGATCAGCCTCGAATCGGTGAAAGACGAGCACTTACCCGAACTCGACGCACTGATTCGAGCCGGCATCCATCCGGCTGGCCAGATGCCATTTGTCGTGCCGTGGACCACCGGGACACCTGACGAAGTATCTCGACGATTCATGCAGTACCACTGGTCGATTCGCGGGTCGATGACTCCCACAGCATGGACATTCGAAACCGTCATTCGAATCGACGGCACGATAGTGGGCTGCCAAGGGTTGTCTACCAAGAACTTTCCGGAGACTCGTACTGGCGAAACCGGGTCGTGGATCGGGCAGGAATTTCAGGGACGTGGTCTCGGCACTCTCGCCAGGCAATCGATGTGCGCGTTCGCTTTCGACCACCTGGGCGCCACCCGAATCACCTCGACCTCGTTTGCCGACAATCCTGCATCGCTCACCGTGTCCCGGAAAATCGGCTACCACGACGCGGGAAGTATGGACCGGCTAACCGATTCCGGCCGGATGACGGTGCAACAATTCCTCACCCTGGATCCCCCGGGTTTTGTGCGACCACTGGAACCCGTCGTCGTTCGCGGTTCCGAGGCTATTCGATCCATGCTTGAGATTGTGTGAGAAATGCCCCTCTTCGCGACTCTTGAATCTGGAGGACTGCCACTGTTGCGATGCGTCAATCCCCTTGCCCTAGCGAATTTTTGCCCTATTTCCTACCACCCGACTCACCGCGGAGTGCAAGCGTTAGCACCGCGCCGAGGGCACTCACCGCAGCGGCAACGATGAAGAGCGTCGAGAACGACGGCAAGGTAGCAGCCCCCGCTTCGGAGACCGCAACCGTGGCCAAGACGACCGTGGCGATCGGGGCCCCCAGTGCAGATCCGACGGTGCGCAGCACACCGTTGACCCCCATGGCAGCAGCCACTTCGTCGCGTGGAGCAAGGCTTGCGACAAGATCAGCGCAGACGGAAAACCCAACACCGTTGCCGAGCCCGACGAGTGAGAAGAACACCACCACCATCGCAAGGTTGCCCGGCGCGATCGCCACTCCGATGCTCCCAATGCCCATGAGAGTAAGCGCCAGAAACGCCGTGGACTTGGCGCCGATGCGCAGAATCAGCAGCGGCGCGAATCGACCACCGAGGAACACCAGGATTGCCCCGGGCAGTAGGGCGAGTCCAGTTTCGGTCACTGTGAATCCGTGTCCATTGCCGGATGCCAGCGGAGCCTGAAGCAGAACCGGCAGACCGACGTAGAAGATGTACGGGATAAATCCGAGGAAGAGTGTGAGCCCGTTGGTCACGGCAAGCGCCGGCCGTGCCAGAGTGCGCATATCGATCAATGGTGTTGTGATCCGGAGTTCCACGACTACCAACGCAAAAAGCGATATGACGGCGAGCAGGAACAATCCCAGCACCGGCAGTGAGATCCAACCCCAACTCCCGCCTTGCGAGATCGCGAGCAACAGCGAAACGAGCCCGACGACCAGCAGCGCAGTGCCCACCCAGTCAGTCCGGGATGCAGTGCCCCTGGACGAGGCCGGAACGAAGAAGACCACCAGCATCAACGCCGTGCCGCCCATCAGCGCCCCGATTACAAAAAGCACTTGCCACGAGGCAGCTTCAAGAACAACGCCGCCGATCACGAGCGCCGCGCCGGCACCGAGACCAAGGGTCCCGCTAAGCCAGCCGAATGCAGCTCGCTGCGGCGCCCCCGATAGGTGGCGCCGAACTATCGCCAGGGCGAGAGGGAAAGTAGCAGTACTCACACCTTGCAAAATTCGGCCGAACAGGAGTACCGCAAAGCTCCCGGCAACGGCGGCCAGGACACTGCCCATCACGAAGATCGCCAACGTTACGATCATGATTTTTCGATGGCCGTACCGATCCCCAAGCGACCCGAGGATGGGTGCGGCCACGGCGCCGCAGAGGAGGTAACTGGTGAGGATCCAGCCCGCCAACGGCGCATCGATCCCAAATTCCCCCATGAAGGTGGGCAGCGCTGGAACCAGGAGGGTCTGCATCATCGAAAAGGCAAGAACTGCCACCGCCAACGACAGCACCAGAAAGCGCCCCCCGGCCTCGATGGCGGGGGCACCCTCCACATGTCGGGTGGTTGCATCTGATGGCGCGGATGGCATCGTTGCTCGATTCTGTCTGATAAGAATTTGAACGGAACGGAATATTCCATTCCGATAGAACCGTACGGCAATCAGCGGTACCGTGACGACGTGACTCCCACCAACTCCGGAAACCCTCCCCTGCGCGGCCGCGCTCGTGAGGCGCAAAACAACGATGACTCGATCCTGAAAGCGGCCCGCGAGGTGTTCTACGAGTACGGCTGGGGGGCGCCCATGTCCGACATAGCCGCTCGCGCTGGAATCGGCGTAGCCAGTATCTATCGCCGCTATCCCAGTAAACCCGTGCTGGTGAACGCGCTGCGGATTCTCGCTCTAGAACAGATTATCGAGCTGGCAGACACCTGCGCTGCAACCGCCGAAACGCCCGGCCACCCGGATTCTGCTGTCGAAATCTTCCTCCACCGCAACATCGTCGAAGCCTCCGCACCCCTGGTCTCGACTTTTGGCCGCCATATGAAAACGAACCCCGAGATCGACGCGCTTGCCGATCGTCTCGAGAAGGCCCTCGAATCCGTGATAGCAGTGGACCGTCGACTGAAACTGATCCCGGATCATTACGGCCCCGCCGACATCATGCTTACGATCATGCATCTGCGGCCGAATCTGCCAGTGAACCGGGAACGCTCGAATGAGATCCATCTTCGCGAACTCAGCTACGTGCTCTGCGGACTTCGGGCTGTAGCTACTGAAGGCTCCGCAGTTGCCGGCAAACCTTCGAGTTGGCAGGAGTGGCTGCAGCTAAACAGCATCAATGGCTGAAAGTAGTCGGATTCACGGCTACACACCGAGACAGATCGTTCCGACAACAAAACTGTTGCTCTCATAAACACCCCGATGACCTCCGCCATGTCACGCAGACCTTGCATGCGATCCGGACATCAGGTGGCCCATTCAGTAGTCGACACAGAATCATCGATACCGCTGGAGCTACTCGATCGGTGGTCATGGTCGGCGATAGAGTCGTCGACAAATCGGGTGACGTCGTAGGCAGTTCCGGTTTCTACATCGATGTCACGGAGTCGCACGGCCCCACGAAGAAGGAATCTGTCGACGAAATTGTCAGTGAAATCGCCATCTCGCGCAGCGTTATCGAACAAGCCAAAGGCATGCTTATGGTCGTGTACGGGGTCCCGGCCGATCGCGCGTTCGACATCGTCGTCTGGAGGTCACAGGAGACCAACACCAAACTGAAAACCGTGGCAGAGCAGCTCATTACGCGGGTGCGTGAAAATTTTCATGTATCGACCGTGCTGCGAAACCGATTCGATCAGATACTGCTCCAGCACTGAGCCACCTGCACCGACCGACAGATATGGTCACATCTAAGAACCGTCGAGGCTGCCCGCCGAACTACCAGTCGCACTTCCGGTTACCGAGCCGGCGTTGAGCCGATAGCTCAATGAGGCACTTTCGAAAACGATGTAGAAGAAAGATTTGATTGCGGCGGATACATCGAACATTGTTGGGCCTTCCTCATCACGGAATCCGACCGCTGCCAGCAGCCAGACGGAGGACACATTTTTGTCCTCGCTACGCGAACCATATACCTGAATATTCCACTCTACCAAGCAATCCCGAGATGATCGATTTGCCGGAAACCCCTGCGCGCGCCAGAATCTCGAATACACACAGTCAAGATTCAACCCACACAACACCGCCAATCGGACGTTTCCGAATTATCGCCCGGGCACTACTGTAATCGTTCCCTGACAGACTGCGTTCTGCGGATTGACGAGCCTCCTCTGACTGCCACCGCGGTACCCACCCCGACAACGGCGAGCGCCGCAGCACCCGTCCGGCGCGCCAACCGGTTGGCCATGATCACTCCTCTTCTTCTCCGAAATCGCGAGGACCCAGATATCCTTTGCAACTTACATATCCGGAGTCGCAGCACAATTCGTTACACCGTCGTGGGATTTCTTCACCAGTGGCTGGTCTATCCAAGGAACAATCGTCGTGGTTGCCGGAGCTTCGATAGTGAATGCAAATGCACGATTTTCGAGATCATATGCATCGACTGAATTTGCCCAAAATCTACCGCCGCAAGTCACGGGACCTACGGCACAACCTACTGTTATGGGGTGATTGTCGCTTCTGCACCCGAATGGTCGCGTTCCCCCTGGTTCCTCCTCACACCCCCGGAGAGCCCCCCGGAATCAATCAACCGCCCACGCATCGATGCTGTCATTGATGCCGCAGTTCTTCGATCATCAGTCACCGTAATCACTGCGCCTGGCGGCTCTGGGAAAAGCCAAGCACTAGCGCAATGGACCCGGGGAACGGAAAACCCCGTCGCGTGGCTGACGCTCACTCGATACGACACAACCCCGCAGCGGATACTGCGAGGTCTCATTTCCGCTTTTCAATACGGGGCCTCGAATTGGGAACAAAATCTAACATCGGAGCTATCGACGCTGGATCCCAACCTGGCGGATCCGGGGGCAGCATACGAGGCATTGTGGAGGCTTTTCGCAACACTCGACACGCCCGTTGTCCTGGTCATCGATGATGCGCATCATGCTGGACCGGCGCTGGCAGACAGCGTGCTCGCGGATCTCATCGAGCGCCCCTTCCCCACGCTCCGAATAATCCTGGCAGGTCGAGGCCAACCTCCACTTCTACGTCGTCGACCTGATCATGAACAGTCGAGTATCAGTGCCGTCGATTTGAATTTCACCGAAGGCGAGATTGCCGCACTTCGCGCCGTGACTCCTCGCAGCGCCAACCCCGAAGCTGCCGAACAGATCTTCGACGCTACCGGCGGTTGGGCTTTAGCCGTTCGCCTGATTCTTGATCGTGCTCCGGGCGCCCGTTCATCGCTCTCATCACCGAGCGACACGTTCCGATTGACCGACTACGTTGCCGATCACGTTTTGGCGCAACTACGTCCTGACCTTGCCGATTTCATCTTGGCGACAACTACCTCCTCGCGTTTGGATGCCGTTCTCGCTACTGCGCTGACCGGGCGATCAGATGCAGAACTGCTTCTCCGAGAATGCGTCGACACCGGCTTGTTTCTCGACCGCTACGTGGACTCGCATAATCGGTCGATCTATCGGTGGCATTCGGTATTCGCCAGCCATTGTCGAATCATTCTCAGCCGTGACGACACTGCGCAAGCCGACAACTTGTGCCGCGTCGCAGCCGAGCATGTCCAGTCGCAGTACCCGTTAAAGGCTGTCACTCTTGCGTTGCGTGGGAAAGATCCGCAGTATGCTGCACAAGTCATCCACACTCACTGGCTTGATCTCGTAGTGACCTCCCAAGCTGATGTGCTTGAAATGCAATGCCTTTCACTACCCGCACCCTGGCGCGACAGCGCCATGATCTGCGCGGTTCGCGCATGCGTCCGCGATGTTCTCGGCGACCGAACCGGGGCATCAATGCTCTTCGATCAGGCCCGCGCCGCGATGGCGCGTGACCCCGCAGTGGCCGAATCCTTGACCCTCGTTACCGCAATCAGTGAGCTGCTCCTGGCGGACAGCCATCCCCAGCTCATCGCCACGTGCGACACCGTCTCACGACTGCTCCGTGGTTCTCATGAATTGATTCCGACCACCTACAGTTGCGCCGTGTTCCTCCTCGGCTGGACCGAGCTGAGGTTGCGCCGCGACCCTGACCAAGCCATTCGTTTGCTCAGCACTGCCGTTCGCGAATGTCAGGTTGTCGGGCAAGTCACCATCGCACGTCGCGCGTCGGCAAATCTACGATTTGCGCTGGCCTTCAAAGGCGATTTCAACGCCGCCATGGCTCTTGATCCATCGCTCACCGACGGGCCGGACGACAATCACTGGGACATTTACGATGCCGGTATCGAGCCCTTTTCCGAAGGCTTCGTGCATTACTGGAGAAACGATCTCGAGCAGTCCGACAAAAAGCTCCAGCAGGTAATTCTCTCCAGCAGCAGCGACGCACCGTACGCAGACCTCGCCCGGGTCCACCGAGCCTTCATCGCCAGCACCGCCGGCAATTCCGACACCCTCGACTCCGCAGAAGCCGAGCTGGCGTCTGTCAATGAGGCGGAGGCGCATGGCGTTCCGTGGTTGATCTACAAACAAATCGCTCAGGCCAAGATTGCCGAAGCCCGAGGTCACTCAGACCTAGCGGTTGCTATCGCCAACGGGATTGCGAACTTTCAGTACGTCCCTGCTGTCGCGGCAATGGTCGGCGAGTTGCATCGCCGGACCGGCGACGATGTTCGCGCAGTCGAACTGGTCGCACCGCTGACAAATATTGCCGCACCAAATTATGTCAGAGTCAGTGCGATGGTGACGTTGGCGCTCATACGCAGCAGCCGAGGCGAGTCGGTGCCCGCTCATCAAATCCTCGAGGAAAGTTTGGATATTGCGGAACCGCAGGCGATTTTGCGCCCCTACGTCGAGGGGCACAAAGACCTTCGCGACCTGCTCGCCGCACACTCGCGCTGGGGATCGAAACACACGGAGTTCTTGGGTGCCGCATTGGCATCGAGCAGCGAAATTTCACCCCACCATCATTTGTCGGGACACAGTCTGTCGCGACGAGAATTGGAAGTGCTCGGGTATCTGCGCACCAATATGACGACGGTGGAAATCGCGAAAGCGCTGTTTGTGTCGGTGAATACGATCAAATCCCAGAAGAGTTCGCTCTATCGCAAACTCGGAGTCACCAACCGAAAGGGCGCCGTGGCCATTCGCATCTGGCTCCCCTCGGAAGGCCTGACTCGAACCGGGCCACCGGCTGACTGAAACTCATCAGTGGCCCGGGCGAGATCAGACAGCCTTGTGTACCGCGGGTGGATTCCAGCGACCATCCAGAACTTGCGGATGCGGCGCATAGAGGCGCATCGTGACACCGAGTGGCCCGAGCGGAGCAGGCAACCAGTTGGACTCCAGTTCCGGTCCCGGATTTTCATGCTGAAGATGGAGATCGAGCGATCCGTCTTCATTGAAGGTCAACTGATCCCGGTCACCGATCGCGAACCGGTCCAGTTCGTTGGCTGCCTGGAATCCCTCCGCGTCGTACATCGTGACCGACCAGAACGCTGACACCGGCGGCAGTGCGTCTGCCGCGAAGCGGATGACGTACCGACGATCTCCGATCAGGGTGTCACCATCGGCATCAGTTGCCAGGAACGGGTAGACGGCATCCTCGGGCGGGTTCGCGCCGAGTCCGATCATGGTCATCGCAGCACGTTGGAAGTAGTAGTTGCCGTACACACCAACCGTGTCGGTGAATACCGTCCAACCATTGACCTTCGAGCCCAATGTTGCGAGTGCACGACGAAGATCTGCGAGTGCTGCATCGGCGCCGGCCTCGATTTCCTTGACGTCGGTATCGGTGAACCGAGCCCGATCGAAATCCTGGCCGGGAACAACGCCGAGTTGAGCGATACGAGCCAACACCGAGAAATCTGTGGGATGCGGCGGATTAGCTTTCAATGCCTCAGCGGCGCGCGCGAAGTAGTCGATTGCGCTGAGTCCGTTGACAATTGTCAGCGGCTCGGTGGTGGTGTCGTGATCGGGATCGATCACGTGAACAGGTGTCGGAACCAAAGGCGTGACTGTGAAACCGTCCTGCACGGCGTTGACTGCCGGATAGTCTGCGACTCCTTCGGTCTGAATTCGACCGATGATCCAGACGTACGGCGTCGGTGCAACAATGACCTCGATATCGGTGGGCAACTCACCGGAATAGTTCGGGCCGACCACCACCCAATCCGCCGCATCGGTTCCGGTGGTCCGGTTGCCCGGATTGGCGAACACATCCGTCCACATATCGAGCATCGGAAGCATGTAATAGCGGTTGCCCGCTTCCGGCACATGAACTTTGACAGGTCCGGCAGTCAGATCGAGCCACGCGGTCGAGTAAAGCGTGTCGAAATTGGGTCGTACAACGACGCGGAAGTCTGCCGGCGGAAATGCACGCAGGTGATGAAATTCGTTTGCGGGTCCATATCCCGGTCGCGCCTTCGCATCGACGTTCAAGCCCTGCAACCGGGTGACGTCCATCATCACCAGAGGATAGAGGTAGGTGTATGCCTCGTAGCTCAACGTACGCAGGTCACTGGACAGCGTGCTCATGAATCTCCCTTGTAGCTTTTCGTGTGGTTCCACGCGAGTGATGCACAGTGTGGAAGCGCTTCCCCCGGAAGCTCTTCGCTGTGTCTCGACGATGCATCTCGGTCAGTCTTCGGAGTCCCAGGTCGCGACAGCCCAAATTACGACGATATCGAGTGCGATGATCAGAATCGACCAGAGCGGGTAATGCGGAAGCCACAGGAAGTTCGCGATAATCGACAGCGCCGCAATCAAGATCGCAGCAATGCGGGCCCACGTGGCCGCCATCATCATTCCGACGGATATCGCGAGAGCAACGACACCCAGGGCGATGTGAATCCAGCCCCATGTCGTCGTATCCAACTCGTAGATGTACACCGCTCCGACAACGAAGAGGTCATCTTTGGCAACCGCCGAAATCCCTTGGAGCAGAGAGATGACGCCAGCGGTGAGGAGAAGGACAGCGGCTGCAAGATTCGTACCGGTTGCGATGCCCTTCTTCACCGGATGGGAATTGACCTTCGGAGATGTTTCAGTCATGTTCTTCCTCTCAGAGATGTTGCGTTAAAGGGCGAAAGTTCAGCTATCAGTGGATGCTGCGGCGTCACTCACGCTCTTGCGGTACCACTGCCAGCCTGCGGTGAGAATGACGGCGCCGGCGAGCGACCCGACGATTCCGCTGGGGCGCAACGAAAGTCCGTCACCCGCTATCAGACTGACGAGCAAGCCGCCAAGCAGGGAACCGCTGATTCCGGCAGCGAATGCGGCCGGCCAATCCAGTCGCCGGCTACTGGAACCCAGAATCAATTGGGCACCCGCGCCTATTACGGTCCCGAACAGAAGTATTCCGATGATGAGCATGAGGTAATGCCTTTCAGTGAGAAATTATGGCGGACCGGATAACAGTTACAGCGTCATCCTTCCCCTATGTCCGCTTTCATGTCAGGAGAATCAGCGTGAAAGGCGTTGGCCGCATCGCGATTCGTCCGGTACAACTGAGCCTCTTCCAGCAAACCGAATCGGAGCAGGTGTTCCCGAAGATGCGGACGGACTCGGGAGTAGCCCAGCGTGATCGAACGCGCATGCAACCAGTCCTTCAATCCCGTCAGCATGTCGGCACCAGTGACGTCGATATCAGTCACGGCCTCGAGATCCAGAACAAATTCAGTGACGTGATTGGGGGCCGATTCAACCGCTGTACGGACTCTGGCCGCCAGGACGGTGCTGTTCGCAAAGAAAATTGGGGCCGCAAAGCGCATGACGATAAGGCCTGGCGCTGTCTCCTCGACGTCGTCTGCCCCGTCCAGGAGCGATACTGTCGGATCGTCCGATCCGGCGAGGATATCAATGGCAGGATTAGCGGCACGTCGCGCGAGGTTGATCAACGAGAGAACAAACGCCAGGACAATTCCGCCAATCGGACCGATGAGGAGAACGCCACCGAAACACACTGCACCGATTGCACATTCAGCCTTCGATTGATTCCACAATTCGGTGAAATCGACGAACCCGATAAGTTTGAAGACCGCGACAGCGACAATCGCGCCGATTGCCGGCGACGGAATATCTGCCAACAGATCGGTGCCAAACAAGAGTAGTAACAACGTACCCGCGGCCAGGACAATGCTGGGCAACTGAGTGCGTGAACCCGCTGTGTCCATCGCAGCGGTACGCGACGTCGACGAACCGATAGTGAACGATGAAAAAAGACCAGAGGCAATATTCGCGGCACCGAAGGCCGTCAGATCCCGGTCCGGATCCGTGGAGTAGTTGTTCTTCTCGCCGTACTGCCGAGATACCAGCAATCCCTCGGCCAGAGCAACCGCAGTCAGAGCGATCGCCGACGGCACCAGCGAAAGCCAGGTGGCAATACTCAATGTCGGTACCGCGAACGTCGGTAGACCGGCAGGAACATTGCCCAGAACCGATACGCCCTTACCTTCGAGGTAAAGCACAATCGACAGCGTTGTCGCTCCGACCATCACTACCAATGCCCAGGGCACGACGGCCGCGATCCTTCGACCGAGAACAAGTATCAATATCGAACCGGATCCGAGTGCGACAGCCCAGAAATTTGACTCCCCGAGATTACTCACGAGGTCGATCACTTTCTCGGTAAATTCACCGGCACTGTCGATCGGAACACCGAGTATCTTGGCAATCTGACTGACAGTGATGTCCAATGCCAATCCTCCGACAAACCCGATCAGAATCGGCTTGGACAAGAAATCTGCCAAAAATCCCAGTTTGAACATCGCGCATGCCATAAACATCAGCCCACCGAGAATTGCTTGCGCTGCAGCCATTTCGGCATAATTCTCGCTCCCCGCAGCGCCCAGACCGATCAACGAAGAAGCAACCATTGCCGCTGCGGCCGCATCTGGTGACGCGACGACCTGCCGGGAGGAAACAAGAAATGCAAAAACAAGCGTCGGCACGATCAAGGCATACAGTCCCGCCGTCGCAGGAAGACCCGCAATTTGTGCGTATCCGATATTCAACGGGACCGAGATTGCAAGCAAAGTAACGCCGGCAGAGAACTCCCTAACCCAATTACTCCGGGTGAGACCCTCGATTGGATGGTGCACGCGGGTCCTCCCGTCTCAATTAGTTGGATACTTTTCGCCACACCGGCATGTTCGTGGGCGATCGCAACCCACACTGACGACTGCGTGAAATGTACCGACTCATCCATATTTCGGCATCACCCTGTGAGGGTGAAAATATCCCCCCGAATCCAGCAATGCTTGGGGAAAGTGTGACTTGAAATTTGGTCTCCGACATCTTCCGTCGGAAACTCTCTCGTGTACCTCTCAGACGCGAAACCGACTTTCACCCTCAGGGGATGATGCGCGAAACTGTGGTGATCAGTAACATCCACTACATAGCATTCGAATTCGCCTTCCGAATACATGCATCGCCGTGTTGCTACTTCTTTCGCGTCATTTTGTCAGGTGATCACTTTCCCGGCCACTACATTTTCTCGCAGCACGCCAACCTCGCTGCCGACATCATCATGTTTCGACCCTTTTGCCGAGGTCGTCGATGACGCTTGCGCGCTGACACCCCGCGACGCGCGTCAACTGAACGCACGTTGTCCGCGCATCGCAATTACTGCCCGTACAAGAGTTTTGGAGATATCAATACTGACTTCCCTGGGAAACGTGCTGCCAGTGGCAGTCGGAATTGCCATCAGTCCCATTCCGATCATCGCCCTCGTACTCATGGTGTTGTCCCCGAATGCCCGAGGTGCACGTCTCGGATTCATGCTCCGATAGACACTCGGAATCGACTCCGCAACTACACTGTTCACCGCTCTAGCGTCCGCACTTCCGCAAGGAACTCTGAACGATCAACCCCCGAGGCAGTCTCCGAATGCTCACGGTAAATCTCGAGAGCAGCTTCGACCGACTCTCGCGACGCAGGCAGTAAGGGCAAGCGCACATTCGGCGTCGGAATCCTGCCCAGTGCATGCAGCACGCCCTTGATCACCGTCGGATTCGGTTCGGCGAATAATGCACCGGACAGCCGCGACAAGTCCTGACCGAATGCTCGTGCACGGTCCAAATCTCCACTCTCCCAAGCGTTGACCAGACCTACGAAGTCTCTGGTCGCAACATGGGCCGATGCCAAAATTCCGCCCGTGGAGCCCAGGGCAAGCATGGGGACAAGAAACGGATCGTCACCCGCCAAAACTGCGAAATCAGCAGGTAGATCGGCACAAAGCTCGACGGCGGAAGGATCTATGCCACCTGCGGCGTACTTCACCGCGACGATGCCGGGCAATCGCCCCAACTCCTGCAGGGTGGCGGCATCAAGATCACGTCCCGTTCGATACGGGACATGGTAGACGATCAACGGCACCGGGCTCGATGCCTGCAAGTGCGTAAAGTGTGCCACTACACCGGCATTCGATGGCCTGGTGAAGTAGGGAACCGGCACCAGGGCCGCGCTGACCTCCGGCCATCGACCCAGTTCCTCCAGTGCACCGGCACTCCCCGTCGTGTCGTTATTGCCGGCCCCGACAATCAACGACGCACCGCGAGCGCGGCAGACACCGGCGCAGATATCGACGATGTCGCGTCGTTCCTGCTGAGTCAGGGTCGCAGTCTCAGCGGTGGTCCCGAGCGCAACCAGCCCGATCGCTCCATCTTCGAGCACCTGGTGTGCGAGTTGTTCGAGGGCGTCGGTTGCCACCTGTCCGCTCGCGCCGAAGGGCGTGATCAGCGGTACGTGGATTCCAGCCAAGGCGAGGTGGGAAGTCATAGGATCCACCTTTACCGAGCCAACCTTGTAGGTCTAGTTCGCATTTCCGACGCCGAGCGTAAGCTCAGATGATGCTCGATGTCAGGCGACTACGCCTTCTCCGTGAACTGGCCTTGCGCGGGACCATCGTTGCTGTCGCCCAGGCCCTCTCATTCAGTCCGTCGGCGGTATCCCAACAGCTAGCCGTTCTGGAACGCGAAGCCGGAGTGCCGTTGCTCGAGCGGACGGGCCGTCGGGTCAGGCTGACTCCTGCCGGCTCGAATCTCGCACGTCATGCCGAAGCCATCCTGGCGCGCTTGGAACAGGCGTCGGGAGAACTGGTCGACGCCCGTCGCGGGCTAGCGGGTCCACTCCGAATCGGAACATTTCCGACAGCGGCACGCGCGATCCTGCCCCCGGCGTTGATAGCGCTGGCACAGGAACACCCGGGACTGGAACCGATGGTCTCGGAGATCGATCCGGCTGACGTCGCCGATGCCCTACGTGCCGGCGACCTGGACTTGGCATTGATCCACGACTACGACTTCGTTCCGCGGCCAACCGAACCCGGCTTGACGACGCTTCCGCTGTGCAGCGAATCGGTATACCTGGCTTCGGCTGATCCGCTGACAACCGTCACCACACTCACTGATTGCGTCGAACTTCCGTGGATCACCGCAATCCCCGGAACCGCTTGTCACGCAATGACGATTCGGGCATGTCAGGCCGCAGGATTCACGCCGAGAGTGAGACACCACATCGATGAGTTCGCCACGGTTCTTGCTCTCGTCTCTGCGGGACAAGGCGTTTCGCTTGTTCCGGAACTAGGCGCAATTCATCCGCCTCCGGGAGTACGCCTGACGCCCATGCCGATTCGGCGACGAACGATGATCGCGCACCGGGCAGGGTCCGCCGCGCACCCAGCGGTTGCGACCGTGACAGGTGCTCTCCGCTCGGCGGTACCCGAACTGCTGGACGCCGAGCGCTAACGACCGGAAGCTGCACATGTGCGGCCATTGCTGAACTCTCGCAAGAATGTATCGCGCATATCGACCTGACAAGATCGACCCGCCTCGCATGAATCATGTACAACCCACTTACATATTCGAACAGCGGTAAGAAATACCCAGTTTCTCCAGAATGAAACAATGTTTAAAAAATAAGTTCGAAATCCCTCCGGCAACGACCCTCCACGCGAACAATTAAAGAAAGTTAGTAAGTTCAGCAAAATAGTTTGATTCGACTACCGGGGTCACTCGGGCCAACGTCCGACCCGCTGACCTGGATCTTTTTTGCCAAATGACTCAGATCGAAAGGACGGCCGAGCCTGAACAGGCCGTACGACCAATAGGATTCGATTGCGATATCTATCCCGAAGAGGCGGATCAACAATCACCCACAACAGGAACAGAATTACTTATCCCGTCGGGATGATAATCAAACCCTCCATCAAACAAATCCCACATACTGGGACAGTTTGTGCGAATTTCGCTTTATCAACTAATGCACTAATTTACAGTTCCACATGTCCTGAATACTCAAGCTACTAATCCCTGGAGATGTGCATGAGCGTGAATTCGGAATCGACAAGAAACCACCGAAGCAGCATCCGACGCATGGCCGTCGTATTCGCAGCATCGGCAGCCCTGGTAGGCGGCGCAGGTGCGATGGCCACAACAGCCTCGGCGGACCCTGACTGCAGCAGCGCCTGCGGCGGAAGCCTCAACCTTGCCTTCGGCAGCAACGGTTGGGATCTCGGCAGCCTGAACTTCGCCGATTTCGGAAGCCTGAACACCGGCAGCAGCGAGTGGGATTTCGGCAGCGGCGGTTGGAATCTCGGCAGCCTATTTGACCTCAGCGAGTGGAATCTCGGCAGCCTATTCGGCAGCGGAGACTTCAATCTTGGAAGCGTGAACCTCGGTAGCGTGAATTTGGGCAGTACGAACTTGGGCAGCGTGGACCCCGTGAGCACTGGCGGAGGAAGCGGCGGCGGCAACCCCTGATTTCACAGCAAGACGCGGGCACCCCAGCACAATGCTGCTGGGGTGCTCGCTCCCGTCGAATACGACAATCTTTGCCCGAATGAACGAGCGACAGAACCTACATGTCGAGGCCGAGATCGAGAACTGTCACGGAATGCGTCAGACCTCCGACAGCGAGGTAATCGACACCGGTACCGGCGTACTCCGCTGCGACATCGAGGCTCAGGCCACCGGACGCTTCGAGCTTCGTGCTCGGCGACACTGTGTTGCGTCGCTGCACTGCAATCTGGGTCTGCCACAGCGGAAAGTTGTCCAGCAGAATGAGTTCGACGTTCTCGGCGAGCACCTCGTCGAGCTGAGTGAGGTTGTCCACCTCGACCTCGCACTCGATGTTCGGCGCAAGTTCACGTACGGCCCGCAGCGCCGCAACTACGGAACCGGCGGCAGCAACGTGGTTGTCCTTGATCAGCGCCGCGTCGCCGAGTCCCATGCGGTGGTTGAATCCGCCACCGACCTGAACTGCGTACTTCTGCAGCGAACGCAAACCGGGAAGGGTCTTCCGAGTATCGCGGATCTTGGCATGAGTGCCGGCGACTGCGTCAACCCACTGCGACGTCGCGGTCGCGATACCGGAGAGGTGGCACACCAGGTTGAGCATCGTGCGCTCCGCGGTCAGCAGACCCAGAGTCGGTGCCATCACGGAGAGCACCGACTGTCCTGCTTCAACGCGGGTTCCGTCCGCGACACGATCGAGCACCTCGTAATTACCGGCACCGATCACCTCGTCGAGCACCAGCAATCCGACGTCGATACCGGCGATTGTGCCGGCGGACCGAGCACCAACCGAGGCCTTGGCTACGGCGTCTGCGGGAACCGTCGCTACGGAAGTGACATCCGGTCCGTACCGCAGGTCCTCGTCCAGCGCGAGCCGGATCAGAGTGAGTACCTCGTCGCGGTCGAGGGCGGCGGGCAACGGCTTCTGCGCGGTCATCGATGAACTCCTGTCAAAAATGTGTCGAGCATGTCGAGTGCGCCGTCTCTACCCAGTTTGATTCGGGTACTACGACGCTGATTAGGGTCGGTCTCGGGATGGTCGGTGCGCGTGTGGCAGCCACGACTCTCGGTGCGGGCGATGGCAACGTCCACCAAAGCTGTAGCAGTCAAGGTCAGGGCTACGTCTTCGAGTTCTGGAACAGTAACTGCAACAGTCTTATCGGCAGCTGCGAGCGATGTGCGCGCTACTTCGAGCCCGACACCGTCGCGGACGACAGAGGTGTTCGCGGTCATGATCGACTGCACCTTCTCGCGAGGCAGAATCGGCAGGGGCCGACGCACCACGTTGACTACTTCAGCGTGAACCTCACGACGCTCCGCGGCCGCTATTCCGGCGCGCTCCCCCACAACCAGTCCTTCGAGAAGGCTGTTGGATGCAAGGCGATTGGCTCCGTGCAATCCGGTGCGCGCAACTTCACCCGCCGCATACAGGCCCGGCACGCCGGTGCGCCCATGCACGTCGGTTGCTACGCCACCACAAGAATAATGCGCTGCCGGCGCCACCGGGATCAGTTGCGTCCGGGGGTCGATACCGGCTTCGAGGCACGATGCCGTAATGGTCGGGAACCGAGCCGCGAACCCGTCGAGCTTTCGTGCATCGAGGTACACGTGATCGGTGCCCAGGTCACGCAATCGCGCCGCGATGGCGCGAGAGACCACATCACGGGGCGCCAGATCACCGAGCGGGTGAACACCAGCAGTTACCGAATCACCATTGGTGTCAACAAGAATCGCACCCTCGCCCCGCACGGCCTCACTGATCAACGGCCGTCGACCGAGGCCGCCGGGTGTGAACAGAACCGTCGGATGGAACTGTACGAATTCAAGGTCGGATATTGCCGCACCAGCCTCGAGCGCCAAGGCGATACCGTCGGCAGTAGCTCCGGGCGGGTTGGTGCTGCACGCATACAGCTGGCCAAGGCCACCCGTCGCGAGCAGAACTGCCGGCGCGTGAATAACGCCGAGTCCGTCGGGCGACGAGACGATCAATCCGCACACACCACGGCGGTTCGTCACCACCTGAACGGCAGCGGCGCCGAACAGAACCGGCAGGCCAGCAGCATTGAGTGCCCGCTGAACTTCCGCTCCGGTGGCGTCACCGCCGGCATGAATGATGCGTCGAGTGCTGTGCCCACCCTCACGGGTGCGTGACACCTCGCCGTCTCGGCCACGGTCGAACACTGCCCCGAGTGCAGCCAGAGCAGCAACGGCTTCGTGCCCTGATTCGACGACGGAATACACCGCCGCTTCGTCACAGAGTCCGACACCCGCTTCACACGTATCGGCAACATGGGAGTCCACCGAATCGGTGCTCAGATCGCCGACGACGGCAATGCCGCCCTGCGCGTACTGCGTGGACGTATCCGTCGGACCGCCCTTGCTGACGGTCAAAACTTTCAGTCCCCGCAGGGACGCTGTCCGCGCGGCGGTAAGCCCCGCGACACCGCCACCCACGACGACCAGATCGGCGTGAGCCTCCCAGGCGAAACGCCCGGCAGGGCTCGTCACTCGCCGCCGCCCGGATTGCCGATCTCGATCATCCGCTGTACCGATTTCTGTGCACGCTTGGCCATTTCGAGGTCGACATGGACTTCGTCCTTGCCTTCGAGCAGGCACCGCAGCAACGCAGCGGGCGTGATCATCTTCATGTACGGGCACGACGCGCGGTCGTTCACGGCCTGGAAGTCGACGCCCGGTGCCGCCTTACGGAGCTGATGCAGCATGCCGATTTCGGTTGCAACCAGCACCTGCTTGCTCTTGGTGGTGCGTGCGGCATCGAGCATGCCACCGGTGGAGAGGATCTTGACCTTGTCGGCCGGAACTGCACCTTCGCCGGCCAGGTACAGAGCCGAAGTGGCGCAACCACATTCGGGGTGCACATAAAGTTCTGCGTCGGGGTGAGCCTTGGACTTGGCCGTCAGCTCGTCACCGTTGATGCCGGCGTGGACGTGGCATTCACCGGCCCAGATCTGCATGTTGGTGCGGCCGGTCACGCGCTTGACGTGGGCACCGAGGAACTGGTCAGGCAGGAACAGCACCTCGCGGTCAGCGTCGATGGAATTGACCACGTCGACCGCGTTGGACGACGTGCAGCAGATGTCGGTCAGTCCTTTGACCTCTGCCGTGGTGTTCACGTAGGAAACCACCAGGGCATTCGGGTTGTCGGCTTTCCACTCACGAAGCTGCTCCGCGTTGATGGAATCAGCCAACGAGCAACCCGCGCGCTCGTCCGGGATCAGCACCGTCTTGGACGGCGACAGAATCTTGGCCGTCTCGGCCATGAAGTGGACGCCGCAGAACACGATCGTGTCCTCGGGAGCCTCGGCTGCAATACGCGAGAGAGCAAGTGAGTCACCGACATGATCGGCGACGTCTTGAATGGCAGGCAACTGGTAGTTGTGCGCCAAAATGGTGGCGCCGCGTTCGCGAGCCAGACGTTTGACCTCGGCGGCCCATTCCGGGGTCGCCTCGACTCCCGTGTATCCACCGGGGCCGTCATGAATCTGCGAGGTCGATCCCTCCCATAACGTCGTGGTCGTCATGGCGTTCTCCTTCACCGTGAACCCGGGCGTAGCGCCCAGTTCAAATCCGAACGGGCTGGTCCGGATTTCCGTATTCGAGGTTTTCGACTTAGGATCGAAAACGTGCCTCATAGTAACACCACCCACGAAGTGCTTGCAGCGGTGTTCCAGGTTCGCGCCTTTCCCACCGACATCACTGCAGGTGACGGCAGTCACTGCCCCGGCGGGCGCGAAGAACTGGCCGTGCTGCTGTGGCAGCGTGCCCTCGATCCCGAGAAGGGCACCTGGTCACTCCCCGGCGGCACCTTGCGCGACGACGAGGACCTCACTACCTCAGCCCGCAGGCTCCTCGCCGAGAAGGTAGACCTCCGCAAGGTGGCACACCTCGAACAACTCTCCGTCTTCAGCGACCCGGCACGAGTACCGGGTACTCGCCGTATCGCGTCAACGTTCCTGGGCCTCGTTCCTCTGAGTGCGGACCCTCAACTTCCGCCGGATACTGCGTGGCATCCGGTATCGAACCTTCCGGAGATGTCGTTCGACCACGGCACCGTTGTGCGTCACGCCCGCAATCGACTGGCTGCCAAACTCTCGTACACCAATATCGCCTTCGGGCTGGCCCCGGAAGAATTCGCAATGTCGACCTTGCGCGAAATCTATTGCGCGGCACTCGGTTACCAGGTTGATGCCACCAACCTTCAGCGCGTTCTCGGCCGTCGCGGCGTTCTGACAGCGACCGGAAACACCGCACCGTCCGGGAAGGCCGGTGGCCGCCCGCCCGCACTGTATCGCTTCACCGACTCCACGTTGCGAGTAACGGACGAGTTTGCGGCACTGCGCCCACCAAGCTGAACCACACTGTTACGCAACAGCTTCGAATACTTCGCCCTGCATCCACGCCGCGCTGACCATGCCCACCGGATCGACGACCCTGTTGATCCCCCCAAATCGCGTCGTCACCCGGTCGAGAATTCGATCTGCCTGCAAGCAATCAGTAGGGTCCGCCACTATGGCAAAAAAGTGGTGCGCCGGCTTGCCTGTCATGAACCGAACCAACTCGGCCACCGTCCGGGCGGTGACTGCGACATTCCATCCCGCCTCCAGGAATTCGAACGCAACGCGTGCGCCGTGATCACGGCTGATGTCAGTTACCAGCACTACGCCGCGATTGCGGTCGAATTCGCGAGTATTCATTGCGGACCTCCTGAAGGAATCGAATTACTTGACTCCTATGTAAGTCCACAATCTTGTGCTGCCGTTGTGGTGGTTCTGTGAGAACTCTGGGGGATTGCGTGACGGCGTCACCATCCCGGGGCGCTGGGCACAGATCCTTTCGCTATCGCTGCGACCAATTGAGCATGGTCACGCTCGTTCTGGTCCGCATGCCGCCGCGCAAACGTCGACAAAGCCAGCACAGCTTTGTCAGATCTTCCCAAATACTCCGAGATGGCGTTTGCGTCGCCGCTGCGTGTGTGCGTGCGAGCCAGTACTTCGCAGCGGGCGCCGGCGAACTCCGCCAGATACGGCCCGATTGTGGCTCAGTCGGGAATGACCTTCATGTCGCGGAACCGTCGAACGTAGAAATCCATGTCGCCCACCTTCGCCCACCCTACGAACATGTCGGTTGCACTTTTAATCATGCACTGCCCCTTCACAACTCGCTCTCCGTGATTGGAATACAGACTCGGCTCGACACAACTCTCATACACCGAGGAGCCGGCCTGCTTTCGGAGTCGGTGGCTGTTGCCGCTATTTACCTACCTTGCGCTTCCTCGCTCCGGTGGGAGCTTTCCGGTCCTCGAACTTCAACGTGAAACCAAACGTCTTCTGGCCCTGATAGGTCCTAGCGGCCAGCGCACCCTTGGCCCTGTACGGATTGCCGGTCTTGCCCTTGGCCTCGAATTCGATGCTCTCCCCAGCCAGCAGCTTCACCAGTTCCTGCTCGGTGAAGTCCTTGCCTGACCAGTGCTCGTTCGCGCCCCAGCCGCGGCCCTTGAACGAGACCTTCTTGCCCTTCCACACTCCGCTGACCAGGTCCGTTCTCGGGGCTCGCTCCTCGAACTGAGGCTTGAAGCCCACAAACGGGTACTTCTTCCCGGTCTTCTCCATCACCCCGGCTTCGAGCTTGCCCTTGCAGGTGTACGGCTTGCCTGTCTTGGTGCTCGTCGCCGTGATCTCGATGACCTCACCAGCCACCAACGCGGCTACCTCGGCGTCGGTGAACCGGTGCCCGCCGAACCCCCTCTTCGCCGTGCTGACCACGATGCCGTCGTGGGTGAAATGCAGTGCCGGCGGCAAGGTGATGATCTCGACCAGCTCACGGATCACTCCGGCCTTGGCCATGCGCTCTTTGAGCTCGGCCGGCAACCTGCTCGCGTTCGCCTTCATCTTCTCGAGGTCGTGGCGCACCAGGCCCGCCACCAGCGCCAGGAAGTCAGGAGCCGCGCTCGTACCCGCCTCGACCTGCGCCATCTGCTCGAAAACCTTCTCGGTGATCGTCAGATCACCGATGTGCGTACCCGGCAGAATCCGGTGGTTGAGTTCGCCGACCGCACTGAGCGTGATCTTGCCGCGCTGCTCACGCATCAACGCTTTGCCGGTGGCGTTGTTGGTGACCTCGGCGTACGTGCTCGTCCGGGTGGCACCGGTACCCACGCTGCGTTTTTCCAGCTGCTTCATCAGCCACCCCATCGTCGGGTGCGGTGGCCGCGTCGGAAAGCCTTCGTGGACGAACGGTGTCGCGACGGTCCCGAGCGCAGTCGCACCCGATGCTGCTTCATCCGGCTCTTCCTCGTCGTCCTCGACGACGAACACGCCTTTCCATCCGAGCACCGCCGGGACGTTCAGCGAACCGACGAAGCTCGGGTACTTCTCGACATGCCCGCGATGCTGGTCGTACTCGTAGTCCGGGGCGAGCATCGTCAGGTAGTTCTTCGCCAGGAGCTCGTAGATTTCCTTACCCAGTTCGCCGAATTTGTTCTCCACGGCAGCCAAATTCGGGGGGACGTTCGGCCCAGGACGGTTGGCGCCGTGGGCGCCGCCGGACTTGATGTGACTCTTTCGTGGGCCGCGGCGGGTGAGCGCGGCCGGGTTCACTCCGACGACGCCGGCGATCTTGTCGACCAGCGGTAGCAGTTCGTTGAACTGTTCGATCGAGATGAACTTGTCTTCGGTCCGCGGATAGGACACCACCTGTGCCTCGTACATCCTCTGATACGTGTCCAGGACCTTCTTGGCTTCGAAACCCTTCTTCGACAGCAGCGACGAGAGGCCGGCGAGGTCCATCAATTTCGGTGGCCCGGTCTTCTTGCGAGTGGTCCCGTCATGGACCACCGGGGAGGACTCGAGGCCGCCGGGCACGGCGCTCTTGCTCTCGAACCGGTCGATGTCAGGATCGGTGTAGGTGACCTTGTTCTCGTCACGAAAACGGTTCTCGTAGAACGCTTTCTTCACGTAACCCTTGTGCGCGTCGAGGCCGTCACCGACGATCACGACCATCGCCGACTTGAGTCGACCGTTACGCACCACGGTGTTTGAGCCGGACACTTTCGTCGCCGCCCGGGTGAACTGCATCGACAGCATGTCCCATTTCGATCGGAAGTCTGCCTTGCGATAGTCACCTTCGGACTCGATCGAGGTAACCGAGCGGCGATTCGTGAACGCCTTCCGCAGCGACGCCGGGGTTTCGTCGAGAAACTCCATCCGCTCGAGCTTCTTACCTTCCAGCCCCAGGTACTCCACGATTTCCCACCCCAGCAGCGAACCTTCGCCGGTGGGATCGAGATCGGCGGCATTGCAGACGGTCTCGCACGTCGACAAGGTCTCCTTGAGTGCGTCGAGCAGACTCTTCGCGTCCAGGTCGGTGACCAGCTTCCCACCGGAGACCTTGCGTCTGACCTCGCGCTCCCAGCGGAAGTCGTCGGCATTCCACGGTAGATGTTGCAGATCCCAGCTCTTGTACTGCTCGGAGAGGGATGCGGGCACCATCGCCGCGGGGTCCTTCAATTCCAAGAGGTGACCGCGAGCATTCACGATGACGTATTCCGTGCCGTCGAATGTGCCGCTCATACCGCCCAGCGCGGCAGCGAAGTTCCTTGCCGCCGAAGGCTTCTCGGTAAGAATTCCGACTTTCCCCATACTGTTTCTCCTTCATTGAGGATTGACCATCGTCATACCGAATGCATCCGTGGCTGCCTAAATCACGTTAAAGCTGTTTTCTCAATGCAAGTTCCGATACAGAGTGCTCGTCGCTACGTCCAAGACTTCTGCGATTTCACTCATGGGGACGCCGTCTCCTCGCATCTTGTCGGCCTGCCGCTTCTTCGCCACTGTAAGTGCTGACGGCCGGCCTCCGATAGGGCCTCGACCCCGCGCTTCTGCCAGACCCGTCATAGTCCGTTCACGGACTAGATTTCGCTCGAATTCACTTAGGGCGCGGAAGATTTGGAAACCCAGCTTCCCCGCTTGACGTCGTTGTGTCGATGGGGTCGTTGAGTGACTTGAAAGCTACTCCACGCTTTTCGAGTACGTCGACAGTGTCGATGAGATGCACTAGAGATCTACCTAATCTGTCGAGCCTCCAGACAGCGAGCGTGTCCCCTGGACGAAGGGCATCCGTGACCGCTGCCAACTCGGGTCGGTCTGTCTTAACTCCGGATGCCTTGTCGGTCCACACTCGGAAGCACCCGGCCACGTTCAATGCGTCCAACTGAAGTTCGGGGTTCTGGTCGGTTGTGGACACACGGGCGTAGCCGAGGAGGGTTGAAACCCTGGTCGGGCCTGAAAAGTCGCTCACAAGGGCACAGTGTTGCAGAACTCACCGACAGGCGAGGTTTCAGGACAAAAGCATTGAGACCGGTTTTTGCGACACTCTCCAGGCTGGTCGGATCGCCTCGCCGCCCTGGTTCTGTTCGTGTCCGAGAAACGATCGAATGAGAGACGACCCGAAGTAGCGCATAACTATACAAAGGGGGTTGCGCGGCGGTCGGGGTCAGGATTTTGCTCTGCGCATACGATCGAGTCATCGGAGGAGTGTGAATCGCAGCTATATGTGGCGGTGTTTTCGCTGCGCTAAATGGCACCCCACCGCCCGTTAGGCGATGGACTGTCGAACACTTCCGACACCGGGTAGGTGGCTACGGAGCACGTCTGTGGGGCTTGGTGCCTGGCGAGCCAGGCTCAGCAGCTAGGACGCTGTTGCGCTGTTCGAGGACTCGTCGAGAACGAGCGTGAGTAACCCAGGGAAGCGTCGATCGAGTTCTTCGCGCCTGAGCCAGTTGCGGTGCCTGTTACCTTGCGCCTCCTGCCTGATTAGACCCGACTCACGGAGAACGCGCCAATGCCGCGTGAGCGCAGATTTGGAGACACCATAGTCCGCGTCGCTGCACCCCCGGCCCGGCTCCTCCGCGAGCTGCAGGACGATCGCCCTGCGTACCGGGTCCGTAAGGGCCGACATCACTTCGAAGAGATCCAGCTCGTCCTCGTCAGGGATGGTCAACGGGTTTGCCAAGCGACTAGCCATGGTTTCCATCCTAATCTGCACACACGGATGATGTACCGCTTTGCGCGTACATCATCTACAGTAGATGTACATGGCAGCGTGTACATCAATTCTGCTAGTTAGTTCACGCAACAGCAAGCCCACCCGTGATCACTTGTCCAGAGCGCAATCCTCGGGGTTGCGCTCCACACGAACGAAAAAGGAAAATCCATGAAGGTTTCTGTTATCGGCGCTGGAGCAATCGGCGGCAACATCGCACAGCGACTCAGCGAAGCCGGGCACGACGTGCTGATCGCGGATGCGCGAGGTCCGGAAAGCGTGGATGCCGAAGTGACCGCGGCGGGTGCGCAGCCGGTCGAACTCACCGCCGCGACGAAGGACCGGGACGTTGTCATCATGGCGATTCCGTTTGGCGTGCAGCCCCAGCTCAGAGAACTTATCGCGACTGTGCCAGCGAGCACGGTGGTCGTGGACACCTCGAACTACTACCCCGCCATGAACGGGAACATCCAGGCCGTCGTCGACGGACAGGTCGAGAGCCTGTGGAGCCAGGAACAGCTCGGGCGCCCGATCGTGAAGGCCTGGAACGCAGCCTTGGCCGAGACCCAGCGAAGCAAGGGAAAGCCTGCCGGTAGCCCCGACCGGATCGCGATCCCGGTCGCAGGCGACTCCGCGCAGGCCCGTTCGACGGTGATGCAACTCGTCGACGACAGCGGTTTCGACGCGTATGACGCCGGCCTGCTCGCGGAGTCGTGGCGGCAGCAGCCCGGAACGCCGGCGTACTGCACCGAGTTGAGCAGCGAGGAGCTCGGTCGGGCTCTCGCTGCAGCGGAGAAGGACAAGGCCCCGGTGACGCGCGACCGCCTGATGACGCACTTCGGCGCACTGACCGAGATGCCCTCGCACAAAGAAATCGTCGCGACTAACCGCGCCGCCCACCACTGACTCACTCCGCTCACGCAGCGAACGAAGAGAACCATATGCCGGCCGGGAAACAAATATCCTCGGGATGCACCTCGGCAATGGAGATTCCAGCCCGTAACTGAAACGAGTGCCCCGACTGCGGCCTCGAAAAGTGTGGCGCTCGGAATTATTTGGCACGTTTTTCTCGGAGTTATTTGGCACGTTGCGCGCGGCGCATCGCCCGCCCCTACCAATGCGAGTCCGGCAGTGTCCGAGAAGGGATCGATTGATGGACGGCATCGACGACGTCCCAAATGTCACGGGCCGGGAGAAGGACGGCGACGGGGCGGGTAGGAAGGCATGGTCATGCCTCCGAGAACGAGGCCTCGACTTGTTCAGCCGCCCGTACCCAATTATTCCGAGAGTTACAGATCAAGAAGTCTGCTGTGCCGTACCGGTACACCGAGGGTGCGGAGCCGGTTTTTATGAAGATGCCGCAGCGTCCTACCCCGGCTTAGGAGTAGAGCAGTAAGGCCCGCACCGAATCCGTTGCGGGCTTTACTGTTTGGTCAGCCCAACTGTGTGTTCATCTTGTTCGCAAACCATTCCGCGTCCGTCTGGACCACCGGTCCTCGCAGGTAGCGGCCGCCGTTGTCTTGGACGTAGTGCGTGCAGCACTTGTTCTCGTATCCGCCGTGTTCTTCGATGCGGGGTACCACGACAATGCCTGTGGAAGTGTCTGTTTCGGTCATGGTGATGCCTTCCTGCGAGTCGGTAGAGTCGATCCCCAGTTCCCAATAGACGTGTTCGTGGTGCCACCCTGCGCAGACGGCGAGATGGCCGGCATTGGCGAACCCTGTCGATGCCAAAGATCTCGACGTGACCGTGGTGTGGCAAACCACACCACGTAGAGAAATCAGGTCGATCAAGGCGCTGTTCCGAGCAGCATGAATATGCCGGATCAGCTCACCGCCGCGAAGTAGTTGCTAGCGAGTCTTCGTCGTAGCTTCCGAGTACCGATTGAGATCCGAAGATCACCACCTGCGATTCCTCTACCCACCCGCACGCAGCGATGACCGCTTTTTCGAGGTCGCTTCGTTTCACTCGCGAGTTCTCTTGAGAAGGTCGAGTACGCGCAGGCGTTCGCTCTCGCTCAACAACACCGAGAGGGGCGACATGTTTCGCATCTCACGGTCGGTCTCGGTATCGGAGACGCTGATCTTTCGAACGGTGTCGATGTCGTTGTCCGCGATGATGCGTTCCCACTGGTCCAGGCACTTGCGGAGCATGTTCCCGTGAACGTGCTCACGGTTGGTCTGCAATCTGGCGCGTACCTTGTCGGTGTTGATCGAGAGGTGTTCGCGGTCGATCTTGTCCAGGACCGCTTCGTGTACGAGTTTCTTCCGGACGACTTTCGACAGGACTGCGGACATCTGCGACTCCCTTCATCTTCGATGTACCAGTGTTGACCAGGCAGTTGTTCGATCAGTGTATCTGTTTCACGGCCTCGGTCACGGTCATCGGAATGCCTTCGGTCAGCTTCTGCCCGATCGGCCCTACTCACCATGTAATACATACAGAGGTCTATTCGTAGAATACGATAGTGGAATGTTGATCGGATACGCACGGTGCGCCTCGTCTATAGACGACGACGAGCAGGGCCAACGCAAGGCTCTCGCCGCGCTTGGTGTTGATGCCGACTCCATCTACATCGACCACGGTCTGACCGGGACAGACCGACCCAGACCTGCACTGACAGCGGCACTGACGGCACTCTCGGCCCGCGACACCCTCGTGGTCACGACACTCGACCGATTGGCTCGCTCGGTCGCAGACCTGGGTCAGATTGCCACAGACCTTGCGGAACGGGACGTGGTGTTGATGTTCGACAAGAAGGTCCACGACCCTCGGGACCCGATCGGACGAACCGTGTTCGACATGCTCTCCACGACGTTCACCGAGTTCGAGACCGGCCTGATCCACCTGCGCACGATGGAAGGCAACGCCCGCCGCAAAGCCGCCGGCGGCTTCACCGGCCGCACACCGCTCCTCGACGCAAAGCAGCAAGCGAAACTCTTCGACCTGCACTCTCGGCGCGAGCATTCCATTGCGGAGCTGGCGAAAATGTTCAATCTCAGTAAACCGGGTGTCTACAAGTACGTTGCACGTGAGAAGAACCTACGTTCGGCACCCGGCTCCAGCTCTACCACTTAACTGACGTCACCAGCACCTTGTGACAGGGCAAGGCATCGCGTCAGCGGTGTCGCGGCAGGATCCTGTTACCCCAGTTGTTCGCCTGGAACTGGCCGACACCGACTATCCGATTCCACCTCGGACGGTTTGGTCGGTTTCACGTGTTCGGGCAAGTAAGGTCCTCCTGGCGGTCATCTGAGGTCGCCAACCTACCTCACAGGAGTGACTTCATGATTCGCGCCCGAACGCTCTCGAACGCGTCTCTTCACCGAGCAGCGTTCCTGACTGCCGCAGCGGTCGCGATCTCGACTTTGGCTGGATGCAGTTCGGGACCCAGCACCGGGGATGCCGAAACCCTATCGTTCGAGGGCCTCGACTACCCGAGCGAAATAGATGTCGATTCTGACGGAAACGTGTACATCACGGACTGGGGTAACGACCGCGTCCTGAAACTCGCAAACGGAGACAGTACGCAGTCAGTAGTTCCGTTCGACGGCCTGACCAGCGTCAATGGCATCGCCGTCGGAAACGACGGAAACGTCTATGTCAGCGATGGCGATTCCAAAGATGGACGAGTATTGCAAATGTCGGCTGATGGCACGTCACAGAAAGTCCTCGCGACCGTCGACAATCCGACGTCACTCGCTGTAGCCGATGCCGGCGTCGTCTACGTCTACGACTTCGGTACGCCAGCTCTCCGCAAGATCGTCCCCGGGGCGAAGGGGCGGGAGTATGCCATTCTCGGCCAAAACAATCTTCCTGACGCGGATGAGTACTTCAACGATGTAGCGATCGGAAGCGATGGCACGCCCCATGTCGTCACGGGTATGCCGGGTCCCCAAATCTATGTCGCCAAGACAGATAGGGCGTTGGCGGAGCTTCTTGTCCTGAAGGATCAAGACAGGTTTCCAACAGCTATCGACATCAACAGTGCCGGCGACATGGTCATCCTCGACCACAAACACGGGTATCGGATCCTCAAAGTCGCGAACGGTTCCACAGATCCGGTGGTGCTTTCGTTTGGAGAACTCAACAAGCCCTCCGACGTCGCAATCTCCGACTCCGGAGACGTGTTTGTCGCGGACCGGAACAACCATCGAGTGTTGAAATTGCAGGCAAAGAACTGATCCCGTCTGGAACGCACTACCTCTTGCGCCCCTGATCGCCGCGTCACGAACTGTGACGCGGTCCGATCAGGGAATCCAGGTATGCGACCTGGGCATCGAGACCGGCGCGGACATCGTCGACGTCGCCGCGCAACGTGGCGGTGCGTTCGATCGCGAGCAACGGCGCAAAAGCTGTCGGGTTGCCGCGGTCCCAAGGCGCAGCGTCGAACGAGTCGAGGTGCTTCGCGCAAGCTCACCGAAACGGTCGATGGGCGTCGTCATATCCGTTCGAGGCCCGCGTCCTTCCTCGAAATCATCCATCGGGCACTGCTTTCCGATTCAGATATATATTTCGGGTGTCGACGCTAGACGTGCATCAATGCTGATTCTGCTTGCGCCGCAACGCACCCGATGCTCGACGCACACCGCTCTCTCCTCGGATTGAAAAGGCCGGCTACCGCCGACTGAGTTGATCCGCTGGCAACTGCGGAAGATGTTGCGGCACGCATCATTGCGCACCCGGGCAAGGAGGTCGCTACCGTCGTCGGTCGGGATGTCGGGTACCGACAACTGGCCGACGACCAACGCACAGTCGTCCCCGCAGATCTCACCCAACCAGATATTGCCAGAACTGTGCGAAGCGACTTGGACCGTCGAGGAATCACAGTCAACTCGCTGATCAACAATGCAGGTTTTGCAACACGCGGAGCATTTCCCGAGGAAGACCTCGACCGCATTGTGTCGGAAATTCAACTGAACATCACCGCATTGGTCACACTCACCCACACGTTCCTACCCGATCTGCTCGCCGGGCGCGGCGCGCTCGTCAATATCGCAAGCACCGCATCATTTCTGCCAACTCCGGGAATGGCTGTCTATGGTGGATCCAAAGCATTTGTTCTCACCTTCACCGAGTCGCTGTGGGCAGAGGCACGCGGAACCGGCCTGACAGTGCTCGCAGTTTGTCCCGGTCCGACGCGAACCGAATTCTTCGAAGTAGTCGGAACTTACGATGTGGCCGTCGGTGTCATGCAGACACCAACTCAAGTAGTAGATACAACTTTCCGGGCATTGGATCGTCGTAGTGCTCCGCCGAGCGTCGTATCCGGCCTTCCCAACTGGGTGACATCGATCAGCACACGCTTTGCCACCCGTCGACTACGAGCACTCGTTGTCGGCCGCCTACTCGGGGACGTACGAATGAAGCCGTCCGTCAGCACCGGATAGAGCGATGCTCACGGCAAGGCAGGCGCCGTCGGTTCGGACTGCCCGGCGTCCTCGGTCTGAGACTCGAGTTCATCAGAATGGTCGCCCACACCGAGATCGTCGTACGGACTGAGGGCCGCAAGAACCAACGTCACGATGCACGCCGCAAACGGTTGAACTATCAACACCAGCAATGTTCCGATTCCGGGGGCAAGAGCGACGATGTCCCCCACCGGCGGATTGTCGACGGCCGGGAACCGCAACTTTGCGACGCCAACTCCCACCCCCGCCATCAAGGCAGTGCCGAGTGCCGAACCGAGAATCAACCCGCCGAGTGCGTACGGCCCGCGACTCAACCGCGCGAGCCAGGCCGCTACCGCCGAGAGCACTCCGACGATCAGTGCAAGCCAGAAGAACATGGCGACAGAGTCGAACTGATGAACGCTTTCTCCAGTCAATGCAACTCCGCGGCCTTCGGAAACCACCAACAGATGTTCGGCCGGAGCCAGGAATGCCCACAACACACCGAACAGTCCACTGACGCCAACGGTCGTCGCCGCGATCAGGAGTGCGGTGCGCAGTCGGGTCTGCCGAAGAGAGATCACACGTGTGACGGTACCTTCTTGACGGCACCGAGAATTGCCCCTCAATTGGGTACCGACGCGGCTACGCTGACTGAGTGTCCGATACCGGCACCAATCGGCGCACCAAGCAAGGAGCGAACGTGGTTGCAGCCCGTCAGCCTTGGCTACTGTCCTCCCTGCAATCATGAGGGCAAATCTTCGGAAACATCGGCCCTAACTGGTTTGCATCCGTGATGGGCACCGGGATTGTGGCCACAGCAGCGGCGACACTTCCGGTTCAGATTCCGGGCCAGCAGGTGTTTGCGCAGGTGGTGTGGGTTATGGCTGCTGTGTTGCTGGCGGTCGTGGTGGTTGCAGTGGCTGCGCACTGGGTGCGTAATCCGACCGTGGCCCGCAGCCATGCCTACAACCCGCAGATGGCGCACTTCTACGGCGCCGCGCCCATGGCATTCCTGACAGTCGGCGCCGGAGCGCTTCTGGCCGGAAAGTCTCTCATCGGGGAACGCGCCGCAGTCAACCTCGATTGGACACTGTGGACACTCGGAACCGTCGGCGGACTCTTCACCGCCATGACGATTCCCTACCTGATGTTCACCCAACACAAAGTGGAATCGGACGCCGCCTTCGGCGGGTGGTTGATGCCCGTTGTACCGCCTATGGTCTCCGCCGCGACCGGTGCACTACTCATCCCTCACATGGCGCCGGGAACCGGCCGGACGACCATGCTCTACGGCTGTTACGCCATGTTCGGGCTCTCACTGTTCGCGTCGTTCATCATCATCACCATGGTGTGGAGTCGCCTGGCGCATTTCGGCACCTCCGGCACTGCTCGAGTCCCGACGCTGTGGATCGTGTTGGGGCCACTCGGTCAATCGATCACCGCCGTCGGCCTGCTCGGCGCCAACGCCCATCTCGCAGTGTCACCGCAATTAGCCTCGGGGATGGGGATTTTCGCAATCCTGTACGGAGTTCCGGTCTGGGGTTTCGCGGTGTTGTGGATCGGATTGGCCACAGCACTTACCGTGCGCACTGCACGCAGCGGAATGCCGTTCGCTCTGACCTGGTGGAGTTTGACCTTTCCCGTTGGCACCTTCGTCACCGGCACAACACAATTGGCCTTGCACACAGAACTCCCGGCGTTTCGCTATGCTGCCGTGCTCGCCTATATCGGATTGCTGGGAACATGGTGTCTGGTCGCAGTCCACACCGTCCGCGGCAGCCTTCGCGGAAATTTGTTCCTGCCACCGCCTTCGACGGGTCCGATCAAAGCCCACAAATTCCCCAGCGACAAACCACGCTAACGGAGTTTCGCGTCGATCGAGTCGGTCACTCCGTGCCGTGAACATTTAGCCCACCAACCATCGGGACTGATCTGAACGATCATGCGTCGGCCGCAGTGTTCACAGAACCGTGGCGGCTCGAGCCCCATCGATGCAGCTGCCGGCGTCGGATCGTCAACACCATCAACGATCCGGCGCCCCGTGAACGGGTTGTACCGCTCCTCGGTCAATGACTCACTCACAGTGTGTCGTTGAGTGCTTTGATCGGCATCTGCAGATCGATCAACAGATCGAGGTCGCTCTCTGCCGGACGGCCGAGCGTGGTGAGGTAGTTGCCGACGATCACGGCGTTGATGCCGCCGAGAATTCCCTGCTTCGCCCCCAGATCACCGAGGGTGATCTCGCGGCCGCCGGCGAAGCGCAAGATGGTGCGCGGCAAGGCAAGTCGGAATGCCGCAATAGACTTGAGCGCCTCACTGGCCGGCAGCACTTCCAGATCACCGAACGGCGTGCCCGGACGCGGATTGAGGAAGTTGAGCGGCACCTCGTCGGGCTCGAGTTCAGCCAAATTGGCTGCGAATTCTGCTCGCTGCTCCAGCGTTTCGCCCATTCCGAGGATTCCACCGCAGCACACTTCCATGCCTGCTTCGCGGACCATCCGCAGGGTGTCCCACCGCTCCTCCCACGTGTGAGTAGTCACGACGTTGGGAAAATGGGACTTCGAGGTTTCGAGATTGTGGTTGTAGCGGTGCACACCCATCGCCGCGAGCTGGTCGACCTGTTCCTGCGTCAGCATGCCCAGTGAGCAGGCGATCTGGATGTCGACCTCGTTGCGGATGGCCTCGATACCGGCCGATACCTGTGCGAGTAGCTTCTCGTCGGGCCCACGAACCGCGGCGACGATGCAGAACTCGGTAGCTCCCGACTTTGCCGTCTGCTTGGCGGCTTCCACGAGGCTGGGGATGTCGAGCCAGGCTGCGCGAACGGGCGACTGGAACAACCCCGACTGAGAGCAGAAGTGGCAGTCTTCGGGGCAACCGCCGGTCTTGAGGCTGATGATGCCTTCGACCTCGACTTCCGGTCCACACCATTTCATACGCACATCGTGGGCGAGAGCGAGGAGATCTTCGAGCCTTTCGTCGCCCAGTCGGAGTACGTCGAGCACCTGGCTTTCGCTCAGTCCTTCGCCGCGTTCGAGAACTTGCTCGCGGGCTTGGTCGAGAATATCGACGGTCACGGATGCCGAGGTCACAGGAGACTCCTTCGATTGAACAAAATTGAACACCGTACAAGTTGAACGGTGTTCACGTTAGAGACGTGGTGGAATACTGTCAAAGGCAGGATCGATCGACACCCGAACGAAACGAGGGAAAAACAAGTGCAGTTGCGACGCGGCGACGTTCTGGACGGCGCCATGGCGATACTCGACGAGTTCGGATTGGCCGACCTCACGATGCGCAGACTCGCAACGTCACTCGGAGTGCAACCCGGCGCGCTGTACTGGCACTTCCCCAACAAGCAGACCCTGCTCGGCGCAGTCGTCGACAAGATCCTCGAAGGCCTCGACACTCCCAGTGATACCGACAGCTGGGAAGAGACGTATTCCGAACTGGCACACAGACTTCGGGCCGCACTGCTGGCACACCGCGACGGCGCCGAGTTGGTCAGCGCGACCTTCGCATCACGAATGACCAGCAGCAAGGTTCGTGAACACTTCGTCGCAGCGGGCATCGATTCCGGACTGTCCCGCGAGCACGCGGAACTGGCTGCATACGCACTCCTTTACTACGTCCTCGGCCATACCGTCGACGAGCAGTCTCGCGCCCAGATGGAGGAATTCGGGGCTCTGACAAGGGCGCCCATCTCCCCCGACTCACCCGAGGTTATCGGCGGCGAATCCGACGAGGATCTTCTCGCCGGCGACCCCACGGTGCGCTTCCAGTTCGGACTGGACCTGTTCATCGATGGAATTCGCGCCCGCCTCGCACATCCGCACGCCGCGCTACACACTTCCTGAGATAAGTCAGGATGCAGCGCGCCTCAATGCACACAACCGTGCGTCCGGCGCCGCATCCCGCCACCTGAAGGCCAGTTGCGTGCAACAACGAACACGCACACACCCATAGCGATTACTTTCACGGTTCTGGGCAGTCTATAGATCAGAGGCGAAACACCTTTTCGCCGAAAAGACTGCTCGCAGGAGGAACCATGTCCGGATCCAGTATCGGAAGCATCTTGCTTTCCAGCACCAACCCTGACCGACTACGCGACTGGTACGCCGCGGCCTTCGCACCGAATGTCGATCGAACTCCCGGCGAACCTGGCTACGACGTTCTCGACTTCAACGGCTTCTACGTGATGATCGACAAGCGCGACGACATCGGCGATACCAATCCCCAGCCCGGCCGAATGTTCCTGAACGTCGAAACCGACGACGCCCGCTCAGTGGCGAAGCGCGTCGATGAACTCGGTGGAACCTGGTTTGCGCCGCTCGAAGAGCGCGACGGAAGTTGGTTTGCCACCGCAATCGACCCCGATGGCAATTACATTCAGATCATCGAGTTCAGTGAAGCAGCGCGCGCCGAGATGGAATCCGCGATGACCGAGGGCGGCGCATGATGCTCGGAGCAACCAAAGCCATCAGCGGATTCTCGGTGGACGACATTGCTGCCGCGAAGAAGTTCTACAGCGAAACTCTCGGGCTGAAAGTCACCGATGAGGAAATGGGACTCATTCGTCTGCATCTCGCGGGCGGGACCGAGATACTCGTCTATCCCAAGCCGAATCACGAGCCCGCGACGTACACGATCCTGAATTTCCTCGTGGACGATATCGACGGAACCGTCGACAAACTGACCTCGCGCGGAGTGAAGTTCCTCAAATACGACGGATTCCCTCAGGAAGAGAACGGCGTCATGCGAGGTAATGGACCAGATATCGCCTGGTTCACCGATCCCGCCGGCAATGTGATCTCTGTCCTGAAAGAATCCTGACCGAAGTTAGCCGCTGAACAGTTGCGACTGGCGCTGTTCAGCGGTGTCTTCGTTGGAGCGTTCCACAACAGACGCTGTGCGCTCGGACGCCAATTCCTCTGGCGTCTTCTCAATCTCGGCCGACTCCGTTGCACTGGAGTCGGAGAACAAATTCGATTCGTACATCTGCCACCCTTGTGATTTTCACCCGCCGCGATTTTCACCCTGTTTGCCGTCGAAACAGCGCCGATCCGGCACGGATGACTCAGCGGTTCATGAACCAGTCTTGCATGCCGCTCGTTAGCCGATAAATACGGTCTCCACGGGTTGTCATCCACCGTGCACCGGAGGAGCGTAAAAGGTGATCGAAGCGCGGGTTGGACGAGCGCGAAACTTGGCCCCCGGACCGCCGTTTGCCCGTGTCAAGCAGATAGCCATGAGCTTTATGGAGGAATCATGTTGGGAATCGCAATCGGCCTGGGCGGCGCCGCAATCGGAGTCGGCATCGCACTACTCGGCGCGGGAATCGGAATCCTGATCAGCGACTCGACAATCAAAACCGACAAACGTGACCTCAGCGCCTGAGCGCACCGAAGTCGCTGACAATCGAACTCGAAGAACGCGTATCCGGGCCGGTATCCGGCACCCCGGGCGGTGGTTGCACTCGCACGTCGGGGTTCACCGTGGTGTGCGATCCGAAGCGCCGGTGCCGACGAGCGCCCAGGATGTACTGGAACGACTCTGCACCCTGCATATCAGCACGTGGACTTACGGTTTCGATCACGAATCGGTCCGCCATCTCGGACCGATGGCTCAAGACTTCGCGGATACTTTCGGATTGGGTTCGAACAACAAGCAGATTGCCGGCGTCGACGCCAATGGTGTCTGTATGGCAAGCATTCAAGCACTGCAACGACGCCTACTCGCGCTAGAGGCGGAGGTGGCCCGACTGAACGACCAGCTTGCCGAAAACCGAAAGTCCGTCACTACCAAGGATAATCAATCTGACAGGCGCGGAACCACAACGCGGACCCCAGATCGTCCGACGCTGTAGTTTATTTGATGTGACCGACGCCGAACCACTCGACATTGCGGCATTGTTCGATGTCACCACCGACAACGTCGGCGATGAGCGTGCCGAACAAATATTGATCGAATTAGGCATTGACGCAACAGATATCGCGGAAGTAATGACGCGAATCCGTGGAAGCCGCTCGGAGATCCTGCGGCTACGCCGGCGTGAGAACGAGCTCGCAGTCCTCTATTCCAGTGCGCGCGAGCTTGCCCAGGTCCGCGACGTCGACTCTCTCCTCCAACGTCTCGTGAACCGAGCCCACGAAATGATGGGCACCGACGTGACCTATCTTTCCGAGTTCGACATCGTCACGCGTGATCTCACTGTGCGTAAGACGGCCGGTGCCGTGTCTCCAGAATTGCGTGAGCTCCAAGTTCCCGCCGGGGCTGGGCTGGTCAGTGCCATTGCAGAATCGCGTTCGGCGCAGTGGGTGCAGAACTACAGCGACTACACCGCGTCGAGGCACGACGACGCCGTCGACGCAGCCATCGTGGCCGAGGGGCTGGTCTCGATTCTCGGTGTCCCGATGCTTTCCGACGGCCAGATTCTCGGCGTTCTGTTTGCTGCCGATCGTCGCGAGCGCCGTTTCACCGCAGATCAGATTGCGCCTCTGTCGGCCCTGGCGGACCACGCCTCCGTGGTCCTGCAGACGGCACGCGCTTTGGACCGAGCCGAAGAATCCGCCGCCGAGACCGGTCGCGCGCTGGACGAACTGCGTGAGCACGTCTCGGCCCGCGACAAATCCAGTATCGTCCACCAAGATCTGATTCACGCGGTGCTGCGCGGCGGCGGATACTCACAAGTGGCCCGGACCTTGAGCAATGCACTCGAGCGCCGCACCACCATCGTCGACGCAGAACTGCGCGCCCTCGTCATGTCGTCGAGCGAACAGATCACGACTACTCCCCTCGCATTGCCGAAGGCTGTGTCGGATGCAGTGGACGAGAGTCGACGAAGCGGACGCTGCTCGTTTGTCCGGGGCGGCAACAACACCATCGAACTGGTCAGTGCCATCACTGCCGGCGAATCATTTCTGGGCGCCATCCTGCTCGACCGCTCCGAAGGGTAGCCTCGGTTGTCGCAGCAGCAAGCAACGCAGCGCGCATCGCCCGCGGCCTCGGCGGCTTCCACGTCTCGAGCACCGCACCGATCATGCAGGCACAGATTCAGCTGGTCGACGTCGTCGATCCGGCAGCGGCCCGAATCCGGTTGCTCGAAGCTCGCGACGAGATCATGGCTCTGGCCAACGAGCAGGATCCGAAGCTCGTCAGTGTCGGCGGCGGAGTCAAGGACATCTCCGTTCGCGTCGTTTCCTCCTCCGAAGCCACTTACGTCGTTCTCCACCTTCATGTGGATGTACGAGATACCATGGGCGCCAACGCCGTCAACACGATGACTGAAGCCATCGCCGACCGTGCCGCCGAAATCGGTGGCGGACACGTCGTACTGCGCATCCTCACCAACAAGGCCGATCTTCGCCTGACCCGCGCACGCGCAGTCTTCGACGCCGAACTGATCGGTGGCCCGGAGGTCGTGGACAACCTCATCCACGCCGCACGCATGGCCGAACTCGATCCGTACCGCGCCGCCACACACAACAAGGGCATCATGAACGGCATCGGCGCTGTTGTGCTCGCCACCGGAAATGACACGCGCGCAGTCGAAGCCGGCTGCCATTCGCACGCAGTCAACGCCGACGGCATCTACTCCTCGCTGTCTCACTTCGAGAAGAACGCCGACGGCAACATCGTCGGCACCCTCGAACTTCCCATGCCGGTCGGCCTCGTCGGCGGCGCCACCAAGGTTCACCCCGCAGCGCAGGCAGCGATCAAGATGCTCGGAGTCGAGAGCCGGCATCATCCTCGCCGTCGGACTGGCCCAGAACCTCGCCGCCGTCCGGGTTCTCGCCAGCGAAGGCGTCCAGCGTGGACACATGGGCCTGCACGCCCGCAACATCGCGGCCTCTGCCGGTGCTGAAAAGCACGAGATCGATGCTGTTGTCGCCCGTCTCATCGCGGACAAGAACATTCGCGTCAAGCACGCCGAAACGGTTCTCGCCGAGATTCGCACTGGAAACTGACCTGCCATGACTGAAACAGTTGCGGGCTCGCCCGTCTGGAAGCCGGCACCTCATCGGGTGCCGGCCCCGGGGCTGCCCACCGCGGTGCGTGTGTACGAAGTCGGACCGCGTGACGGACTGCAAGCCGAAACGAAGGTGATTCCCACCGAGACCAAGGTCGAATTCATCGAGCGTCTGGTCGCAGCCGGACTGCGCACGGTGGAGCTGACCAGCTTCGTCTCACCGCGGTGGATCCCGCAACTCGCAGATGCCGCCGACTTGATGAGCCGGTTGAATCTGCCGGATTCGGTGCGCACCGTCGTACTGGTGCCGAACCTCACCGGTTTGGAGCGGGCACTCGCTGCCGGTGCCACCGAGGTGGCCGTCTTCGTCAGCGCCACCGAGGAATTTGTGTACGCCTCACTGACAGCCGGGATAACCGAGTTCGACAGCGCTGCAGGTGGTCTGGGACGTTGCCCTTACGCCAAGGGCGCGACCGGAAACCTGGCCACAGAAGATCTGGTGTGGACGCGGTTTTCGGTTCGAGTTGGGTGGGGTTCTCAAATTTTTTGTGGTCGGTGCCCGGCGTTACGTCCTTACGACCCTTCTCGATTCTGCCGAGAAGGGTCGTAAGGATTCCGAGTCCATCCGCTGCGTTTGTCTGCGTCAAGCCTGCCTGCACCCGAAGATCACTGGGCTCAAGCTGATCCGCAGGTATCGGAACCAGGTCCGCGACAGTGAGCCGCGATTCGGGCGCAACCTTGGCCAATAGCTCCGGAGTGGGAGTGTCTGTTCGACTCGACTCTGGCATTGGTACAGACCCGACCGCGCTGCGAGCAGCATCTCGCGCGCAACGTCACACGTTACGAAACGGATGGGATGCGGACCCGTTACTCCGCACCGACACTCCGACACTCTTTTGACCAAGCGAAGGGCATGACAGATGAGCGAGAACAACACTCCACGTGGACGGTCCACGGTCGAGGCTGCCGCGTATCAGGCAACCAAGCACGCCCGGGTGATCACGGATGCGGATCTCGCTGCGGTTGTCGAAGGGCTGACCGGTGAATCGGTGCCGCCAACGAGAGTTGATATCTCGTTTCCGGACCCGGATGACACAAGGGGCCTGTTCGGCTGATCGACGGTAGACGCGTCGGGTCGCCTATCCGTTTCTGCACTCCGGCGCAGTGGTTGTCAGGGCTCGATGCCCGAGCAACAACACCGCATACGGGCGCGTCCCGGCTCTCTCGAGTTGAGTCGGGGCCGCGTCCTGTTCAAGAGGTGAGAACTGCCGTCAGCAGGTTTCAGCGGCGGATCGCTGAAGAGCTCAGATTGCCAGATGGCGAACACATTCGATTCGGCCACGGCCTGGACGAGTTGGACGAGTTGGACGATGCTACTGGGACCGCGGACACCGACGCAAGCCGTTTGTCATCGCGGGCTATCCGGGAGATCCAGACGGGCGCCGCTGTGTGCGAGGACGTTCGACTGTTCTGGTGGGCCGACTCCCCCGCGCCGAGAAACCTGTCGAGACCTCCGGGCAGCTGTCGTTGTCAGACATCGAGCGGGACCAATAGCTACAGACAGTCGCGCCGTACCGTCATGCGTTGATATTTCCTTTCACAGGCTGACGCCCTTTACCGGACAATTTTTGAGAATTGCCGGCACACGGCTGACACCGGACAACCACTCCATCGTCGATGGACAAATGGACTGGACGAGTAGTAACGCATCGCGGTGCTTCTTCCCAGGCTTCGAGTCGAGCAGATGTTCCATATGCCCGACTCTGTTCCGCAGAGAGTGCAGTCGGGAGACCCGTTGAAAGGTGAGGCTGCCTGTTGGATCGTTTGCATCGGGAAAGGCATGGATCAGTGCTTCCTCCCACAGCAGCCGACGTGAATTTAACCGGCACCTGCGAAGATGATCCGACCGGCCGGGTTGAATGCCCGTCATTCACTGAATGGGTGCCGCATCGAGGCAACACAAGGCGCCGATAGGGGAAACTTCGCTCCGGCTCCACCGCATGCCTAGTCACACAGTGCTAGCGCCGCCAATTCTGCAACCTTCTGCGCAGCGAACGTGACTGGGGTCACCTTGTCGCAAATGTTCGGTTATCGAGATATGCGATACCGTCAATCACATCCAAGTGAGGCTGCGGTGGCGCAGCCTTCTCGTCACAGGAGGTCTCCATGTCCCGTTCACGTATGGCCGTAGCCGCGTTGATGATTCCGATTGCCGCCGGTGCTGTCGCAGTTTTCGGGGCCGGTGCGGCATCTGCTGCCACTCCGTATTCCGGCGACGGCTTCGTCGGCGTCACGTTCGATCAGAACGAAACGCGCTTCCTCGCCGACACCAATACCGCAGATTTCCTCGAGGGCATCCCCCACGAATACTGGGGTGTGTACCTCGGCAAGGGGTCGATCTACCAGACCCCCGAGCACATCGTCTTCGCCACCATCGGACAGCTGGTGGACGAGTCCGCCCGCAATCGCGGCGAGGTCGCCTTCACGGTCAACAACCCCGCGATCTGGAACAGCACCATCGATATCGTCCAGAGCTGGTGACATAGGTCGATCTTGCACTCGTAGGGCCGGTGAGCGCATTGCTCACCGGCCCTTTTGTACGTTCGGTAGTTGCCTGGCCTAGGGCGTATCTGACAAAGCGTGGATCCATGCGATTTCGGCGTGGATGAGGACGGCAGCGCGGTAGACGATCGCGTGTTTGTCGTAGCGGGTGTCGAGGCCTCGCCATTGCTTGGTCTGGCAGAACCGGTGCTCGATCACGTTGCGGCTCTTGTAATCGGCGGCGTCGAACCTCGGGTCAGGTCCGCTTGCGGCTCGCGATCTCGTCAGAGAGCTGCTGCACATCGGTGGGGTCCGCGTCCCGGGCAAGCGCGACGCAGTGGTCCATGACGGCCGGCCGGTAGCGCACGGGCAACGTCTGTCCTGGGGCGAGCCGGGTGAGCTCGGTGATCGTGAGGCTTTCGTCTGCGATACCGCGGAACGAGATGCCGTCGGCGGTCTCCACGTCGAACATCAGGACCACGCGTGGATTGCCGTTGACCTCCCGCCAGTCGACGAGAACGCCGAGCGCAAGCGCCCCCGTACGCAGTTCCGCAATGCGCTTCAATGCACCACTGCTCATGAACGGGTTCGGGGCGACGCCCGGGAAGTCAGGCCCGACGCCGAGCGATTCCCGACTCAGGTCGGGCCTGAGCTGCGCCATCAGATCGTCGAGCTTCTTCTCCGAACCGAACATCCTGCCGAACATCCTGCCGAACATCCTGACCCCTCCCTCACCCCGGTGCCGGAATCTCGGCCTGGCGCTTCGCCCTCACCGCGATTGTAAGTCGCGGCCACTCCCTTCCAGCCCGGGCGTCCCGTCGGTTTCGGGAGCATCCCCTCGATCAACGACCACTGGGCGTCCGAGAGCAACTGAAAACGCGACACGGGACCAAAGTTCCAGCCAGAACGCTCAACCTTTGTCAGACACGCCCTCGGTGGCCGGCACTTCGGTGATGGCATCTGCGGTCACCAGCATGTCGATTTCGACGCTGTTGGTTCCGCTGGCATCGGTGACGTACACAGTCACTCCGGCCAACCATTGTCCATCGTGTCTGTTAACTGCACCGAAGACGGGTATCCGAAGGCTGTTGCCGACGTCGCCATGGGGCCCTGGGCTGAGATACGACTGCGCCCCGGCGCCATCGACTGTGTCGGTGACGTCCGGGGCGAGGAAGGATGAATCAGCCAAGGTCCGGGTGGCCGACCCACTCGACAATCGTCCAGCCCTTCTGCGGGCTGCCCTTGAGGACGACGCGGCCGCCGTTGCGTATCGGATCGGTGCCAAGTTTGCCCTTGTCGGCGTTGCTGGCGTTCATCATGGACCAGAACATGATGGTGGCGCCGTGCGCGAAGATCACCGGGTTGGCGCAGTCGCGGCGCTGCACATCGAGCAGTGCCTGATCGACGCGGCCGTCGAACTCGTTGCCGTCGATGGAGCCTGGAATCCGTGCGGTCAAGTCGCCGGAGAGCCACTTGATCGGCGCCTGCAGGTACCCGGACATCGCCGCGGCTTCCGAGGTGCCCTCGTACTCGCCTGCCTCGATCTCCCGGAAACCAGGCTGAATGTTGAGGCTCAGATCGCGCTTGGCGACGGTCGGTGCCGCAGTCTGCTCGGTACGCACCATGTTGGACGCGAAGGCGCAGTCGTAATTCTTGTCGGCCAGCTGGACGGCCAGGTTGTCTGCCTGTGTCCGGCCGCGTGGGGTCAGGTCGGGTCCGGGCACCGTGGTGTCGATCAGGCCGGAGGTGTTACCGGCGGACTCGGCATGGCGCACCAGGGTGATGACCATTTCGTCGTTGCTGCTGCCGGAGCTGCTGCCGAAGCTGCTGCCGAAGCTTCCGAAGTCGATATCGGCGGACGCGACGCCGGCGGTAGCGGTTGTGGCCGCGACCGCGGTCGCCATCACCGCAATGGATAGTCGAAGAGATCGGATTCGCATGGGTGGGGATGCCTTTCATCGTGGGGAACGCCACTTCAGGTATGCCGAAGAACCGAAACTTGGAGTGTCGGATCTCACACAAACAGCTATTTGCCCGAATCGGCTAAGGGCGTCCCATTCATCGGGAGATCCCTCGCGCACCGGACCGCGCGCAGGCGAAATCCGCCGGCAGCGGATGTGCGAGCGGCGTCCGTGTCATGGCGCTGGGTCTGCCGCCGATGCGGCAAGATACTGCATGTTGATTCGTTTGCTCGGATCCGAACGCCCTCGCCGACGACACCGAGCGGTGGCATAGTGCTGATGATCGAACCGCCACATTTCGTTCAGCAACGAACAGTCTCGAACAAATGCCAACTTCGATGACAACAAAGGTCCCGTGGTGTCGCCGCTCTAGTTGTCACATCGCAGGTCAGAGCGCCGGGAATTGACAACCACGATGACAATTCTGCAGGAACACAGGTTTGAAACGGGCGACGTTGTACGCGAATATCGAGTTGGCGCGCGCCGGATTTCGACTCGTCTCGCCTTGTGTCGTGCCCACTAAATCGGGTCTGACGTTTCTGAGACAGCTATTTCATAGCCGCCGCCCACCTCAGATGTGATCCGGACACCGCAACTCCGGAACCACCGTCCATCCGCTCGCAGTGAGCCACTGCTGCACCGGATCCGGGAGGATGCCGCCGCGGGCGGTCTGTGCGAAGGTGCCGGCGAGATCGGACCATCACCGCACACCGTGCACGCGACATCGAAGGCCGGCGGCGCGGGTTCGCACTGGTGGCAATGTGATTGGGCGATGACTGACCTCGGGTCGCCCTGTTGAGGGTAAAGCCAGATAACGGCCAGATCCGCGCGTTGAGGAGATCGACTCAGAACGCCGAGCAGACGCAAGCGGATCACCGTGAGAACGTCTGCCACTGGGGGTTGATCTCAACCCCACTTGAGATTGCACGATAGGCCACCGGGACTTTCCCGCATTCGATCTCGAGGAGCATGTACGTGAGCGCTGACGCTGGCTTCTATTCGATCATTGACTACACCGTCGATGGCTTCGACACTCAGCTTGAGCTTGTTGAGGCCTTCGCAGAAATCCAGGAGCGGTGGGTGCGCTTCTATCCTGGCTACAGCTCATCCCGGTTCCACCTGAGTACCGATGGCACCCGCGTCTACAACATCGTGCGCTGGACGAGCGAGGCGGACTACCGCAACTTTGTGGAGAACTCCGACACCGACGGCCGGATGGCCGCCATCGAGAAAGCGCTGGCAGGCTTGTCCGGCAAGGCCGAGGCGCGTATGACCGGGGTCCCCACCTACACAGTCGTCCGTGAAATCGGACCCGGGCTACAGCGCCTCGACTCCTGATGGCCATTGCCCCGCGCAGTCGGTGTGCTTTCCCTGTGCGCCCTGGGATCGGCGTTTGCTGACGCAGAGTACATCGAACGCCTTGGACCCCATCAGCCAGATCACTGACAAAAGGACGCTCATGAAGGTGGAAATATATTCCGACGTGCTGTGCCCCTGGTGCTACATCGGTAAACGACGACTGGCGGCAGCACTGTCAACGCTCGCTGACGCCAAGAGTGTGGAGCTAGTGTGGCGCAGTTTCGAGCTCGCGCCGGAGGACAGTGGGATCCCCGGCGAGACCGCCGCCGAGGCAATGGCCGGGTGGTGGGGTGACGAGGCACCTTCCCGGATCGCCCGGATCCGGTCGCTGGGCACTGCGGAAGGCCTAGAGCTGAACATGCATCTATCCCGGCCAGTCAGTTCGTTCGACGCACACCGCCTATCCAAGCTGGCGGCCGACCGCGGCCGTGTCGACCAGATGATGGAGCTGCTCCTCCACGCGTACCACACCGAGGGGCTCAACCTGGCCGACCCGCACGTCCTGCGACGACTCGGCCGCGAGGCCGGCCTGGATGCCGATGAGGTGCTCGCAGTCCAGGCCGGTGACGCATACGCCGACGAGGTGCGTGCAGACCGGAGTCGCGGGGCCGAGCACGGCGTCACCGGCGTCCCGACCCTGATGATCGACGGCGGCACGCCGGTCTCCGCGATCCAGCCCATCAGCGACCTGCGCCAGCTGCTGGAGCCGAACGGGGCTGGCTCACATAGTGTCCCGGCCCCACTCGGGCGATGATCCACGACAACAGCATCGAGAAAGGTCCAGTCCATCCGGAACCCAAGATGGTGATCACCCCACACCTGCAACCACTGAGCTTGCTGGCTGCGAAGCACCGGCCCCCCGAGACAAGACAAGCTCACTCAGGGAAATGCCCGCCAAAGTCGGACGGGATCACGGACCACAGGATGCGCCACGGTTCCCAAGGTCGCGGGAGCCGCCAAATTGGAGCAGGGGTCAGCTATCAATAACGAGCCAGGATCCGTAATCCGGCCCTGGCTTGTTTTCTAGCTGTCAGACTCTCCGAAACAGTGCACTTGCCATTTCACGTCGAGAACTGGCTGAGCGGAACAGTATTGCGGATGGAACTGCTGCTGAACTGCAGGCGGCGATTCCTTCTGGGTCGCTGACCTTTTCGGTGAAGATGACGTATCCCTTGGGCATTGTGTGTGCTCCGTTTCTGTCGATTGATGTAGTCGAGATCGAAGTGATTTCCAGGTATTCAGCTGCTGTCACCGGCGAGTTGTCGTATCTGTTGCGAGGAGGCCTCGGATGCTGGCATCGAGGTGACGACGGAAGATTGTTTCCGGTTCGCGCCAGTCGAGATGATGGTTGACCTCGAGGGCAACGATGCCGTGAAATGCTCCCCACCATCCGAGAAAGTCATCGAGGAGATCACTGTCGGCCAGCAGTTCGATGAGGGAGTATCCCCGAGCCTCGGCGTATTGGACAGCAATCGGTTGCAGAACGTCAGTTTGCGCGGACACTGTCGGTCCGTCAGCTGGCGCGGCGTACCCGCCGATCTGGTCGAAGAAGATGAGATTGAACTGGCGCCGATGTTCGATCGCCCAGGCCCGGTAGGCAACTGGCCCCGCGGCAAGGCGCTGCTCGAGATCCGACCCTGCCAACACACTGAATGCGGCAGTGATGCTGTCTTCGAGCGATTTGTAACTCTGGACGATCAACTCGGTGAACAGCTCGCCGAGGCTGGGGAAGTAGGTGTAGAGCGCGGGCGCACTCATTCCAACCTCGCGAGCGATCCCGCGGAGGGTGACGGCGCTCGGTCCACCTTCCTCGAGTTTCCGGCGCGCTTCGGCGACGATGTCCCGTTTGATTTCTCGGCGCTGCCTGTCGCGCCTGCTTTCCTTTGTCACTCCACCCACGTCCCGTTCGCAGACGGTGCGCAGTTCCATGCGCTGGTGTCGCCGGACGGAGGTCTGCATCACCTCACGTTGCAAAGCGTGAAGGAGCCGAAATCCGGAAAAAACCGGGTTCACCTGGATATTTTCGTCGATGATCTCGACTCGGAAGTGCTGCGATTAGCTGATCTCGGCGCTCAAACATTGGAAGAACACAACGAGGAAGGTGGGTACCGAACCATGATTCTGGCCGACCCGTTGGGAAACGAGTTCTGCCTCGTTCAGCGCTGAGTTTAAGGGATAGATCTCGGTGTTGTTGCAGATCGAGCAGTCGGGCAGGTTGGTCTCCGTCGCCGAATACGCTAGGCGCATGGACAAGTCTGTGAGAACACCAGCCGCTTCGCGGAGCTGGGTGTGGAGGACGCTCCAACGGGTGGGGGCCACACTCCGCAGGCTCATGCAAGATCGGAAGCCGAGCCCATATTCGTCACTGTCACCTCGACGCATGGACGGATCACACACCGACATCTTTCCTCTCAACAGCAGCGGCGATGGAACGGGTGGCGGAGGAGTGTAAAAATTTGATGATCTGCACTCACTTCTCGGCCGCAGTGTGACAGTGTCTTCGCTTTCAGTCGCGATGAGAACACGTCCGCAGTTGAGAGCAATACAGGCGACAGTCGTTGATGGAGGATGGATCCCATGGCCCACATACAACGTTTCGACCACATCGGAATCACCGTCGCGGACCTCGACTCGGCAACTGCGTTCTTCGTCGGACTGGGTCTCGAGGTCGAGGGCACCGGATCCGTGGAAGGCGAGTTCGTGGAAACCGTCTGTGGCATCCCCGGCGCGCACTGCGAAATCGTCATGCTGCGTCCGCCCGGTGAAGGGTCCCGGCTGGAGCTTTCGGCCTTCGTGACGCCTGACCACGTGCCCGGGTCGCCGACGGCGATGGCCAACGAGCTTGGGCTTCGTAACGTGTCCTTCGAGGTAGGCGACCTCCAAGCGGCCGTCGATGCGGTTGCTGCGGACGGGTACGGGCTCATCGGCGGAATCGGTGAGTACGAGAACAGCGTGCGGATGGCCTACGTGCGTGGACCCGAAGGGATCATCGTGTCCCTGTTCGAGCAGATCGGCTAACGCGCGTGCGCGCCTTCAAAGTTCTCGAATGCCCGACGTGCAAATTCCTCGGAACTCACCTGGCCGGTACCAGCAGGCATCGAGCCGAGTAGCGGCACACCGGTGACCGACACGAGGTCTTCGCGATTACAGCGTTCGGCCAAATCCGGGTCGACGGACCAGGATCCGATCACCAATCCAGCGCACCTCACTCCCCTGGCTGCCAGCGCTTCGACGCTCAATGCAGTGTGGTTGAGCGTGCCCAATCCCGACGCAACCACCAGGAGCGCCGGAGCCGAGAGTTCCACTGCGACATCTCGAATCGTGAATCCGCCGACGCCGAGGCGGACCAGCACGCCACCGGCACCTTCGACCAGCGTCAGATCGTGCGCAGCATCCAACTCTCGGGCCTTGTCCACTACCTCGTCGAGTGTGAGCATCGGCAAACCACTTCGCCGCGCCGCGGTATCGGGAGCTAGCGGATCCGGATATCGTGCCAGTTCGACCAAGCTCGCCCCGCCTCCGGTCAGTCGATCGATCTCGGCCAGATCCCCAGCCTCACCGGGTGCGACCCCGGTTTGCGCGGGCTTGAGAACAGCCACCGACTTGCCGGATTGGAGCGCAGCCGACGCCAATGCCGCTGTCACCACTGTCTTTCCGACATCAGTCGATGTGCCCGTCACGATCAGAATGCTCATACGCGCGCGCCTTCCAAGACCTCACCGAGCACACTGCTGATCATGGCCATCTCGGTTTCGGAGATGGTTGCCCGAGCTGTCAGACGCAGTCGCGACGTCCCCGCGGGGACGGACGGTGGACGGAAGCAGCCGACATGCAGACCCAACCGTCGACATTCGGCGGCCGCGTCGTACGCGCGCTGCGGGTCACCGAGAATTACTGACACAACGGCAGATTCCGGCATTCCGACGCCGGTGATCGTTGCCAGTTCCGACGCCCGAGACAATACGTCAACGGCTCGTGTCGGCTCCCGCCGGAGAATTGCCAATGCTGCGCGCGCCGCTCCCACTGCTGCGGGTGCCAGTCCGGTATCGAAGATGAAGGTTCGGGCGGCGTCGATCAGATGGGCGCGAATCTTCTCGTGCCCCAACACAACCCCACCTTGACTGGCGAGGGATTTCGACAGGGTTGCCGTCACCACGACGTCCGGCTCGCCGGCCAATCCGACCTCGTGCACCAACCCTCGTCCACCATTGCCGCGCACCCCAATCCCATGTGCCTCGTCGACGAGCAGAAGGGCACCGTATTCGCGCGCAGCCTTATGCATCTCACGCAACGGCGCCAGGTCACCGTCGGCGCTGAACACGGAGTCCGTGACGACGAGCGCCCGCTCCTCGGTTCTGGTTCTCAACTGCTCCGCAAGAAAATCCACATCGGAATGCGGGGCCACAACGACACGGGCGCGGGACAACCGGCAGGCGTCAACTAACGAGGCGTGCGATCCGGCGTCGGAAATTATCAGCGATCCGGGACCCGAAAGTGCCGTTACAGCACCGAGATTGGCGGTATATCCGGAAGAGAAGACCAACCCGGCGTCGGCGCCGACAAACTCCGCAAGTTCGAGTTCGAGCAATTCGTGTTCGGTGGTGGTTCCGGTGACCAGACGCGACCCGGTAGCGCCGGCGCCCCAGCGTTGCAGCGCCGCGATCGCACCCGCGACCACGTCGGGATGTCGGACAAGACCCAAGTAGTCATTGGAGGCGAGGTCAATCAGCGGAGCATCGACTGACCGCGGCCGGAGTTCGCGGCGCAACCCGGCCGCTCGGCGATCCGATTCGACGGCGGTAAGCCAGTCCAACGACGTGTTCATTTTTCCGACCATACTTGAACACCGTTCAAGCCACTAGCTAAGGTGCACGGGTGCACACAATCGGACTGGAATCGACAACCGTCTCGGCCATCGACGCCGAGCACCTCTGGCATCCGTACGGGGCATTTCCTGCCACTACTGCGCCTCTTGTCATCGACAGCGCCCAGGGCGCCACGCTGACGCTGACTGACGGGCGCCAACTCGTCGACGGCATGAGTTCGTGGTGGGCCGCAATTCACGGGTACCGCAATCCTGTACTCGACGCCGCCGCGACAAGGCAGCTCAGCAAGATGAGCCACGTCATGTTCGGCGGTCTCACCCACGAACCAGCGGCCCGATTGGCGCAATTACTTGTCGAGATCACCCCCGACGGCCTGGACAAGGTATTCCTCTCCGATTCCGGCTCCGTGGCCGTCGAAGTCGCGGTAAAAATGTGCCTGCAGTACTGGCGCAGTCTCGGAAAACCGTCGAAAAATCGGCTGATGACCTGGCGCGGCGGTTACCACGGGGACACCTTCACCCCCATGAGCGTGTGCGATCCCGACGGCGGCATGCACTCACTCTGGACCGACGTCCTCCGGGCACAAATCTTTGCCGACGCTCCCCCGACCGACTACCGACCCGAGTACGTCCGGCATCTCGAAACGCTGCTGGCCGCGCACCACGACGAACTCGCAGCGGTCATCGTCGAACCGGTGGTGCAGGGCGCGGGCGGCATGCGATTCCACGACCCGAAGTATCTCGTCGACCTCAGAACACTCTGCGACAAGTACGGCGTCTTGCTCGTGTTCGACGAAATCGCAACCGGATTCGGCCGAACCGGCGAACTGTTCGCTGCCGATCACGTCGGCGTCAGTCCCGACGTCATGTGCGTCGGAAAAGCACTGACCGGTGGGTACATGAGTTTGGCCGCCACTCTGTGCACCACCGAGATGGCCGAAACCATCACAGCCGGCGACGGCGGCGGACTGATGCACGGACCGACATTCATGGGCAATCCGCTGGCCTGTGCAATAGCCGTCGCATCAACCGAACTCGTGTTGGCAATGGACTGGCGACGCGACGTCCAGAATCTGAGGCGAAGGCTCACTCACGGATTGGCCGAAGCTATCTCGATCCCCGGCGTGGTGGACGTTCGAGTGCTCGGCGGAATCGGAGTTATCGAACTGGATCACCCGGTAGACATGCAGACCGCCACCGACGCCGCCGTCCGGTCCGGAGTCTGGCTGCGCCCCTTCCGCAATCTCGTCTACACAATGCCGCCGTACCTGTGTTCCGGAGCAGAGGTGGAACAGATCACAGCCGGAATGCTCGAAGTAGCGCGCAGTCAACAGGAACGCACTCTCGTCGGGCGATAGGGTTCGGTCATGGATCACCCGCCGAGCGAACTCACTCCCCTTGCCGTGTGGCCCGGCAGCGCATATCCCCTCGGCGCAACCTACGACGGTGCGGGCACCAACTTCTCGCTGTTCTCCGAGGTCGCGGATGCCGTCGAGCTCTGCTTGATCGCCAAGGACGGAACCGAAACCCGAATCCGCCTGGACGAAGTCGACGGGTACGTCTGGCACGCGTACCTCCCGTCGGTATCCCCAGGCCAGCGATACGGCTATCGGGTGCACGGGCCGTACGATCCCGCCGCCGGACACCGCTGTGATCCCAGCAAATTGTTGCTCGATCCCTACGGCAAGGCATTTGCCGGAGACTTCGACGGAGATCGGTCGCTGTTCTCGTACGACGTCGAGGCTGTTTCGGAACCGGAACCAGAGCCAGAACCCAGCGACGACGCTGAAGGCTCCGAGGTTCCCGTCGACCCTCCCATCGTCGACGACGCGGATGCACCGGTAGACGAACCTGCGACAATCTCTTTCCCTCAACATGATTCACTCGGTCACACGATGTCGACGGTGGTCATCAACCCGTTCTTCGACTGGGCGTCGGATCGCTCACCCGGGCGCCCGTACCACGAGACCGTCATTTACGAAGCGCACGTCAAAGGCATGACGGCCACCCACCCCGGTGTACCGGAAGAACTTCGAGGAACGTATGCCGGACTTGCACATCCGGTGATCATCGAGCATTTGACCAACCTCGGAATCACCGCAATCGAACTGATGCCCGTCCATCAGTTCATGCACGATCAGGTCCTTCGTGATCAGGGACTGCGAAACTATTGGGGCTACAACACATTCGGATTTCTCGCACCGCACACCGACTACTCGTCGGCCGCGAAACCCGATGCGGCAGTCGCAGAATTCAAGGCAATGGTGCGCAGCTTCCATCAGGCGGGAATCGAAGTCATCCTCGACGTGGTCTACAACCACACCGCCGAGGGCAACCACCTCGGCCCCACCATCAGTTTTCGCGGAATCGACAATGCCGCTTACTACCGACTCGTCGACGGCGACGAGGTCCACTACATGGACTACACGGGCACCGGTAACAGCCTCAACGCCCGCCATCCGCACACCCTGCAGCTGATCATGGACTCACTGCGGTATTGGGTCACCGAAATGCATGTCGACGGATTCCGCTTCGACCTCGCGTCGACTCTCGCCCGAGAACTGCACGACGTCGATCGCCTGTCCGCGTTCTTCGATCTGGTGCAACAAGATCCGATCGTGAGCCAGGTCAAACTGATCGCCGAACCCTGGGACGTCGGCGAAGGTGGCTACCAGGTAGGCAACTTCCCCGGACTGTGGACCGAGTGGAACGGCAAGTACCGCGACACCGTCCGCGACTACTGGCGAGGAGAACCGGCGACGCTCGGCGAATTCGCCTCCCGCCTCACCGGATCTTCGGACCTCTACGAAGCGACCGGCCGACGGCCGGGTGCCAGCATCAACTTCGTCATCGCCCACGACGGGTTCACCCTGCACGATCTCGTCTCGTACAACGACAAGCACAACCAGGCCAACGGGGAGAACAACAACGACGGCGAATCTCACAACCGATCCTGGAACTGCGGCGTCGAAGGTCCGACCGACGACCCCGACATCCTCGAACTGCGCGGCCGCCAAAGCCGCAACATCCTCGCCACTCTGATGCTGAGCCAGGGCACTCCGATGCTCGCCCACGGCGACGAGATGGGCCGCACCCAACACGGCAACAACAACGTCTACTGCCAGGACTCCGAACTGTCGTGGATGGACTGGTCACTCGCGGAGTCCAATGCCGATCTTGTCGAGTTCACCAAGCGTGCCATCGCATTACGCGCAAAGAACCCCGTGTTCCGACGTCGACGCTTCTTCGAAGGACAACCCATCCGGAGCGGTGATCAGAGTCGCGACATCGCCTGGCTCACTCCATCCGGCGAAGAAATGACGCCGGCCGACTGGGACAGCGGATTCGGAAAGTCGTTGGCCGTCTTCCTCAATGGCGAGGCGATCCCCGAACCCAACTATCGCGGCGAACGGGTCATCGGAGATTCATTTCTTTTGTGCTTCAACGCGCATCACGAGTCTATGGAATTCTCGACTCCGAACTCGGACTACGCATCGGAATGGACTGTGGTCCTTGATACCTCGGTGCCGACGGGCGAGAGTGGTGTCGTGATCAACGCTGGAACGATTCTCGACGTGAAAGCCCGCGCATTGATGGTCCTTCGCCGGACAGCCTGAGGAGAGCACGATGGCGCCAATCACCAGCACATACCGACTGCAGTTGCGGCCCGACGCCTGTACCCTCCGCGATGCTGCGAAGTTGGTCGATTACCTTGACGGACTGGGCGTCTCGCACCTCTATCTGTCCCCGATCCTGACCGCTACCTCAGGATCAACACACGGTTACGACGTCACCGATCCGACGACAGTTGCCGAAGGTCTCGGCGGCCGCGATGCGTTGGTCGAACTTGCTCATCGCGCGGGTGAACACGGCATGGGGTTGATCGTCGATCTGGTGCCCAATCACGTCGGCGTCGCCAAGCCCCAGGAAAATGCCTGGTGGTGGGATGTTCTCACACACGGACAGTCTTCGGAGTACGCACACTTCTTCGACATCGACTGGGACCATGACAACGGCGCTGACGGAAAGCTTGCACTCCCGGTGCTGGGACAACCGGCAGATCTTGATGCCCTGCAGATCGACTACAGCAGCGGCGCACCGCTACTCACGTTCTACGAGCACCGGTTCCCGATCATGCCGGGAACCGAATCGGGTTCGCCGAGCGAGGTTCACGAGCGACAGGCCTACCGCTTGGTCCCGTGGAACGCCGGAATCAGTACCTACCGAAGGTTCTTCACGGTCAATGAACTGGCTGCACTCCGTCAGGAAGACCCCCGTGTATTCGAACTGTGCCATCGCGAACTGAAATCCTGGGTCGACGAGGGATTGATCGACGGAGTTCGGATCGACCATCCCGACGGACTGGCCGATCCCGCAAGCTATCTCGTACAACTACGCGAACTTATCGGCCCGGACCAATGGATCGTGATCGAGAAGATTCTCGGGCACACCGAACCGCTCGATCCACTACTTCCCGTCGACGGCACCACCGGCTACGACGCTCTGAATCAACTCGGCGGCGTTTTTGTCGATCCTGGTGCCGAACACGAATTTTCGGAACTTTCCGCAGTGTTGACCGGCAACGACGGCGATCGCGCGTGGCTGCATCACACGGAGCGTCAGTTCAAACGTGAAACCGCGCGGGGTGACCTTGCACCCGAAATCCGCCGACTGGTGCGTGCGATCCAACTCGAAACTGGAAGCCTGTGCAGCAACAAGTCGTTGACTGACGCCGTCGTCGTAGCCATTGCGCGAATGCCCGTGTACCGCTCCGACTACAGTCCACTCGCCGGCCTGACTGCTCGTATTTTTGGTGAGATCCACGAACTTGCTCCCGGCCATGAGAAGCCGTTCAACGCTCTGGCACAAGCACTTTCAATCGGCGGCGAGGCGGCGATCCGCTTCCAACAGATATGTGGCGCGGTGATGGCCAAGTCCGTCGAGGATCGATTGTTTTATCGGACGGCACGGTTGATCTCCCGTCAGGAAGTCGGCGGCAATCCCGCAGCGTTCGCCGTCTCGGTCGCCGAATTCCACCTCGCCAACTCAGATCGTGCACGCCTGTGGCCCAAAGCCATGACCACCCTGTCCACTCACGACACCAAACGCGGAGAGGACGTTCGCGCGCGAATCAGTGTGCTGTCCCAGATGCCGACACTGTGGTCGCGACTGGTTCAGGATTGGGAAGAGGCGGCCCCCAGTCCTGACCCCTTGACGGGATTGTTCTTGTGGCAGAACCTCGTCGGGGTCTGGCCGGTGGGTGAACCTGCGCCCGATTTCCGATCACGGGTTCACGCTTACGCGGAAAAAGCGATTCGCGAAGCCGCAGTGCGGACCTCCTGGAACTCTCCTGATTCGACGTTCGAGGCTGCCGTTCACCACTGGATCGACAACGTCATCGACGGCCCGGTCGGACAGTCGATTTCGGATCTGGTGTTGCGCATTGCACGTCATTCCTGGTCGGACTCGTTGGGCCAGAAGCTCCTTCAGATCTGCGGTCCTGGAATCCCGGATATCTACCAGGGCACGGAACTGTGGGAGGACTCCCTCGTGGACCCGGACAACAGGCGCCTGGTCAACTTCGACATCCGGCGATCGTTGCTGGAAGGTCCGGCGGCTCCCGTCGACGCCACCGGCGGTGCGAAGTTGCATCTCGTCCGGACAGCTTTGCAGCTCAGACGTGAGAACCCCGACTGGTTTGTGGGCGGAACCTATCGGCCGATTCTGGCGTCAGGTGCCAGGTCCGGCCACGTCATCGCGTTTTCGCGGGGTCCGGCGGAAAAAGAACCCACAGTTGTCGCGGTGGCCACACGCCACTCGATGATGCTGGCCGATCACGGATGGGGCGACACCACTCTCAATCTTCCGGACGGTGACTGGACCGACACCTTGAACGGACGCCTGGTTACGTCGAATCGGATGCTGGCCATCCTTGCCGGTAGCCCGACGGCTCTGTTGGTCCGAAAACCTGCCCACTGAACGGGCAAAGCGCATCCGCAGCGTCGTTCGATACGCTAACTTTCAAGGACAAATTCATTTCGCCAACTCGGAGGTTGCAGAACATGTCCGCAGATCGGTACACCGGCAAGGTCGCATTCATCACGGGAGCCGCACGTGGTCAGGGCCGCGCCGAAGCAGTTCGCCTCGCGCAGGAAGGCGCCGACATCATTGCCGTCGACGCGTGCGTCACGTTCGGCTCGACTGCGTATGACGGTGCCACCGAGGAAGACCTCGCTGAGACTGTCGAACTGGTCAAGGCGCTCGACCGTCGAATCGTCGCCACGAAGACCGACGTCCGTGACTTCGCGGCACTGTCCGCTGCGCTCGATGCCGGTATCGCCGAGCTCGGCCGCCTCGACGTCGTCGTCGCCAACGCCGGAATCTGTTCTGCCAACATGTCCTGGGAGATCACGCCCGAGCAGTGGCAGGAAACGTTGGACGTGAACCTGACCGGCGTCTTCCACACCGCCAAGGCCGCGATTCCGCACCTCATCAAGCAGGGCACCGGTGGATCGATTATTTTCACCAGCTCCGTCGCCGGCCTTCGTGGCCTCCCCTTCCTCGGCCACTACGTCGCCAGCAAGCACGGTGTCACCGGCCTCGCGAAGACCATGGCATCGGAGTTGGGGCAGTACAACATTCGTGTCAACACCATTCACCCCCACGGTGTGGCAACCGGCATGCTGGTCAATGACATGAATCCCCTCATCGCTGCCAACGCCGGAACCCTCGGCCCCATCTTCATGGGAACCCTCCCCGATCCCGTCAGCCAGCCCGAGGACATCGCTGCCGCTGTCGCCTTCCTCGGATCCGACGAGGCACACCACATCACCGGCATTGCCATGCCGCTCGATCTGGGTACCTTGATTCGCTGATCTCAAACAGACGCGAATATTGTGCGAGCCTGACGGGAATATCAGTTCCCGTCAGGCTCGTTGCACAACACATGACCAAAACTGTTGTAGCGCAGACATACGGAACCCCCGAAATTCTGAAGCTGATCGACGTGGAGGTTCCGTCGCCCGGGCCAGGGGAAGTACTGGTCGACGTCAAAGCAATCGGCGTCAATCCTTTCGACTACAAGCTTTACAGCGGCGCATTCGGAACCGACCCGAGTAAGTTGCCCATTCACCTCGGCGGTGAGGCCGCTGGAATCGTCTCGGCGATCGGCGAAAACGTCACCACTGTTGCCGTCGGCGACGAGGTAATCGTCAGCCCCGGGAACGGCCTGTACGCCGAACAGGTAGTTGTCCCGGCTACGTCACTCACACCGAAACCGGCCTCGATCAGTTGGGAACAGGCCGCTGGCCTCCTCCTCGTTGGCGGGACAGCCGTCGACGCACTCGACACGATCCGGGTTGACTCTGGCGACACCGTCCTGATCCATGGCGCATCCGGTGGTGTCGGAGCACTAGCGGTTCAACTTGCGGTAGCCCGCGGCGCCACCGTGATCGGAACAGCCGGACCCTCCAATCAGGAGTACGTCCGCTCTCTGGGCGCGACGCCGGTCCTCTACGGCGACGGACTCGAAACGCGAGTTCGCGAATTGGGTTCTGTCGATGCCGCTTTCGACACCGCGGGCACGGACGAAGCCGTCGACACCTCCCTGGCGCTGGTGGCGGACAAATCTCGCATCGTCACGATCGTGGCATTCGGACGCGCCCAGGAAGACGGCTTCCGCTCCGTCGGTGGAGGAACTCCGGAGAGCGCGCAGGCACGCCTGAATGCGCGGGCTGGACTGGCCGAGCTTGCCGGATCCGGACGTTTGAATGTGAAGATAGCTAAGACTTTTCCGCTTTCCGATGCCGCAGAGGCACACACCGAATTACAGAATTCGCACCCAGCCGGAAAATTCATCCTGATTCCGTAAGTATCCCCGCAAACCCACGACGAGGCCCCTCGTCACAGGGGCATTTGTGGCCACCATGATTTGCATCAAATAGTGGCCAGAAGCGGCCACATCAAACCGCTCCGCACAACCAAAATGTCCGATATCTTCCAGTTTGGTGATTGCCTCCCGCAATCGCTACACGCGCCCGAACGGGGCACGAAGAATCGGAAGGGCAACACCTGTGACTGTTCTCGATCGGCTACGTCCATCCCAGCGACGGTCCCGCACCACTGCGGCATTCGGCACTGCTGCGCTCGCACTCACGATGACTATCGGTGGTGCGATCGGTACTGCCGCCGCGGCACCGGACGGGGTGCCGGTATCACCCGCCGGGCACATCACGGGTTGGGGATATAACAACGCCGGGCAGGCCACCGGACTTTCCGGCGATTTCACCGCCGTCTCCGCGGGCGGCTCGCATTCCCTCGCGCTGACTAACGACGGCCACATCAAAACCTGGGGAGACACCACCCGCAGCCAGGCCAACAACGCGCCGACCGACGGTGGCTACACCGCGATTTCCGCCGGCTCCAGCCATTCCCTCGCACTCACCGCCGACGGCCACATCAAGACCTGGGGAGCCACCAGTTGGGGTCAGGCCGACGGCATCCCGACCGACAGCGGCTACACCGCCATCTCCGCCGGTCAAGACCATTCTCTCGCACTATCCGCCGACGGCCACATAAAGAACTGGGGCGCGCAGACCACCGGCGCACCCACCGACAGCGGCTACACCGCGATCTCCGCCGGCGGCAATCATTCCCTCGCACTCACCGCCGACGGCCACATCACCCAATGGGGAAACAACGACTACAGGCAGGCCGATGGAATGCCGACTAACGGCGGCTACACCGCCATCTCCGCCGGCGGCAATCATTCCCTCGCACTCACCAACGACGGCCACATCACCATCTGGGGAGATGTCACCATGGGGCAGCGCTGGGACGCACCCACTGACGGCGGCTACATCGCGATATCGGCTGGCACCTGGTACTCCACCGCGCTCACCGCCGACGGCCAGATCGTCACCTGGGGACTCAACGACGTCGGGCAGGCAGCCGCCGGTATCGGCCACACCGCTATCTCTGCCGGCGGCGCACATGTCCTCGCGCTGAACCCGCTGTCGGCTCCCACCGTCACCGGGACACCGCCGGCCGGTTCGATCGACCAGCCTTACAGTTACGCCTTTACCGTGACCGGATACCCCGCCTTCACTGTCACCTCCACCGGGACATTGCCTGAAGGACTGATACTCACCGAGGCCGGAGTGCTGTCCGGAACCCCCACCAAGACAGGATCATTCACCTTCACCGTCATGGCCTCCAACAGCGAGGGCGAGGCCAATCCCTTGCCGGTTACCGTCGAGATCACCGAAGCCGCCCTTCCGTCGACCGGGTCTCTCGATTTCCTCGGCCCAATTTTCGGATCCTGACAGCGAGCACGCCTCGCCGCTGAGCGAACGCGCCTTTCGTTCTATCTAAGGCGACGAAAGGTACGTTCGCTCAGATTCGGGTGGTTGCACCGCCTGCGCAACCTCGGCCTGCTTACGCCCACCGCCGCGTGCTGCGCCGACGCCGGCCACGACTACGCACCCAATTCCGGCCACCGCCAAGAGGCTCGGCACCTGGTGCAGCACAACAAAACCGATCAACTGCGCGAAGGCGGGTTCCAGACTCATCAGGGTCCCGAACGCCGCTGCTGAGAGCCTTCGCAGCGAAACCATTTCCAAGGCAAAGGGAACGACGGGCAGCAAAATCGCGAGTCCGAGGCCCACCAGGATGAGGTGCGGTGTCAAACGATCGACGGCTGACGAACCCACGGCAACTGTCGCCACCAACCCGGCCACGGCCATCGAGACAGCCAAGCCGTTAATCCCTGCCACCTCGTCGCCAACACGTTGGGTGAGCAGAATGTACAGAGCCCAACACAGTGCGGCGCCGAGCGCGTAGGCAACACCCAACAGATCGACGGTTCCCGCCCACGGTTCGGTCAGAAAAACGACGCCGATGCCTGCCAGTACCGGCCAGAGGATTCGGCCGCGGCCACGGATCAGTGCAAGGGTCAGTGGCCCCAGGAACTCCAATGCACTTGCGGTACCCAACGGAAGACGCTCGACAGCCGCCATGAACAAGAGCGTCATTGCTGCGGTGACAACACCCAGAACCAGGCAGGCTAGAAAAGCGTTTCGAGTGAATGCCGACGGCCGTGGCCTGACGATGAGTAGAAGGACGACTCCCGCCCACGCAAGTCGCAGCCACGCGGCTCCGTCGGCGCCCAGCTGGTCGATCAGACCGACCGACACCGCGAGGCCGAGCTGAACACACAGCATCGATACAACAGCCAAACCGACGCCGGCGCGCACTCGAAGATCCATGCCCCCAGTGAACGGGACGACCACCGTTCGCGTCCACGCGATTTTGACCGACATAATGTTCAGAAATCGTGAATGATCAACGGATGGAAACACGTCGGCTGCACCTTCTGCTCGAACTTTCACGCCTCGGATCCATGCGCGCAGTTGCCGAAACACACAACCTGACCACGTCGACGGTGTCGCAGCAACTGGCCGCTTTGACTGCCGAAATCGGCACTCAGTTGATCGAACCAGAAGGTCGACGCGTTCGTCTCACTCCCGCGGGACAGCGGCTCGCCGACCATGCGGTCACGATTCTTGCAGCGCTCGAAGCAGCGTGGCTCGATCTCGATCCAGACGCCGAACCCGTCGGGACTTTGCGCGTCGGCGGGTTTGCGACCGCGATCCGAACAGCACTTCTTCCCGTTGTTCGGGAGCTTGGTCGCACACATCCCACCGTGGATGTCGTGATGAGTGAGTTCGAACCACTGGAGGCATTTGCGCTACTCGAACGCGACGACCTCGATCTCGCGTTGACCTACGACTACAACCTCGCGCCCGCATCACCGAGTCCGCTCTTGGAGGCGATCCCCCTGTGGTCGACGTCCTGGGGTCTGGGAATTCCCGACAACACGACGGTGTCACACGCCGAACTCGGCTCATACGCCGAGACTCCGTGGATCGTGAACTCGCGGAACACCGCCGACGAACGAGCCGTCCGCACTCTGGCATCTCTGGCGGGGTTCACACCGAGGATCACTCATCAGATCGACAGTCTCGATCTGGTCGAACGGCTGATCCTCGACGGACACGGCGTTGGACTCATGCCCGCCGAACGCAAAACCCGCCCGGGCGTACGGATCATGCCGCTCACCGAACCACCTGTCATCCTCACGGCCTATGCCGTGACACGACGCGGAAGATCGTCGTGGCCTCCGCTTCGGCTCGTACTCGATCGACTGATGAAGTACCGCTGAGTCAGGCGCCGCCGGCTTCGCCGTCGAGGCGCTGCTGCTTGCCGATCCGACGCTGCGCCTCGGCTCGCTCACGGCACTGGCGCAAGAACTCTTCGTCGGCAGCCGGATCCTGTGCCAATGCCCGCCCCGGACGTTCGTATTCGCCGTATCCGGTTGGTCCGACGTATCCAACCGGTGCGTTGTGCCCGCGCCCGACGATCAGCCACAGAACCGAACCCAAGGTGGGAAGGAAGATAATCACGAGAATCCACACAACTTTGGGCAAGTGCTGGATGTACGCATCATCGCGAGTGATGGCGTCCACGATGCAGAAGATCCACAGCAACATCGTGATCAGTCCAAATAATGCGTAAGGCACGCTTCTTTTCCTCCTGGGTTCGAAAACTCTCGTCATGCTAACGAGAACAGACCAATTAGTACATAAGATTGGCGCGAATATTGAACTCGAGCCAGCTTCGATAGTCGTCGATACCCCACCCACTGGTGCGACGAAGTTGCTGATGCAGTTGAGGCGAGACCAGTGCCGTGAGCACTCCGGCTGCCTTCTCCACCGAGATGTCACGACGGATCAGCCCGTGTTCTGCAAGCCCTTCGGCAATCGACATCGCATTGACCGACGACTGGTCGGACGTCTCGAGAGCCAGCCGACGCATATCTGCATCGGCTCCCGACGATTCCACCGCCACCATCATCAACATGCCCGCACGCTCGAGCAGTCCGATGCCTTGTTCGACGATCTGCGACACCAGCCTGCGAACGTCATCGGGATCCGACGCGTTGGTACGCACACCGGAATCCGATGTGTCCAAGTCCGCGTCGAGCGCATGCGCTAACGCAGCTTCGAAAATCTCGAGCTTGCCACCCGGATACGCAGTGAACACTGTTCGCGGCGCAACTCCCGCGGCTGAGGCAATGTCCTTGGCTGTCGCCCCGACGTAGCCCTTCTCGACAAAGAGCGCAGCACCGGCGTCGCGGATCAACTCACGCGTTCGACGGGCTGCATCGGTCCTCACTTGCGAACTGTAGTGCCGTTTCTCGCTCACGCGGGGCACTCTATACGCATTCAATGCAGTCTTGACGCAAAGAAAAAAACTTGCAGTTCAGCAGCTATTTCTTCGGATGATCTATCCAACCGTCACTGCCCGGAAACACCAAAACTTCATGGCCGTCGTCGTAGCGCACAAGATACGGCGGAGCACCGTTCTCCCCGTGCACTTCGATTACTTCGGCCGACGTCTCGGCCTGACCGACAACCCGACCTTGTACATGTAGACGATCACCTACCTGGGCATGCATGAATTTCCTCCCTCGAGCGAACACTCTCTTTGCGTGTTCCCCACGGAGGCGCCACATAACCCGCAGATCTCGCGGTGACTGAATCCACACCACTCGGATGTGGCGCCAACCAGGTGAACAGTGGTTCACTTGTCGGTGAACAATCATTCACCCGCGCCTGAGGGAAGGACCGCACCTCTTGGCACTGCACTCAGCACCTGAGACATCCCCCGTCACTCCGCTCGCCCCGGCCACCCGCCGTTCCAGTCGACTGATCACGCTGATCCTGTGCCTATCCGGAACTGTCGTTGCACTACAGCAGACCATGGTGATTCCGCTACTCCCCGACTTCCCCAAGATTCTCGGAGTCAGCTCGGACAACGCGTCGTGGCTTGTCACCGTGACTCTGTTGACCAGTGCAGTGGCAACGCCGATCGTGTCGCGACTCGCGGACATGTTCGGGAAACGCCGAATGATGTTGATCTCGATGACGATGATCGTCATCGGGTCACTGATCGCCGCTGTCGGCGGCACGTTTCTCACGCTCCTCATCGGACGCGCATTACAAGGGTTCGCGATCTCGATGATCCCGGTCGGCATCAGCATCATGCGCGACGAACTGCCCAAGGAAAAGGTCGCGTCGGCAACCGCCTTGATGAGTGCGACTCTCGGAATCGGTAGTGCCCTGGGTCTACCACTGTCCGGCTTCATCTTCGAACAGTTCGGATGGGAAGCGATCTTCTGGCTCTCGGCCGTGGTCGGTGTACTTCTGATAGTCGCAGTCGCCGTGGTCATCCCGGAATCGAGTGTCCGAACCCGCGGGAAATTCGATTTCCTAGGTGCCATCCTGCTCTCCATTGCCCTGACCTCCCTCCTTCTGGCGATCTCCAAAGGTGCGCGCTGGGGTTGGACCAGTGAGCCGACAATCCTGATGTTCGGCCTCGGATTCGCTGTACTCGCGCTGTGGTTCCCATACGAACTTCGCGTGACCCAACCCATGGTCGATCTACGAACATCGGCAAAACGGCCGGTCCTGCTGACCAACGTTGCCTCCGCTCTGGTCGGATTCTCGATGTACGCCAACAACCTTTCGACGACGCAGCAGTTGCAGATGCCCAAGATCTCCGGCTACGGGTTCGAACTCGGCGTCATGGCAGCCGGTCTGTGCATGATTCCCGCGGGCCTCGCGATGGTCTTCTTTGCGCCTGTCTCCGCCAAGATCACCAAAGGGTTCGGCGCCAAGATCACGCTGATGGTCGGCGGCGCAGTCCTCGCCCTCGCATACGTCGCCCGTGTTTTCCTCACCGGTTCGATTCCGTTGATCGTGATCAGTGCTGCCGTCGTGAGTATCGGTACCGCCATCGCGTATTCGGCAATGCCGATGCTGATCATGCGGTCTGTGCCGATCACCGAAACCGCGTCGGCCAACGGTCTCAATTCACTACTGCGCTCGGTCGGTACTTCCATGTCCAGCGCCGTGGTCGCGGCCATGCTCACCGCGATGGTCATCCCCTCCGGTCCCGGCGAAGGGTTGCCGGCGCTCGGCGCATTCAAGAACATCTTCTGGCTCGCTGCCCTTGCCGCAGTCGGCGCAGTCATTGCAGCCGCCTTCATTCCGCGGTACGGCGCCAAACCTGAATCCGCATTGCCACCCGTCACGCCCGAGGGATTCGAAATCCCCTCCGCCGAGAATGAAATCGTTGTCGCCGGGCGTGTGGTGCGCGATGATCAGAGGCCGGTCAAGCAAGCCGTTGTCACTGTCATGGACATTGACGGTCAGCCAATCGATTGGAGCCGCGCCGACAACGAGGGCGTGTTCTCGTTGGCCCTACCGGAACCCGGACGCTACCTCGTGATCACCAGCGCCGACGGGTGGTCCCCCACATCGCAGGTCCTGCACTTCGACGACGCACAATCGACGCACACCGTGACGTTGGGCCAGCGGCTCACGATCTCCGGGACAGTCAGTGTCGACGGACTGTCCATCGCGGGAACCATTGTCACGCTGACCAAACCGACCGGTGAATTCATCGCCTCAACCCTCACCGATGAGACCGGGTACTACGGGATAGCGCTGCCGGCTTCCGGGCGGTACATCCTCACAGCACTCGCACCTGGCGGCGCAGGCTCACAGGCTCGGCAAATTGCGGTGATTGCGCAATCGACATCTGTCGATTTCAACGTTCCGCTGGATGAGGCACTTGCGCCGACGCGCGCGTGAGTGCACACAAGTCGCTGCACTCGGTCACATCTGGCTATCTGCGACCGGGTCGTGTGCACTCAAGTGCGGCACATCAGCACTGAACCAGGCATGCTGATCGGGTGCACACTTTCGAGGTCTGGGCGCCCACTCCAGAATCAGTTCAGGTCGACGTCGACGGCAAAGTTCACGAGATGACACGCGCCGCCGACGGTTGGTGGCGAAGCGAGATCGAATGCCCCAACGACGCGCGGTACGGATTTGTGGTCGATGGCAACACACTCCCCGACCCGCGGTCACCGCGCCAACCCGAAGGCGTGCACCAACTCTCCCAACTCCATGCGCTCGATGAATCGGTGTGGACGGACGCACTCTGGACCGGCCGCCAACTCGCTGGATCATCGGTGTACGAACTGCATGTCGGAACATTCACTCCTGAGGGAACATTCGACGCCGCGATCTCCCGCCTCGATCACCTCGTCGATCTCGGTGTCGGGTTTGTGGAACTGATGCCGGTCAACGGTTTCAACGGCACCCACAACTGGGGTTACGACGGCGTGCTCTGGTACACGGTCCACGAAGGGTACGGCGGTCCGGACGGATTGCAGCGCTTGGTAAATGCCGCCCACAATCGCGGACTCGGCGTGATCCTGGATGTCGTCTACAACCATCTCGGCCCGTCGGGCAACTATCTGGAGCGTTTCGGCCCGTACATTGCCGACGGTGCAAACACCTGGGGTCGAACCGTCAACATCGGCGGTCCGCAGTCCGGCGAAGTACGTGAATACATCATCAGAAACGCGTTGCGCTGGATGCGTGATTTCCACATCGACGGTCTGCGCCTCGACGCCGTCCATGCGCTGGTCGACCACAGCGGAACTCACATTCTCGAGGAACTGGCAGTCCGCACCGAAACACTGTCTGCCCATGTCGGCCGGCCGCTGACGCTGATCGCCGAAAGCGATCTCAACGACGCCACCCTCATCACTCCCCGAGCGGCGGGCGGATTCGGTCTTCACGCGCAATGGGACGACGACATCCACCATGCGATCCATACTGCGGTTTCCGGCGAGCGGCAGGGTTACTACGCGGACTTCGGATCTCTGGAATCACTGGCGAACACCTTGCGGCGCGGGTTCTTTCATGCGGGCACGTACTCGTCGTTCCGCGGACGGGCTCATGGCCGTCCACTCGACATTTCGCAGCAGGCCGCCAGCGCTCTGCTGGCCTACACCTGCACTCACGATCAGATCGGAAACCGTGCAATCGGCGACCGTCCCAGCGCCTATCTGACGCCGGGCCAACTCGCGATCAAAGCGGCACTCGTCCTGCTCTCGCCGTATACGCCGATGCTGTTCATGGGCGAGGAATGGGGCGCGTCGACGCCATTCCAGTTCTTCACGTCACATCCGGAACCGGAACTGGGCGCGGCTACTGCACGCGGACGCAAGGCCGAATTCGCGGCCCACGGCTGGAACACCGACGACATCCCCGATCCCCAAGACCCGCAGACGTTTCTGCGATCGAAGTTGAACTGGGATGAGCTCGACGCGGGCCCCCACCCGCGCCTTCTATCTTGCTACCGGGATCTACTTGCATTGCGCAAGAAGCGAATCGAGCTCACCGATCCCTGGCTGGGGCACCTGCACGTCGACTACGACGAGGGTAAGCAGTGGATCACGCTGCGACGCGGCGCATTACAGATCGTCTGCAATCTGGGAACGGACGCGGCCCACGTCCCGGCCGGCGGAACCCCCATTCTCTGGTGGGATCTACCGACGCAGGACGAGACCGCGTCCGCAACTGTGGTGCCCGGGCATTCATTTGTGGTACTGGAGAACTGACTAACTAACGCTTCGCGTTCTCCGGTGTACTCCGCAGCATCCGCAGCACCAGCGCAGCGCTGATGAACAGCACCAGAGCAGTAGCGCCGGAGGCAACGTGCATACCGTCGACAAAGGCCGACTTCGCAGAATCCGCCAATGCCGATCCTGCCTCGACGGGCAGGTGCTTGGCTTCTTCGAGCGCACCGCCGAGGGTGCCCTGCGCTGCGTGTGCTTGATCGCCGTCGAGCATGGAGACGTCGATTCCCTTGCGGAAGATCGCCATGACGACGCTACCCAGGATTGCCACGCCCAGCGCAATACCAAGTTCGTAGGCTGTCTCGGACACCGCCGACGCGGCACCGGCGCGCTCGGGTGCAACCGAGCTGATCACCAAATCCGAAGTAAGAGTCAAGGCCACACCGACACCCGCTCCGGCCAGACCGAAGCCGATCACGAACATCATCGGACCACTGTCCACACCCAGTGCCAGCATCATTGCCGCGCCGATACCGGCAACGAGCAAACCGGCGCTGAGCACCTGCGACACCGTCCATCGGCGAATCAGCCAGGCACCTGCCACCGCGGTGAAGGCGCTCAGCAACATACCGGGCAGCATCAACAGACCGGCGTCGAATGCACCGTTACCGAGCACCAACTGCAGGTACTGCGAGCCGAAGAACAACACACCGGCCAGAGCGAAAATCGAGAGCAGGTTTGTCAGCACTGCGGTGGAGAACGCCGGATTCGCAAACAGTTTCAGATCCAACATCGGATCCTTCAGGCTCCGTTGACGACGAACGAAGGCAACACCTGCGGCCAGGCCGACCAGGGCGACAGCGAACAACGTGAAGCTGACACCGTGGACGACGGATTCCTTGATCGCGTAGACCAACGGAAGCATCGTTGCCATCGACAGGCCCGCGCTGATCAGATCGAATCGGCCGGGGTTGGGGTCCTTGGACTCCGGGATCAGGATCGGGCCGAGGATAACCAGGGCGATCATGACCGGGATGTTGATGAGGAAGACGGAACCCCACCAGAAGTGCTCGAGCAACCAGCCGCCGACCAGCGGGCCGGCTGCGGTACCGCCGCCGGCCATGGCTCCCCAGACGCCGATTGCTTCGGTGCGCTGACGAGGGTTAATGAAGATGGTGCGGATCAGGCCCAGCGTCGCGGGCATAAGCGTCGCACCGGAAATACCTTGCAGAACGCGGGCTGCGATCAGCATTTCCGGGGTAGTGGCCATAGCCGCGATGATCGACGCGAGACCGAAGCCCACCGCGCCGATGAGTAGGAGCTTTCGCCTACCAATGCGGTCACCGAGCGTGCCCATCGTGATGAGGAGACCCGCGAGGATGAACGAGTAGACGTCGATGATCCAGAGCAGCTGAGTGCTGCTCGGTTCCAGGTCCGCGCTGATGAACGGCAGGGCGAGATCGAGCACCGTGCCGTCGACCGCGATGAGCAACACCGCAAACGCGAGGACCACCAGGCCCGCCCAGTCGCGCTTGGTTGCCCGAACATCCTCGGGATTGATTGCAGACGTCTGATCTGCCGACACTGACATTGCTCTTCTGCAACTTTCCGTGAGTCGAGTACGAATTTCACTGAACCGTCCAGCCGGTACAGTGACTGTTTGACACTAACAGTGAACCGTCTCGGCGGTAAAGTTATTTCCCGGTACAGTTCCATCACATGGCTCAAGGCACACGTGATCGCATCCTCGACGCACTGGAGAAGTTACTGCTGGTCAGTGGCGTCGCGCAGGTCACGCTCGAAGGTGTTGCCACTGAAGCCGGGGTATCAAAGGGCGGACTTCTGTACCACTTCCCCAGTAAGGAAGCTCTCCTTGCCGCGATGGTCCGCAGGCTCGGCGAACGCTCCGATCAACAACTGGCCGACGCCGTTGCCGGTGGCACGTCCGCAACCGAGTTCTATCTTCAGATTCCGGATTCGAGCACCGCTGAAGAACTGGCGCTGTTCCGCTCGATCATCGCCGCACTACGGACCGTCGACGGCCAGCACGACGAAATCCAGAAAGCTGTCATCGAAGTGATGCGCAGCTGGGACCAGGGTCTGCAGACGGAGAATTCCGATCCCGTTCAAGCCGAAATCATCCGCCTCGTCGGCGACGGCATCTACCTCGCCGCAATGCTCGGACTCCCCCAACCGGATCCCGAACTGCACCGTCAGGTGATCGAGCGGCTGATGCCGTGACCACCTGACGGAACGTTCCCTACGTCAAATAGCGGTACGCCGGACTTCCCGGCTCGAGCCGCTCGGACTTCATCGGTGCGCGCTCCATACGTTCGAGCAACGACGACAAACCGTCGGCGGAGCCCAGTTCGATACCGACCAACGCTGCGCCAGTCTCACGGTTGTTGCGCTTGACGTACTCGAACAGCGAGATGTCGTCGTCCGGGCCCAGCACTTCGGAGAGGAACCGGCGCAGCGCGCCCGGCTCCTGCGGGAAATCCACCAGGAAGTAATGCTTGAGCCCCAGATGCACCAACGAACGCTCGAGGATTTCTCCGTAGCGCGAGACGTCGTTGTTTCCACCGGAAATCAGGCACACGACGGTCGACCCTGGCTCGAGAGTCAAATTCTGAAGTGCTGCAACAGAAAGCGCGCCCGCCGGTTCAGCAATGATGCCCTCGTTCTGATAGATCTCGAGCATCGCCGTGCAGATTGCGCCTTCGTCGATCTGGTTCACCACAAACGAGCCTGAACCGGGAAGGCCGGACAGCTGACGGGCAACCAACGGCAACGACGCATGGGAAACCACGGCAGCGCCCAAACGCGAGACCACCTCGTACGGAAGATCACCGATTCGCTTGACCGCTGCGCCGTCCACAAACGGATCCACCACCGGCAGCGTCACGGGGGCACCAGCCACCAGGGCCGCCGTCATCGACGCCGCGCCGGACGGCTCGATGCCGACAATGGACGTCTTCGGCGAACGCTCATGCAGGTAGGTAGCGATGCCTGCGATGCACCCACCGCCGCCGACCGGGACAACAATCGCGTCGAGGGGCGCATCCAGCTGCTGCAAGATTTCTGCGGCGATTGTCCCCTGACCGGCCGCGGTACGCGGGTCGTCAAAGGGAGCAACCATGGTGGCGCCCGTTCGCGCAACATCCTCGACAGCTGCCGCAGCAGCCGCGTCGTACGTTTCACCGATCATGAAAAGTTCGACAAACTCGCCGCCGTGAGCGCGGATCCGGTCGCGCTTCTGCTTCGGCGTATTCGCCGGCACGTAGATCCGGCCCTGGATCTGCATCCGCCGGCAGGCATACGCGACACCCTGGGCGTGGTTTCCGGCACTGGCAGCCACAACGCCCGCGGCAAGTTCCTCGTCGGTCAACTGTGCGATCAGGTTGAACGCACCACGGATCTTGTACGAGCGAACACTTTGCAGGTCTTCACGCTTGAGGTACACCTTGGCGCCGGTCAGCGCTGACAGCCTCTCGCTGTACTGCAAAGGCGTGGCCGCAATAACGTCTTGAATTCGCTCGATCGCCGCGTCAATTTCCCGCGCGTCGAGCGCCGGCAGGGTGGACTTGGTAGCTACGACCTCGGGCGAGTTAGACACCCCGCCATTTTTGCACGTCCGACGCCAACCTTCCCACCGCGGTCACCGCATTTCACCCCGGCATACGTCGGCGCACCCACTGCAGCGTCACACGCGGTCGTTGACCGCCTGTGCGGTGGCCGCGCGCGCCGACATGGCACCGGCCGCATCAGCATGGAAGAGCGCATCGTTGTAGTGGCATCCCGGGGGCACCCACTCGAAGGTCTTCTCTTCGGAGAACTTGTAGTAGAGAGCGCGTCGGCCTGCAGCTTGGCCGGTGGGCGGCGGCGTGCTGTGCATGACATCGCCGAAGTGGAGGGTGAGGTCGCCGGGCTCGGTTTCGAGTTTCGCCACCGGCAAATTGCCCTCTTCACCCCACTGATGCCGGTGATTGGCGTACCGGTGTGAACCTGCCAGAACCATGAGCTGACCGTTGGCGGGATTTGCGTAGTCGAGCTGGATTCCGCCCTGAATGAGTGGGCACAGGACTGGATGACCACCGATGCCGTCGTCGACATGCCAGCCGAGGTCTCCGTCACCCTTGACGATGTTGGAGGACTTGATGAAGACCATCGGTCCGTCCAGACGGTCGTCACACACGCGAAAGTTCGGGTTGGCCAGGCGAGCGAAATCAGTCAATCGAGGCTCGAAGCACAGCTCCTGCAATACCTTTGAATAGCGGCCGAGATAGTTGATTCGGGTGACCACCTCATCACTATCGGCGTTGAGCGACCACCACGAGAACGGATCACCCGGCGCCGTCTGGGATCGAGCGTATTCGACCTCGTCGCGGAACGTCGCAATCTCTTCGGGCGAGTACACCCCCTTGATATGGAGATATCCGGCTGTCGCGAGGAAGTGTCGCATCTCGTCACGATCACCGTCGGCCGGGAATCTACGAAGCAAGTCGAGTGGTTCGCCGTCCAGGCCGATCAGCGTGTCCCACACTGCATCGGTGTAAATCGGCCGACCGGAGACCAATGCTCGTGTTGCCGGCTCCCATCGCCGCCACGTGTCCACCGTGCCCCGAAGCATCGTGGCGCGCTCGGTACGAAATGATCCGCTGGCAGTCAACAGCTCGTTCAGGTACGACGAGAACGTCGCTTCGTCGAGTTCGACGAGTGTCTCGGCCCTCTCATCTCCGACGACAACCTCGATGCCGCGCGCCGTGGCCGTCCAGGTATAAGTGGTTCCGTCAATCCGAAAACCTAACGGCGGCACACCTTTCAGATCATCGACAACCAGGGCGCCGTTCAGTGCATTCAATGCAGGAAGTTGATCCACATGGAATGAAGCGAATGAATACCTCGGGAAGGAATCCGCAATTGCATCAACCCACGGAAGGCTTGTTCCCAGCTTGTCGGTACCCATCAACACTCCTCGTCATCGCAAACGAACTGTCGTGTTACTCTGTAACATGATTGTGTTACAAAATTAGCTTAGGGTGGAAATATGTCCTCCGTCAAGGAAATTCAGTCGGTCCGTAACGCGTGCCGAGTATTCGAAGCAATTTCTCAGATGCAGCCAGTCGGGGTCAGCGACCTCGCTCGCACCATCGACATCGACAAGAGCGCCGTACATCGCCTGGCGGTCACCCTGCACTCAGCAGGCTGGCTCGAACGCACCGAGGACGGACGATGGACTGTTTCGCCGACAATACTGGCCACGATCCGCGCGTCCGCGACCACGACTCTTGCGACCGACGTTCGACACCTTGTAGAAGCTGCTCGGGATCAGTCCGGGGAAACAGCAATGCTCGTGGTTCCCGAAGGCAATCGACTGATGATCGTGGATGCCGCCGAAAGCCGCCAAACCCTGCGGGTTTCCGTGACAGTCGGAACGGAGATGCTGGCTCGAACCAGCTCCGCACTGCGCGCTATCGCCGCCCACTTGCCGGCCGACGAACTCGGTCCGTGGCGGATGGTCGACTCCGATCTGACGGACGCCTCGCTCGCTAAGATCCGCCGGCGCGGCTGGGCACAGAATGACGGCGAAGGATACGACGGCACCCGAGCAGTCGGTGCCGCACTACTTCGAGGCGACGACGTACCGGTCGCGGCCTTGGTTATCTGCGCGCCTTCCACACGCTTTCAGCCCGAGCGGGCGCAAGAACACGGCGCCCTGGTTGCTCGCCTTGCAGAGTCCTGGACCGGACGCTGAACCAACCCGAGAGGCCATTTCTTTTCGGCGGCAGAGGATTACATCGATTCGAAGACACCGAATGAGCCCTCGTCTAGTCTCGTGAAAAGCAGGAAATAGAACGAAGTTCAGCGCTCGACATTTGCCTCGTCATCGATGGCAGAAATCAGCCGTGTCTTCGACGAACTCAGAGGAACCCATCGCATGACCTCCTACGACGGCATCCCGATCATCGACACACACATCGGGTTTCGCGAGTCAGGCTACGACGAGTACGCGTTCATCACGCGGCAGACCAAGGATCAGCAGAGCCTCAACGAATTCAGCATGCCGGCGCAGTACATGTTCAAGGGCGTGCCCGACAACCTATCCACCGACGATCCCGTCTCCGTGACCCTGAAGGAGATGGACAAGCACGGCATCGAGATCGGCATGGTCAGCATGGCAAAGGAGTCGGGAAAGCGCGCGGTCACACTCTTCCCGGACCGGTTCGTTCCGCAGGGTTCCGCGGTCGACCCCAACGACATCATGGGCACACTCAACCGAATGACCCGCGAGTACGAAGAATTCGGCATCGTCTCGGTGAGTTCCTTTGCGGCTGGAACGTTCCCGCAGGTGGCTCTCAACGCGCCGCAGATGTACCCGATCTACGCCAAGTGCGTCGAACTGGATATCCCGATCTTCGCGTGCGCCGGCATCGCCGGGCCCAGGCTCAAATCCGCAGTCCAGCACGTCGAATTGATCGACGATGTGATGTTCGATTTTCCGGACCTGGTTTTTGTCACCCGGCACGGCTGCGAACCCTGGGAGGCGCTGGCCGTCAAGCTGATGCTCAAATGGCCCAATCTCTATTACTCCACCTCGGCATTCGCGCCCAAGCACTACCCCAAGGCAATCGTCGACTATGCCAACACTCGCGGGGCCGACAAAATCATCTACGCTGGATACTTTCCGGCTGGATTGACGCTGGACCGAATCTTCGACGACATGCCGCAGGTTCCGTTCAACGCCGACGTGTGGCCCAAGTTCCTCCACGAAAACGCCCGCAAGGTACTGAAACTGAAAAGCTGAGATTGGCGCCTTCTCAGCCCCGCGGGTTGAATTGCGACGGACGCGGCACGTTCCGCAGATTGGACTTCGCCATCTGCACGGCCTCCCCCACACCGCCGTTCATCACCATCTTCGACATAGCAAGCGCGAACCCCTTGACCTGGCCTCCGGTGATGGTGGGCGGCAACGACAATGCCAGCGGATCCGTCACAAGATCGACCAATGCCGGACCGTCGTGACCGAGCGCAGCGCGAATACCGGATTCGATATCAGCGGGGTTTTCGATACGACGCGAGAAGATCCCCAAGGCCGCAGCAACCGCTGCGTAGTCGACTCGTGGAACGTCGACGCCGAAATCGGGTAGACCATCCACCAACATCTCGAGTTTGACCATTCCCAAGGTCGAATTGTTGAACACAACGATCTTGACCGGCAGTCGGTACATCGCAACCGTCACCAGTTCGCCGAGCAACATCGACAGTCCCCCGTCGCCGGAGACCGAAATGACCTGCCGGCCTGGGCTTGCCCATTGCGCGCCCATAGCGTGTGGCAATGCATTGGCCATGGAACCGTGCAAGGCCGACGAAAGAAATCGCCGGGAACCGTTGGGATTGAGATAGCGTGCCGTCCACACATTGCACATGCCGGTGTCAGCGGTGAAGATGGCGTCGTCCGCGGCAAGGTCGTCGAGGATCGATGCAGCATATTCGGGGTGAATCGGCGTTCGCTGCTTTACCGGATCGGTATATGCCCCGACAACTTTGGTCATGAGTGTGTTGTGCGTAGCGAGCATGTCTTCGAGGAAAACCCGGTCTTCCTTGCGGTCCAATTGGGGAATCACCGCCGCGAGTGTGGCTGCAACATCTCCGTGCACCGCAAGATCCAAGCTGGTTCGACGGCCCAATTTCTCTGCTGCAGAATCGATCTGAGCGGTCCGCACAGTGTGTGGCAGAAACTGATCGTACGGAAAATCCGTTCCGATCAGGAGCAACAGATCAGCCCCGTGCATACCGTCGTGTGCAGCACCGTAACCCAGAAGACCCGTCATCCCGACGTCGTACGGGTTGTCGTACTGAATCCACTCTTTGCCCCGCAAAGTGTGGCCGATGGGCGCGCCAACAGTTTCAGCCAATTCGAGGACTTCGTCGCGGGCACCTCGCACCCCGATGCCGGCGAAGATCGCCACCTTTTTCGACGCGTTGATCACCTCAGCCAACGCCGTGACATCTTCGGTATCCGGGACAAGCGCCGGCCGACGCGTTGCCACCAGAGCCGGCGGCGTTCCTTCCGCGGGACAATCCGCGATGTCACCAGGGAGGACGATCACCGAGACACCGCTGCGGGACACCGAATGTTGAATTGCAGACTGTACGACGCGCGGCGACTGCACTGCCGTGCTGATCAGTTCGGTATAGCTCGAACATTCGATCAAGATGCGCTCGGGATGGGTTTCCTGAAAGTAACCCATCCCGATCTGAGCACTCGGAATGTGCGACGCAATCGCAAGGACCGGCGCGCCCGAGCGATGTGCGTCGTAAAGCCCGTTGATCAGATGCAGGTTTCCGGGGCCGCACGAGCCGGCACAGACCGCCAACCGTCCCGTGATCTGCGCATCCGCTGCGGCAGCAAAGGCTGCTGCTTCCTCATGCCGGACATGAATCCAGTCGATACCCCCCTTCGTGGATCCGCCGGTGCGCCGCACTGCGTCCACGATGGGGTTGAGACTGTCTCCGACGATGCCGTAGATCCGACTCACTCTGGCATCAAGCAACTGTTGAACCAATTGATCTGCAACGGTTTTCGGACTCATGCGGCCTCCGTAGAGCTACTTGGGTTCGAGCACGAATACCGGAATCTCTCGATCGGTCTTCTTCTGATACTCCGCGTAGTCGGGGAACGCCGCAACCGCGCGTTCCCACCAGATCGCCTTCTCATCACCGGTTACTTCACGCGCAACCATGTCCGATACCTGCGTCGCGTCACGCAGAGTGACATTCGGATTCGCTTTGACGTTGTAGTACCAGACCGGATTCTTGGGTGCACCGCCCAGAGACGCGACGACGGCATACTTTCCGTCGTGCTCGACGCGCATCAACGGCGTCTTGCGTACCTTTCCGGACTTTGCCCCCACGGTCGTGAGAATGACAACGGCCATGCCGTTCAGTTCATTGCCCTCGGTGCCGCCGGACTTCTCGATGAGTTCAACCTGGTCGGCAGCCCACGTTGCGGGACTGGGTTCATATTCACCTGTAATTGGCATGGGTCCAGTGAACACCCACTCCCATCCCATTGCCACCGAAAGTACAGATCTGCCGGCGGATCGAGAAAGTGAGCGACCTATCAATAAAGTTCGCTTGCCCGAAACCAAGTATCTGGATACCCTGAAAGTCCACAACAGGGCATAGCAAAGGCAGGTGACGGCATGACAACCGCAGAAATCTCCACCCGCGGATCACGCCGGACCACCGACAACTACGTCGACATCGCCGGCACACCGTGGCCGCTGTACAAGATCGAAGCCGTGATCCTCGGCTTGATTCTGTTCGTGGTCATTCTCGCCGTGACGACGTCCATGCAGGTCGCTGTACTGACCGCAGCTTCAGCGGCGGTCAGTACCTGGTGGGTACGACGCTTCCACTACTCCCGCATGTAGAGGAGCCACTCCACCCCTTCAGTTCCGTCCGTCGAATACCGCGTCGGGACGCAGCTTTCCGGCGAGGACCTTCGCCCGTTTGCCGGCCAGTCGTTCGAAGGCCTCGGGATGAGTGAGTATCCAGAACTCGTCTCGTGAGAGACCGTCGAAGTACAGCTTCGCAGCGGTCTGCGGTGTCATGCCGCCGCGAATGTTCTCTCGCCAGAATTCGGTGTCCTGATCGGAGTCGTGGCGTACTTCGATATCGTCGAAGATTCTGGTGGCCACCTGCGCCGGACTGAATACCGACACCTGTATCTGCGGAAACTTCTCGGCGCATTCCAGATACACGCACTCACTGAGCGCCTGCACTCCATGCTTCGACGCCGCGTACGCCGTCATCCGTGGAGTGATCGAGACACCGCCCACCGACACAGTGTTGACTAGATGCGAGCGCTGCGGATCCGCGCCCATTCGAGGAATGAACGAACGAATACCGTGAAAGACCCCAGTGAGATTGACGTCGATGACACGTTGCCATTCGTCTGCCGGAATGTCCCAGGTGTATCCGACCGATTCAAGACCGGCATTGTTGGCTAGCAGTGCAACAGAACCGAATTCGGCATACGCCGCATCGGCGAGCGCATCCACCTGGGCTGCCACTCGGACATCAGTCGGTACGGCGAGCACGCGATGGCCGTCCGCACGCAGGTTCACTGCTACCGCATCCAGCCGCTCAGCCGAGATATCTGCAAGTACCAGATTCATTCCGAGTGACGCTGCTTCGTGTGCCAGCGCTTCACCGATTCCGCTTCCGGCGCCGGTGATGACGGCTGTTCCGCCGCGCAATTCTTCGAGTTTCACAGCTCTCCTATTTCTGGCAGTGGCCGGCGTCAACGGGCAGAGTTACGCCGGTGATGTATCGCGCCTCGTCCGAAGCCAGGAACAAGCTGGCATTCGCGATGTCTCGCGGATCGAGCATCGCGACCGGCAACATGTGCATGGACTGTAGACCCGCCTCGAAGTCTTCCTGCGTGGGGTTCGCCAGATCAGGTCGCACGGTCTTCATGGTTCCGGGGTTCTGAAGCATCGTCGTACGTGTGTTGGCGGGGTGAACCGTATTAACCCGAATACTGTGCGGCGCAAGTTCTTGCGAGAGAGACCGCATCAATCCGACCACGCCGTGTTTTGCGGCCGTGTAGTGGCCGACGCTCACCAAACCGCGCAATCCGGCGATCGAGCTGATCAAGACGATGGACCCACCGGCGCCGCCGTCGATCACGTGTGGAATACCAGCCTTGCACGTGCGCCACACGCCGGTCAGGTTGACGTCGAGCATGGTCTGCCAACGCTCTGCGGACAGTTCGAGAGCCTTTCCCGCGGAGCTGACGCCGGCCGTACCGCAGATGATGTCCAACCGACCAAGCGCAGCAACACCTTCGGCAACTGCAGCGTCCAGCGCCTTCTGATCGCGAACGTCCGCCTCGAAAGCAGCGATCTTGCGCCCCAGACCTTCTACCAAACTCACGGTCTCGGCCAGGTCTGCACTACTGGAACCGGGTGTCGTCGAATGTTCCACCGCCTCACAGATATCCACGACGATGATGTCGGCACCTTCCTCGGCGAATCGAACCGCTTGGGCGCGGCCGATTCCCCTCGCACCACCGCTGATCAGTGCAACTTTGCCCGCCAACCGCCCGCTCATCACGCCACCTTCTGGGTCTGGCCGGCGTCGACAACCATCTGCAGGCCTGTGACGTAACGGGATTCGTCCGAGGCGAGGAACAGTACTGCGTTGCTCACATCGACGGATTCGACCCAAGGCACGGGCAACAACGTATTCGCTCGGAGCACTTCGGCCGCATCAGCCGCTGTGGGCGCTACGAGGTCTGGTCGAAGTCTGGCAAAGGTTTCCGGGTTGAGCACCATGTCAGTTCCGACGGCTCCGGGATGAACGGTATTGACGCGGATGGATTGTCGCCCGAGTTCATTGGCTAATGTGCGGGCAAGACCGACAACGGCATGCTTGGATGCGGCGTATTGAGACCGACCGGTTGCGCCGGAGATACCGGCGGTGGAACTGATGATGATCACCGAGCCTCCCGCCGGACTCAGCGCGGACACTCCGGCTTTCACCGTATTCCAGGCTCCCGTCAGATTGATGTCGATCGCCCGGTTCCAGACCTCTTCATCTATGGTCCAGGAAGGCCCGGGTGTCTCGCAGATGCCCGCGTTGGCAACAATCACATCCACTGAACCCAGCAGTGCTACACCCGTAGCCACAGCATCATCGAGCGCGCCGTGATCGCGCACATCAGCGGTTGCGGTGACAATGCGGCGGCCGAGTGCCTGCACCAATCTGGACGTCTCAGCCAACCCTTGTTCGCCAACCACACCGGGCAGATCGACAGCGATGATATCGGCGCCTTCTTCGGCCAGTCGCACTGCGTGACTTCGCCCCATTCCGGCGCCGGCACCCGTGATCAGTACGACCTTGTCAGTCATTCGTGACATACATTGTCCTTTGCTCCGTCTCGTCCTTCGGGACACTATTGATTCCGCGTCTCGATCATCAGGGCATCTCCCGGGGAGCGGGATTCCCCCTCGGCACGGTCTGCATCGCACTCGTAACGTCACCACCATGTCCAACTCAGATGAACGAGGGATCCCCGCCGATATCGCGCCGGAACGTCGCGCCTACCAAGACTTCCGGGGCCGTATCGGACGCACACTGGCCGAATCCGAGTCGTGGTGGCCGGAGCGTGCCACTCCCCCCGCCGGCGCACCCAACGTCGTCGTAGTGATGTGTGATGATCTCGGATTCTCCGACGTGGGCTGTTTCGGATCCGAAATCGATACACCGAACATCGACCTACTGGCGCAAGAAGGGCTGCGGTACAGCAATTTCCATGTCACTCCGATGTGCTCGCCTACTCGTGCTGCACTGCTGACCGGCCGTAACGCTCACGCTGCCGGAGTTGGCTACGTCGCACACGCAGATCCTGGATTCCCTTCGCTCGCGATGGAACTCGGCGACGATGTCCCCACCCTTGCCGAGACACTCCGCGACGCCGGCTACGCAACGATGGCGGTGGGAAAGTGGCACCTCTGCAAGGACAATGACGATCACGACGGCGCATCGATGCAGTCATGGCCGCTACAAAGAGGTTTCGAGCGCTTCTACGGATTTCTCGGCGGCATGACCGACCTACACAATCCGCCGGCGATCTTGCGCGGAAACGAGCAGGTCAGCCCCGATGAGTACCCGCCCGGTTACTACTTCACCGAAGACATCACGGACGAGGCAATCCGAATGCTGAAGTCTGTCAAAGCGTCCGATCCCACCAAGCCCGCGTTTCTCTACGTCGCACACGGAGCAGTTCATGCACCGTTGCACGCCAAGCCTGTGGATATCGAGAAGTATCGCGGCACCTATTCGCAGGGCTGGGATGCGCTGCGGGAATCGCGTTTCGCGAAGCAGCGGCGCCTCGGTGTCATCCGTGACGGAACCCGACTTGCACCGCGCAATACCGAGGACGGCGACGATGTTGTCACCTGGGACAGTCTCACGGCGGACGAGCAGATGGTTTTCGCCCGGTACATGGAGGTCTACGCGGCGATGGTCGACAGCGTCGACCAGAGCCTCGGCCGCATTCGGAAAACTTTGGAGGACTTGGGAGAATGGGACAACACCATTGTGTTGTTCACGTCCGACAACGGAGCGTCCCGCGAGGGCGAGGCCGACGGGACGATGCAGTACTTCGATGCGCTGCGTCGATTCCACGACAAGGGAGTCCGAACCGACGGCTTCGCTCGCGATCTCGAGACTATCGACCTGGTAGGCGGACCCCGCTCGATGCCGCACTATCCGCGCGGGTGGGCAATGGCATCCAATACCCCGTTCCGCCTGTACAAGGTCAACACACACGCCGGAGGGCATTCTGTGCCCGCAGTGATGTCGTGGCCGGCCAGGCTTCGTGAGTTCGGCGGCGGGATCCGGCGGCAGTACGTCCACGTCACCGATCTCTTTCCCACATTGCTCGAGCTGATCGGGATTGCGAATCCGACTCACCGACAGGGAGTTCCGCTCAAACCTGAAGACGGCTCCAGCTTCGCAGAAACTATGCTCGACGCTGAAGCACCACACGAACGCGGTGGACAAATCTACGAAATGTTCGGTCATCGCGGCTATTACGAGGACGGCTGGGAGATCGTCAGCCGTCATGTTCCGCTCACTCCGTTCGACGACGCAGAGTACGAGCTCTATCACCTCGACGAAGATCCGACTGAATGTCGCAACCTCGCTGCCGAGCACCCCGACAAGGTGGCTGAACTATCGAAACGGTGGGAGCAAGCTGCCTGGGAGAATCAAGTGTTTCCACTCGATGAAGGTTCCGGGCTGAAGCGGGCATTGCGTCCGCAGCGAGAAGAGCGCCTGTCCCTCCCCGTACGGATACTGCCCGGAACTCCTACCCTGGAGCGGTATCGGTCTGCCCAGTTGGTCGCTCTCCGTTCCTATCAAATCGTCGTCGACGTCGACTTTCAGCCCGGCGACCGCGGAACCCTGGTAGCCCACGGCGGACAGAGCAGCGGATACTCGCTCTACATCGACAACGACCGAGTCACTTACCTGCACAACGCTTACGGAACCGTCGACACAATCAGTTCCGAGCCTTTGAATCCCGGTAGGCAGGAGCTGACGCTCGATGCGCAGGCGCACGACGCCTCCACACTTACGGTGCGCCTCGACGTCGCCGGCGAGTGTGCCGGTGAGCTCACCTCCGTCTCGTCGATGGCCGGTCAGGCACTCTTCCAGGGAATCGACATCGGTATCGACCGACGTTCGCCAGTCTCCTGGGACAGACACATCACAGACGGAACCTTCGGTTACACCGGAACTTTGATTGCTGTGCAGTACCTGCCCGGAACTCCCCTGCGAAATATCGGCACTGACGCCGTGGCACGACTCCGGGCGATGGCTCTGGCAGCCGAGTGAACACTCCACGACCATCTTCTCCATTCACAACCAACCAGGAGGCACGATGACTGCAGAGATCGAAGACCGCGCTGTTGTTCCGGTCCCACAAGGAACCCGAAACCCCATGTCCGCCGTGTATGTTCGTCCGCTGTATCGGACCGCCGACGACTCGGCGCAGAAGCCGTACACGATGTTCGACATCACCCCGTACTCACGAACTATCGGTGCCGAAATCAGTGGCGTGGATTTGTCGAAGCCGATCAGCCCAGAACTCCATGCCGAATTGCATCGCTGCCTGCTCGAATGGAAAGTGATCTTTTTTCGCGACCAGAGCCTCGACTCTCACGCGCATCGTGATATGGCCGAACTATGGGGCACGCCCGAGATACACCCCTTCATCCCGAAGGCAGATATTCCGGAAGTTGTGCGTCTCGCGCGCGGGCCCGCCGATATTCCGGTCGAAAACGTCTGGCACAGTGACGCTTCCTTCGAGCAGACGCCGCCGATGGGCTCGATCCTGAAGGCCGTCAGCGTTCCCACGACCGGCGGCGACACACTCTGGTCCGATATGGCCGTCGCCTACGACGGACTCTCCGACGAGGTCAAGGCACGCATCGACGGCAAGGTCGCGGTGCACGACTTCATGCAGACATTCGGACGTCGACTTCCTCCAGATGTCAAGGCACAGAAGGCCTTGGAGTATCCACCCCAGGAACACCCGGTGTGTCGGATTCATCCGGAGACCGGGCAGAAGCTGATCTACGTCAACACTATTTTCACCACACACATCGTCGGCATTCCCAAGGACGAGAGTGACGAACTGCTGAAGATCTTGATGCACGAGGCCACACATCCGGAATACCAGTGCCGGTTCCACTGGAAGCCTGGGTCCGTGGCGTTCTGGGACAACCGCGCCACCCAGCACTACGCGTGCGGTGACTACTTCCCCGACCCTCGGGTCATGGAGCGCGTCACCATTCTCGGCGACAAACCGTTCTGACCTCACACACCAGAGCGCCCCGCGTGTTGTCCACGCGGGGCGCTCCTTTATTGTTCTGTTACTGAGTTGCTCGAACGATATCCTCGAGCGCCTTCGCCTCCTGTGGAGGACGCGCAGCTTCGACATCGATTCGTACGTGCTCGAGCACACCGTCGAAAGCGTCACCGCCAACAGGAATTTCAGGCGTTACCGGCGTTCCTCGACTCAGCCCGACATCGAGATGCTCGTTCAGGCTGAACATTGCCGGCGTCGTCTGCGACACTCGTTCCTTGCTCACGGGTAGTCCGTCGACAAGGAGGGTGAACATTCCGCCCAGCCCCATTCCGCCGCCGTCGTAGTCGAAATCGATGGTCACCTCACGCATCCCAGGTTCGAGCTGTGTTGCACCACGGAGGTACGTGTGCGAAACATAGGAGTTGTTGTAGCAGAACACCGGAACCGAATCGCGCACGTACAGCGCCAACCCGCCGAATCGTCCGCCGAAACTCATCAAGACGCCGTTCAGAACCTTGTCCCCGACATCGATCTTCGCGGAGATCGTGTACGAACTGCTGAATACTCGCGGCGCCGCTGTCTCGACCAACCCGTTCATATGTGGATACAGGGTCAGTCCGGTCCGGCCGCGCAAAACGTGCGGAGCGCGTGTTGCCGGGTCGATGTTTCGAGTTCTGGTGCGGTCGTCGATCGGGAACACCTGGTAGCGAGCACCTTCGAGAAGGAATTTCTCTTGTAGCTCACGCAGTTTGGCCGGATGCTCGTCCGCCAGGTTCCGGGCCTGCGACCAGTCGACCGAGGTGTCGTACAGCTCCCACGTGTCATCGGCGTAGTCCTGGCCGGGCAGCGCCAACTCCCACGGCCGGCGGTGCGCTGTCACCGCCGTCCAGCCGTGATCGTAGAGGCCTCGATTGCCGAAAATCTCGAAGTACTGGGTCACATGCTGATCTGCTGCTTCGGCGTCGTCGAACGTGTAGTTCATCGCGGTGCCCTCGATCGGCTGCTGCGGAACACCGTCCACCATCGTCGGCGACGGGATGCCGACTGCCTCGAGAATCGTCGGAGTGATGTCCACGCAGTGATGCCACTGATTGCGAACCTCGCCCCTGGCCCCGATTCCGTCGGGCCAATGCATAACCAGCCCGTTGCGCGTTCCACCGTAGTGAGACGCAACCTGCTTGGCCCACTGGTACGGAGTGTCCAGCGCGAGCGCCCATCCCACGGGATAGTGCGCGTAACTGTCCTCGGTTCCGATGTCGTCGAGGCGCGCGTTGATCTCCTCCGGTGTCTGCGGATACCCGTTGAGCGTAGCCATGTAGTTGAACGAACCGTCCAGGCCGCCCTCCGCGGACGCGCCATTGTCGCCGATCATGTAGATGACCAGCGTGTTGTCCAGCAATTCACGCTTCTCGAGGTGATCGACGAGGCGTCCGACCTGATCGTCGGTGTGCTCGAGGAACGCCGCATAGGTTTCCATCAGACGTGCGGAAACCGTGCGTTGGACGTCGGTCAATGTGTCCCAATGCGGCACCCCCGGTGCCCACGGCGCCAACTCGGTGTCCTCGCCGACAACACCGAGTTCCTTCTGCCGAGCGAGGGTGATCTCGCGCTGCTCGTCCCAACCGTGATCGAACTTGCCGCGGTATTTTTCCTGGTACGAGTCGGGAATCTGCAAGGGCGCATGAACTGCTCCGAACGGTACGTAGCAGAACCACGGCTTGTCGGGGTCCATCGTATTGACGCCGTCGATCCACTTGATCGACTGGTCCACGAGGTCCTCGGAGAGGTGGTAGCCCTCCTCCGCGGTCTTCGGCGGGGCGATCATGGTGTAGCCGTCGTAGAGCACCGGCGCGAACTGATCTGCCTCGGCACCGAGGAATCCGTAGAACTTGTCGAAGCCTTCACGCAGTGGCCAGTGGTCGAACGGGCCGGCTGCGGTTGTTTCCCACGGCGGCGTCTGGTGCATCTTGCCGAAGGCTCCGGTCGCATATCCGTTGCCCTGCAACACCCGTGCGACGGTCGCTGCACTGGCGGGACGCATTCCGTTATAACCGGGGGATGTCGTGGAGACCTCGGCGATATTGCCGAAGCCGACACTGTGGTGGTTGCGACCGGTCAGCGTGGCGGCGCGGGTCGGTGAGCACAGAGCTGTTGTGTGAAACTTGTTGTACTTCAAGCCCTCCGAGGCCAATCGATCTGCAGTAGGCGTGTGGCACGGTCCACCGAAGGTAGACGCCGCACCAAATCCCACGTCGTCGATCATGACGAGAAGTACGTTGGGTGCGTCTTCCGGCGGTCGCACCGGATCTACTCGATTGAATTTCGGAACCTGATCTTGGACGAACACAGCCGGTTTGGGCTGTGCCACGTTGTTGACGATCGGAATTGTGAAACGGTTTACAGTCATGGAACCATCGCTCCTTCGCCTGCTGCAGCCATTGTCGGCGTCGCAAGCATTGTCGGCATCGACGGCGACTCCGGGCGCAGTACACAGTGGGTATTGAAGAAATTGGTCGGCATGCATTTGTTGCAGTGAATACACAGTGAACGTGTGGCATTGTCTGCCTGCAGTTTTCGAACCAGGTCGGGTTCCCGAAGCAGCGCGCGACCCATCGCGACAAACTCGAAGCCGGACTCCATCGCGGTGTTCATTCCCGCCAGGTCAGTGACACCACCGAGCAAAATGAGCGGAATCTTGACTGCCGCCCTGATCTGACGCGCCTGCTCGAGCATGAACAGCGGTTCGTACGGATAGCTGTGCAGCATGTACTTACCGACCACCTTGAGCCCGAGCTTACGAACCGGGGGCATCAACGCTGCCATTTCTCGGATCGGCGCCTCGCCGCGGAAGAGGTACATCGGATTGAGAGGCGAACTTCCCACCGTCATCTGCAGAGCGTCGACCAACCCCTCCGCCTCGAGAAGCTGCGCCAGGCGCACGGCCTCTTCGATCCAGAACCCGCCGGCGACACCGTCATCCATGTTCATCTTCGCGGTGACGGCCATGCGATCCCCTACTCGGTCCCGCACCGCGCGCAAGGAGTTGAGCGCTACCTTCGACCGATTTTCGAAGGATCCGCCGTATTCATCCTTGCGCTTGTTGATCTTGGGACTGAGGAACGAACTCGCAAAATAGTTGTGCCCCAAGTGGACCTCGACCGAATCGAAGCCGGACTCCAGTGCAAGTTCAGCGGCAGTCCCGTGCGATCGCGCGATGCGGGCGATGTCGTCAACCGTTGCACTACGGGAGAATTTTGCCTTGGCCGGATCCCATCTGTTCGTGGGCCCCAGCGCCGGCAACCCGGTGGACGTCGAGTTTGCAACGATTCCCGCATGACCGATCTGAGCCTGAGCTGCGGCGCCCTGTGAGTGCACGGCATCGGTGAGCTTGCGGAGACCCGGAACGGCATCCGGGCGCATCCAGATCTGTCCCCCCTGCGTGCGCCCCTCAGGCTGCACGGCGCAGTAGGCGACAGTGGTCATTGCAGCGCCACCTGCTGCCACCTCGGCATGGAAAGCGATCAACTCGTCGGTAACCAATGCGTCGGGCGTTCGACCTTCGAACGTCGCAGCTTTGATGATGCGGTTTCGAAGAGTCAGCGGTCCAATTCGACCCGGCGTGAACACAACTGAACTCTGCGTGCCTTGCTCGTTCACCGTCATTTCGCTCCTCCGTCTGTGATGTCGCTCCACTATGGACCGGGGGAACCACGTGCCGTTACTCCCCGTCTCACGAGACGGGAGGTTTTATTGCAATCTCGGCAAACAGATCGGTCGAACCCGCTGGACTAGAACGGTCGATCCCCGTCGATCACTACGCGGTGCATCAGTCGCGGCTGCGTGTAGTCCGCTACCGCATAGTGCTGGGTGCAGCGGTTGTCCCAGAAAGCGACGGAACCTGCCGCCCAGGTGAATCGGCACTGGAACTCGGGGCCGCGAACGTGATCGCACAGGAAGGGCAACAGCATTTCGTTCTCACGTTCACTGAGTCCGTCGATTCGCGTGGTAAACGTCCGGTTGACGTACAACGACTTTCGTCCCGTAACCGGATGCGTCCGGACAACCGGGTGCGAAATGGGCGGGTAGACGTCACCGAGAGGATTGTTACGATGCGTACTCGAATTCTTGAAATCGTGTGTCGCCGTCATACCGTCGAGCATCTCCTGCAAGCGAGGCGACAACGCTTCGTAGGCAGCTTCCATGTTGGCCCACAAGGTATCTCCGCCAACGGTGGGTGAGACCAACGAACGCAGAATTGACCCCATCGGTGGAGTGGACTGAAAGGTCGCATCGGAGTGCCAGATATCGGCATTGGAGCGCTTCGGTTTGGTTCCGCCGCTGGAAAGTGCGTGTACTTCGGGTACGTCCTCGGCTACCGGCGGCAAGAAGGCGAAGAGCTGAGGAACGCCGAAGTGTGCAGCGAAGTCCGCGTGTGCACGATCGTCGAGTTCTTGATCGCGGAAGAACAGCACCTTGTGTTCGAGCAGCGCCTTCGACACGAATTCGATATCCGAGGTCGAAGTGCGGGCAAGATCGATCCCGGTAATTTCGGCACCGATGACAGAAGTGAGCGGGCGGATGGCTGGGTTTACCAGTGACTGTAGACGCATGTCTACAGATTAGGCATTCCGCCGGTCATGTCAAGAGCAAGTTTGTTGCCACCCAACATTTCTCGCCCACGATAGAGTGGACCAATGGCACCTGAATCCATCCCGAAACCGACCGGCGCAGAAGAGGTCAGAGCTGCCGTAATCGAGGTCGCGGGCCGCCATTTCGCAAAAGTAGGAACCAGAGCGTCGCTTCGCGACATCGCGGCCGAGGCGCGGGTCAACCTGGGACTCATCCACCGCCACATCGGCAACAAGGACGACTTGTTGCGCGCAGTACTGGAATCCCGCAGTCAATCCGGGCTTCAGATCGTCGAATCGACAGCCGATCCCAGCGAGGCGATGTCGGAGATCTTTCGTGCCACCATCGCCAACGGCCTGTCCGTTCGAACGATGGCATGGTTATTGCTTTCGGACGAAGACCGCGACAAGTTCCCGGTCCAGTTCCCGGCGATCGAAGAACTCAAGCGCCGACTCGGAGCCGATTGCCACATCGACCTGATCGGGGCTTTTGCCCTCACCTACGGATGGACCGTCTTCGGCGACCAACTTGTCGACGCCTTCGGAAACGAGCCAGAGGACAAGAGCGACATCGACGAACGACTGGCCCTCCTAATCGGCAGGCTCGTCTCACAACCGACCGCACCGGAGTCGTCACCGCCCGCACGTGGGCGACACTGACAACACAGGTCCCGAACACCTTCTCTCCCAGCGCACTTCAAACATCAACCGGACCGAATGGTTTGATTGACAGATCGCCCACGGCCGCACCCACAGGAAGGCCATGGGCGCCGGATTCGTCGAAGTGCGATTCCTCCCGATGACTGGGAGAACTCCTAGACGAAGATCGCTTGCTACACGGAAAGTGACTGACATCACGTCACCTACCAACCTTGGAGATGCCATGGCAAACGCCGTGCCAGCAGCTACACCTTCGGGCTTTGACTCCGATACCGAATCGCGCTCCAAAAAACAGTCGATTCTCATCATCGCGCTCATCGCATTGATGACCGAAATCGTCGCCTTCGAATTCACTCTCATCAGTCCCGGGCTCACTGACATGGCCATCGCGTTCAAGACCAATCAAGTGGGACTGGTCATGACCGTTCCCTTGCTCGTCGGTGGTGTGGTTGTTCCGATCCTCGGAAAACTTGCCGATGTCCACGGTAAGAAGAAGATGCTGATGTGGGCGAGCGCGTTCTTCCTCCTCGGCACCGCAATCTGCGCAACTGTCACCAACTTCAACTTCTTCCTCGTCGGGCGTGGCCTGCAGGCAGTCGGTCTGGCATCGGCGGTTATCTGCTACGGATTGATCCGCGACTTGATCCCCGCTCGCTGGGTCCCTTTGGGCGTAGGCGGAATTGGTGTAGGAATCGGCGCATCGTCCCTCGGCGGACCACTGATCGGTGGCTGGCTCATCGACAATCACGGCTTCCGATCAGCCTTCTGGTTTCTCTTCGTCTACTCCGCAGTAGTCATCCTCGCCACTGCGGTGTTCGTTCCCGAGTCGAAGGTCCGCATCAATCACACCATCGACTACCTCGGCGCAGCGTTGCTCGGACTCGGTGCCAGTTCACTGATCTTCGGAGCAATCCGACCTGACTACCGGGCGGTCGCCTTCACCGTCGGTGTAGCGATGATCATCGCGTTCATCGTCGCCGAACGCCGCATCGACCAGCCCCTGATCTCGATGGGGCTCCTCTCACGGCCCGGGGTCTGGATGACACTGCTGATTGCCGCCTGCTACGGCGTGTACAACGGCGCAAACGGCGCGCTGATGCCCCAGATGCTCCGTACCCCCGCCATTCCCGGCAACGACGAGTCGGGTCTGGGATTTACTGCCACCGGATACGCTATGCACTACGGCTTGCCGTCCGGACTGGCCGCAGCGATCTGCGGCATCCTCGGCGGCTGGTTGGCCCGTAGGTACTCACCGCGTTTCGTGATGATCTTCGCGCTCACCATGTGCCTGCTCACTGCCGTCCTTATCGGAGTCGGCGCAGTGGATACCCCCTCCATGACGATCCTGGTCGCCATGGTGGCCGGCACCGGAATGGGACTGTACTTCGTCGCCTCCACCAATCTCCTGATCGAAGCGGTTCCTGCCAACACCCAAGCTGTCACCGGTTCGATGAAGTTCACGTCGGAGCAGGTCTCCGGAGCACTCTCGAGTGCCTTCTTGGGAGCCTTGGCCGCAAACTACGTCCTCATGCTCAATCCGACTACGCAGCAGCCGATTTCCTCCGTGCAAGGCTTCGAATACGGATATCTCATCTGCGCGGTCGTGCTCGTCGTGGGTATCGGCGTCGCGCTTATCATGCGCCACGGACGCACACCGGCGACCGGTGGTGTCAGCTCGAACCAGACCGAAAACTCGGTCTCGGCAGCACAACTCGCACACTAGCGGTCGACGGTACCTTCCACACACAACCTGCTCAAATGAATTGGCGCCCTCACCGGGGGCGCCAATTCGTTTGTCGTTGCCTACTCCACCCTCACAGATTCGAAACAAAATGGCTGTACCCCGCCACCTTGGGTGACGGGGTACAGCCATTTATCGAGAAGCAGGCGGTAGATCAGTCGTCTGCTGCGACCATTTCAAACCCCTTGTACCCGGAAGCACTGACGTCTTCACAAATTTGCCGGTAGGTGCCGAACCCGCCGATGAACGGCATGAACACCCGCGGCTTACCCGGAATGTTCGCGCCCAGATACCACGAGTTGGCCGAAGGGAAGAGGGTACGAGAGGCCCGTTCGGAGCACTCCTCCACCCACGCATCGGTGGCGGAGGTCGTGGCTTCGACTGTGCGCAGGCCATGATCATCGAGGTAGGTGATGAAATCGGAGATCCAGTCCGCATGCTGCTCACCGGCCAAAATCACGTTCGCGAGCACACCGGGGCTACCCGGCCCGGTCATGATGAACAGGTTCGGAAATCCCGGAACACCCAGTCCCAGATACGTTCTCGGACCCGCTTCCCAAGCCTGCTTGAGGGTTACCCCACCCCTGCCGGTCACGGAGATTCGTTCCAATGCGCCCGTCATGGCGTCGAAGCCCGTAGCAAAGACTATGTCGTCGAGTTCGTAATGCTCGGACATAGTCTTGATCCCAGCCTCGTCGATCGCCTCGATCGGATCGGACTTGAGATCCACCAGGGTGACGTTGTCCCGGTTATACGTCTCGTAATAGTTGGTGTCGGTGACGATTCGCTTTGTCCCGATCGGATGATCCTTGGGAATCAGCACTTCCGCGACCGCGGGATCGTCGATCACCGAGCGGATCTTGTCCTCGGCAAACCGTCGAGCAGTGTCATTGGCTTCGATGTTGCTGGTTTGGTCGGCGAACGTCTTGCCGAACAGCACACCGCCGAGCGTCCAACGCTTGTTGTAGGCCTCGATGCGTTCTTCATCCGATACTTCCAATGCACTACGGGGATCCGCCGTGAACGGTGACCCGCCGCCGCTGAGCCTCGACAACCGTCGGCGCTCTGCGTAATTGGCTTTCTGCTCCCGACGGGTTGCTTCGTCGAGTACCGCGTTCCCAGCCGGCACGCTGTAGTTCGCGCTGCGCTGAAAAACACAAAGTTGATCAGCTTGCTCAGCCAGAAGCGGGATCGATTGAATTCCGGACGAGCCTGTTCCGATGACCCCGACTCGTCGTCCGGTGAAGTCCACACCCTCGTGGGGCCAATGCCCAGTGTGATAAGTGTTGCCCGCAAAGGTGTCTCGCCCCTCGATGTTCGGAACATTCGCGGCCGAAAGGCAACCCGTGGCAAAGATGCAGAACCTCGAAGTGATGTCGTGTCCTTGATCCGTGGTCACACGCCACAGTGAAGCCTCCTCGTCGAATTCAGCGCTGAGAACTCGGGTGTCGAAGGCGAAGTCACTGCGCAGATCGAAACGCTCCGCGACGAAGTTGATGTACGAGAGAATCTCAGGCTGGGTAGCGTACTTCTCGCTCCAATCCCATTCCTGCTGAACCTCTTCGGAGAACGAGAATGAGTAGTCGACGCTCTCCACATCGCAGCGTGCACCCGGGTAGCGATTGAAGTACCAGGTCCCGCCGACATCGGATCCAGCTTCGAAACCCTGGACTGTCAAGCCACTTTGGCGTAACTTGTGCATCGCGTACATACCGGAAACTCCGGCGCCGACCAGCACCACGTCGACTGTTGCAGCTTCTCGCGAATGTCCCGGGGACGGTTTACTCATAGTCCTTATTCCTTTCGTGTGAAACACACTGACCGCCACAGGGGCAGCCGAGTTCATGGACGGGACGCTACAAGTGATGCGCCCCGATGCGGAACGCATTCTCCCGGCCAGTGGGTTACTCGAGATCCGCAGCAGATACACCCAGGGAAAGAGATTGTCGATGAAGATGTTCGAGACGACAGATGAGATCACCGGCGGAATGAGTGTCGCGTTGGCGCTCCAAGCAATGGACGTCACCACCGTCTTCACCATTCCCAGCGCACACAACATGACGATTCTTCGATCGATCGAAGACCTCGGGACCATCAGGGTTGTCGGTTGCCGGCACGAACAAGGCGTCCTTCACAGCGCCGACGCCTACGCCCGGGTCATTGGCGGACTAGGCGTGGCGATAGTCAGCGGGGGTCCGGGCACCGCCAATACGATGGGCGGATTGTACGAGGCTCATCATGCGTCTTCACCCGTCCTTCTGATCACCAGCCAGGTTGAAACCGGCCATCTCGGCCGCGGGCGCGGCTATGTTCACGAGGCCGAGCATCAGAGCGAGATGTTGCGCACCGCATCCAAGGAGACGGTGACGGTCGAATCAGTGGATGACATCGCGACGACTGTCCTGAGACTCGGCCGCGCCGCTCGTTCGGGCCGTCCACGGCCGACGTGTGTCGAGATTCCGTTGGACCTTCAGGACGCGGTCATCGGCGACCCGCACGCGCTCGACTGCCTTGACACAGATATCCGTCCACTAGTTCGCAAGGCCCCCGATACAGTCAGCATCGACGAAGCCGTGGCGTTGCTGTCCCAGGCACACGCGCCGATCATCTGGGCGGGAGGCGGCGTGGTCCGCTCCGACGCCGTCGCTGCGTTGAAGCTCTTCGCGGAGCGCTGGGATGCACCGGTGATCACCAGCCGCGAGGGTCGCGGCGCCATCTCGGAATTGGATCCTCGCAGTCTCGGCGGCTATGCGACACTTCCGCCAATGCGTGAGTTCTTGGATACGTGCGATGTGATGCTCGCAGTGGGCACACGGTTCCAGATGTATCCGACGGCGCAATGGAATCTGAAACTACCGCCCACCGTGGTTCATCTCGACATCGATCCGACGATGATCGGATTGAACTATCCGGCTGCAGCTTCCGTGATTGCCGACGCAGCGGCCGGACTCGACAGTCTCACAAAATCCATGCCGTCGACCGTCGATGCCCCAACCCGAGCGGCCCACCTCGAGGCCGGCCGCGACGCTGCGGCGGCAGCACGCGAACTGGTGGCACGTCAGGCCGGCACAGATCACCTTGCGATCAGTGAGATCATCACGAGACTGAGGCCCACCGACGGCGCATTGGTCTGCGACGCTACAGTTCCCGCTTACGTGTGGGGCGATCGACTGGTCCCCGTCACGGATGCCGGAACCTCTGTTCGTTCGACGGCAGCCGGCATCGGACCTGGCATGGCGATGGCGGTGGGCGCAGCTCTTGCCGCCGACCAACACACGGTCCTGTTGCAGGGCGACGGCGGATTCATGTTGGGTGTAGCCGAATTAGCCACCGCCGTACAGTCTTCCGCAAAGGTGATCGTGTGCCTTTTCGACGATCACGGATACGGAATGCTGCGTGGAATCCAGAGCACCATCGGCGACGGTTCACATCATCACGTCGATCTGACAACCCCCGACTTCACTGCCCTGGCATCGGCATTCGGCGCACCGGCCCGTCGGGTTTCCGATGTCGGCCAATTCGAATCGGCGTTCACCGAAGCACTCGGACACGACGGTCCGACGCTCATTCACGTCGAGATGGCAGCTCTGGCTCCATTGCAGCGGAACCTCGGGACGTGAGAATCGTTCAACTTCCAGGAGGTCGTCAGCGAAAGTTGTCGGGTACCGGCGACATGTACGTGTCGCCGCCGTGTGTGGAGATGCGCAGCTCTCGCGAGGTGATGAACTCCAGGAGCACGGGGCGACCGGCCTCCGTCTGTGCGATTCCGCGCTTCAGGGCGCCGGCAATCTCACTCGGATCGTCGATGCGCTCGGCGTATGCACCCAGCGAGCGGGCCATCGCGGTGTAGTCACCAGAGATGTTCATCGTGCCGAACTTCTTCTGGGACAACCCCATCGCGTTGGTCTCCATCGCCATGTACGAGTTGTTCAAGAGGATCGACAAGATGGGGATCTGCTCTCGCACGCAGGTTTCCAGCTCGAGCCCGGTGAATCCGATGGCAGCGTCACCCCAGACATTGATGCACAACTTCTCGGGGTGAACCAGTTTCGCGCCCATCGCGAGGCCGAGCCCGTAACCGAGTTGAGTGGTCTTTCCCCACCCGAGGTAGGACAGGGGCGCGACAGACTTCCAGAACGGTGACAGCTGATCCCGTGGCGAGCCCGCGTCGTGCGTGATGACGGTGTCTGCGGGATCGGTCGCCTGGATGAGTTCCCAGATCACTCGATATGCGGAAACAGGATTCTCGTCGGAGGTGAGAAGCGGCATCCATTCCGCCAGCCACGCGTCGTACACCTCACGAATCTCGCTCACAACGGCGTCGGCATCTCGAACGGTGCTGTCGGTCAGTTCTGCCACCGCCGCCAGCAGCGCGTCGAGTGTGAGTGCGGCGTCGCCGACCAACCCGATCTCGGCTACGACCGAATTGTCGAGGTGTGCCGGATCCAGCGTCGCATGAATCACCCGCTTACCCTTCGGAATCGCGACGCCGAAATCGGTTGGCGTGAAACTGCATCCGACGCCGAGAATCACATCCGCTTTCTCGAGGAAGTGATGGACAGTACGAGGCATTGCTCGTCCGCCCGTCCCGAGAGACAGAGGGTGGTTCTCCGGGAATGCACTTTTGCCTTCCTGGGTCGTGATGACTGGGATTGCCAGCATTTCTGCACACTGCTGCAGTTGCGACCAGGCCTGCGCGTAGTGCACACCCTGACCGACATAGATGACGGGACGCTCAGCAGCGACAAGCAGTTCTGCCGCGCGTCGCACAGCGACCGGGTCCGGACCGGATCGGGTTCTGACAACTGGCTGATAATCGAAGGGCACGGTGACGTCTTCGAACCACAGGTCGCGGGGAATCTCGACCACGACCGGCCCGCCTCTTCCGTTCTTCAATCGACTGAATGCTCGACGAAAAACGGGAACGACCTGGTTGGGATCGTTGATCGGTTCGACCGACTTCGAAATTGAACGCAGGCTGATCGTGGAGTTGAAATTCGGCGCGAGGTGGGCTTCGTCTCTCCGATAGCCCATCGGGAGAACAAGAATCGGCACGGACTCACCGTACGCTTGCGCAACTGCTCCCAGACCGTTCTCGATTCCAGGTCCGTGCTGTGTGGCATAGACGCCGATCTTTCGACCGCTCGTAACCCGTGAAATTGCATCTGCGATATGGCCGCCGGTTCGTTCAGCTCGCGTTATGACCGGCCGAATATCCGCATCCGCAGCGTATTCGAAGACGTAGTTCAGTGGGTACCCGCACACGATCTCGATACCTTCTGCTTCGAGAATTCGGGCTACAGCTTCGCCGAACTTCATGGAATCTCCCTCTGGTTCATCAATGAAACGTTTGCTATGTGCAGTGCAGCCGAGATCACCCGATCGAACCGCATTCCGCAAGAAGTCATCCCGCCTAGCGGACCTTCAGTCCCGATCGTGGCTGAGGCCGGCGCACGCGCTCACTCGTTCCGCGATTCGGTCAGATCCGCTTCCCGTGGAGGTATGAATCACCCTGTCCCCCAGTGTTCTACGCTACAAATTGCCAAGTGGTCGAAATGTAGCAAATGTTTGATACACCGGTTAGTGTTGGCGCCTGGACGACTTGTCGACATCAACTCGAGAACGACCCAGCAGTGGTGGCGTGACATCAAATCCCATCCCGATACCAGGTGGGTATCTCCAACCGAACGAAGTAGTCGAGGAAGGATCACATGAGCACAAGAATGGCGTCCAGACCGGAAAACACCCGGCTGGAGCGTGGCCGAAGCGCCTCGGTCGCAGAGCTGAGCAACCGTGCGGACTGGCTGCGGATCGAGGTGATCCGAATGATCGACGGAGCCGGACTAGGCCACTATTCGAGCGTGTTTTCCTGCGCGGAGATCCTCTCGGTCCTCTACTACCAGGCGCTGAGGCTCGACCCGGAAAATCCGGACTGGGCCGACCGAGACCGATTCCTGCTCGGCAAAGGGCATGCCGCTGTCGGCCTGTGGCCGATCTTGTCCGATCTCGGATACTTCCCCCGCGAGGAATTGAATACTTTCGGCTACATCGGAAGCCGGTTCGGCGACCACCCCGACATGCGCAAGGCCCCTGGCGTCGACTTCAGTTCGGGATCATTGGGCCACAACCTCTCCGTCGGACTGGGCATGGCGCTCGCCGCCCGTCTGAGCGGCTCGGACCATCGGACGTTTGTCCTCACCGGCGACGGTGAGATCCACGAGGGCCAGGTCTGGGAGGCAGCCATGGCCGCCTCCCACTACCGACTCGGCAACCTCGTGGCCGTCGTCGACGCCAACGGATACATCGGCAGCGGCCCCACGTCCGAGATGATGGGCATCGAACCTCTTGCCGCACGCTTCGAGGCATTCGGCTGGCACGTCATCGAACTCGACGGCCACGACGTCGCAACTCTCGCAGACACATTCGCCGATCTGCCGTCCCCGGACGGGGACCGGCCGGTGTGCATCATCGCCCGGACACAAAAAGGAAGGTCTCGCTCTCATGGAGGAAGCTCCCCGGGCCTGGCACGTCGGCTGCCTGACCCCGGAGCAGCGCGAAGCCGCCATTTCCGAAATCACCACCCGCATGCAGGAGGTAGCACCATGACCGCCACGACAAACAATCGAGCCGGCGCGATGGAGGACGTCTTCTCCGACGAAGGTCAGGCGTCGTCCCTCAACTTGCTCGGACATGCCCTGGCAGAACTCGCCGACCGGCATCCCGACGTGGTCGTCCTCTCCGCAGATCTGGGCTCGGCCCTGACGGAACTGCGGGAACGGCACCCGAACCGGTACATCGAGATGGGTATCGCCGAAACCAACTCGATCTCGGTGGCAGCCGGGATGGCGGCCTCCGGGTATCGGCCGTACGTTCTCGCATTCGCCCCGTTCGGAATGATCAAGTGCGCCGAACAGATTCGTACCGACTTGGCGGCGACGATGATGCCCGTAACCCTGGTAACCCGGCTCTCGGGCCTTGCGATGGGCTACTTCGGCGCTAGCCACCACGCAGTCGAGGACCTTGCGATAGCGCGGGCAATCACCAACCTGACCGTGATGACGCCGGCGGACAACGCGTCAACCCTCGCCCTACTGGAGCAGAGCAACACCGAGGCAGGGCCGGTTTTGCTGCGGATCAGCGAAGCAACCAGGCCGGTGTATTCGGAAGCTCCAACACTGGCGCGAGGAAAATTCTCCCGGGTTCGGCAGGGCCGCGATCTGACCATCATCGGCACCGGAATGGGCGTGGGCTGCGCCGTGGGAGCCGCCGAACTACTCGAAGCACACGGGATCAGCGCGGCCGTACTCGACTCGGCCTACATCAAACCACTCGACGAGGAAGCGATCTTGGACGCCGCCAGCACGACCGGCGCGATCCTGACGGTGGAGGAGCACAACGCAATCGGTGGTCTGGGTTCCGCGGTGGCCGAAGTACTCGGCCGCAATGGCGTCTCCACCCGACTCGGAATCGTTGCACTACCAGACGAGGATCTCGAGGTCGGCGTTCCGGCGGACCTACTTGCCCACTACGGCATTACAGCCGAAGGCGTCACCCGGCGGGCATTGGCACTGCTGTCCCGATGACATCAGTCGTGGCGTGGAAGTTGGCCCGTCTCACACTCGCGAGACGGCCAACTTTCGCACCTCGCCCTTGGCGACTTTCCCACCGGGCCCAGTGGGAAGGTCGTCGACAAAGACCACATATTCCGGAATGTATTCGGTGCTAATTCCCTGCGCGCGCATCCATTCCGACAGTATCGCCGTGGAAAGTTCGACACCGGATTCGGCGACCACCACGGCGCACACCCGCTCCCCGAAAACATCGTCACGCACCCCGACCACGGAAACAGCTCGAACTGACGGATGCGCGCACATCAGTTCTTCGACGTCGACTGCGGAGATGTTCTTACCTCCGCGGATGATGATGTCGGCAATGCGTCCGACAACCCGTACCCGACCGGCAGCGTCGATATCCACGATGTCCCCGAGCAACATCCATCCATCTACCGTGTAAAGCTCGGCGTTCGCGTCTTCGTCCTGCCAGTAGCCCAGCGATTCGAGCGGCCCGTGGACAGCAGGTTGTCCACGCCGAGGCTCACCCTCACCGCCATTGTCAGAGAAAATCCGCACGTTCATGGACTCGATGACATGCCCGCAGGTTCTCAACCGAGTCTCACGGTCGTCATCGAGCGTCGTCTGACTGACAGCACCGGCTTCGTTCGAACCGTAGAACTGCAAAACCTTGGCACCCGTACGCTGTTCGAATGCCAGCGCCTCGGAGTAGGGAACCGCTTCGCCACCCGTGTAGAGCACGCGGAGACTGGACAAGTCTGCTGTACGCGCCCGTTCCGATCGAAGCAACATCTTGAATTGTGTACTGACACAACACAGCACGGTGACTCGTTCGCACTCGATCAGATCTATCATCACCTCGACGTCAAACTTCTCCAGGACGGCGGTGCGTGCACCGAGCAGAGTGGGCAAAAAATGGGCAGACCACAGCCCGAAGCCGAACGGCGCCGGTACTGCCGAGCAGAAAACATCGACGTCGGTGATCCGCGCACCCACCATCGCCAATTGTGCGAATTCGATCCACTTCTTCTCGTTGTGCGCCACTACTTTCGGCAGTCCGGTGGTGCCCGAGGTCGAGTTCAGCAGCGTGGTGTCGGACGTAGTGAAGACTCCGACACTGTTGGACGACTCAGATGACTCGACGCGACTGCGCGCCTCCGTGCGATCGGTGGTACCCAGCTCCACCACGCCGTCGTCATCGACCACAATGACGCTGAGAACCGTCGCCCCACTTCGCTGCAGGTCATCGACAACGTCGTAACAGCTGCGGCCGCGGACTGTTGCGGTGGTGATCAGAACCCGGCAGTCGGCTTTGGCCATCAGGTGCGCGATTTCTCTTGTCCCGGAACGAAAACCGATTCCAGCTGCGACCCGGCCGGCCCGATAGGCGCCACACAATGCCGCATGCACTGCCATGGTGTCAGGGAGGTAGATCGCCACACCGGAACCGCCGACCGATTCTGCGACAGCGAGTGCTGCGGCGATTCGGTCGGCGGTCAGATCGTAGTCGCGCCAGGTATAGCGGCGGTCCCCGGTGACGAAGGCTACTGAGTCTGGTGTGTTCGCGGCCCGATGACGGACGACCTCGCTGATACTGACGTCCGAAAAGGCTTCAGGGTTGTCTGCGAACGTACTTCGACCCAACATTTAGTCCCTCTGTTCTTGTCAGCGATACTTGCGGATCTCGGTCCGCGCGACACTGCGGATATGAACTTCATCCGGACCGTCGGCAATTCCCAAAATCCTGGCGCTGGCCCACATCCGGGCAATGGGGAAATCTTCGGTGACTCCCCCGCCACCGTGGCATTGGATGGACCGTTCGAGAACAGAGCGTGCCACTCGCGGAGCGATGACCTTGACCGCGGCAATTTCGATCGCGGCTTCCTTGACACCCATCTGGTCGATGATCCACGCGGTCTTGAGAACCAGCAGACGCGCCTGCTCGATCTCCATGCGGGACTCCGCAATCCACGTCCGCACAACACCTTGGTCAGAAATCGGGCCACCGAAGGCGTCGCGCGACAACGTTCGCCGGACCATCAATTCCAGTCCACGTTCCGCCATTCCGATGCAACGCATCGCGTGATGGATTCGGCCCGGACCCAACCGAGCTTGTGCGATGGCAAATCCTTCACCTTCACCCGCGAGAATGTTGGTTACGGGCACTCGCACGTCCGTGAACGTAATTTCGCAGTGTCCGTGCTGATCGTGGTAACCGAAGATCGGAAGTGACCGGATGATCTCGACGCCCGGCGTGTTCACCGGTACCAGGACCATCGACTGCTGGCGGTGGGGCGACGCCTCAGGGTCGGTCTTGCCCATCAAAACCAGGATCTCGCAACGTGGGTCGGCGGCGCCCGTTGTCCACCACTTGCGACCGTTGATGACGTAGTCGTCGCCGTCACGAACGATGGAGGTGCTGATGTTTCGAGCATCCGACGACGCGACAGCGGGCTCGGTCATGGAGAACCCGGAACGCATACGGCCGTCCAGCAGTGGCTCGAGCCACTGCTCCTTCTGCTCGGGCGTGCCGAACATATGAAGGATTTCCATGTTGCCGGTATCAGGTGCCGCACAATTCAGCGCTTCCGGCGCGATGTAAGGCGAGCGTCCGGTGATCTCGGCAATGTGCGCATAGTCGAGGTGTGAGAGCCCGGACAGCGAGGGAAGGAACAGATTCCACATCCTCTGACGCCGAGCCTCGGCCTTCAGTTCCTCGACCACAGCCGGCAACGTGTGATTACGCGGCCCCATCTCTTCCATCTGCTGCGCGTACACCGGCTCGGCCGGATACACATGATCGACCATGAACGCGTTCAAGCGGTCCATGATCTCCTGGGCTGCCGGGCTGGGAGCTAGGTCCACGATAGAAGTCCTCTCAGTTCTCACAATATGAATGCGTATGTATGCACGGGAGATCGATTCCGAACCGATCAGTCACGGACCAAAATCACCTTGCCGGCAGCCTGCCGATTCATGACGATGTTCAGCGCTTCGGACGCGTCGTCGAACGGCAAGGTCCGAGACACGTGCGGCACCAGCAGCCCCTGCTCGTACCAGTCCAGCAACTGACGCATGTTGCTCGCGTTCTCGGCCGGGTTCCGTTTTGCCCACGCCCCCCACAACACTCCGAGAAGTGAGGCCGAGGAGATGAGTAGGCGGTTCATTCCCACCTTGGGAATGTCGCCACTCGCGTATCCGACGGTCAGGTACCGGCCGCCCCATTGGAGCGCCCTGATTGCAGCTTGCGCCGCGTCGCCGCCGACCGGGTCGTAGACGACGTCGACGCGTTCGCGTGTCTTCAGTTCGGATGCCAGGTCGCACTCTGCGTAATTGATCAGTGTCGACGCACCGTGCTCTTCGCACAGTGCCAACTTCTCGGCAGTCGACGCCGCGGCAATCACCTCGGCTCCCAATGCTCGACCGATCTCGACAGCAGTGAGCCCGACACCTCCAGCCGCACCGAGCACCAGAAGTCGTTCTCCGGCAGCAAGTCCCGCTCGGTCGACGAGGCCGTGGTAGGAGGTTCCGTACGTCACGGAGAATCCTGCAGCGTCAGGGTAGGACATCGCCTCAGGAATCGCGAAGACTTGTGACGCGGGTACCGAGACCTGCTCGGCGTAACCGCCGATTCCACAGAACGCCAGGACACGAGTCCCCACGTTCAAACCTTCGACACCGTCTCCGACTGTCCGAATCACGCCCGCCACTTCGGATCCCGGAGTGAAGGGCAGGGGCGGCTTGGTCTGGTAGTTTCCGGCGACCATCAGTCCGTCCGGAAAGTTGATGCCGCAGGCCCGCACATCCACGATCACAGTTCCCGGTGCCGCAACCGGGTCCGGCACATCGGTGAACCGGAGGACATCCGGCTCACCGAGCGTGTGGCACTGGTGCGCCTTCACACCGACACCACACCGGGAGCGGTGACGAAGGATGCCCACACCCGCACCGCGACGCCGCCCGTCTGGCGGGCGCACTCGAGTTCCACGTCGATCTTGCTCTCGGTGTTGTCCTGATATTCCTTGACGACCTTGGCGGTACACGTCAGGACATCTCCGGGCCACACTTGCTCGAGGAATCGAATACGGAAGGAACGTACGTTCTCGGCACCGAGCCAGTCCGTCGCATAGGTGCCCAGCACTCCGGCCTGGAACATTCCCACGGAGAACGGACTCTCGAATCCTGCGGCCTTGGCGAAGGTCTCGTCATGATGAATCGGGTTCATATCCCCCGACGCACCTTGGTAGCGAACGAAGTCCGTGCGGGTTACCGGTCCGATGGTCCACGGCAGCGGTGCCGTGATCGCCGTGGGCTGCGCTGTCATGGTCATGATTCCTCCGACGGTGCTCGTCCGGTCTCGACGCCGGTCATCTTCGCCTGCGCCACCAAGGTTCCGTTTTCGTCCACGAAGTCGGTGACCATGACTGCGAAGGTCATTTCGCCGCCTCGTCGACCTTCCTTTGTGAATACGTCGGTGATCCGTGAGCGGGCCTCGAGCTTGGTTCCCGCGCGCGGCGGCGGACCGAAGAAGGTGTATTCCTGTTCAGCATGCAGACCTCGCTGCTGATTCAGTTTCACTGCGCTCCAAGGGTTCTGATCGCCAGACTGCCAGAAGAACGTGGTGGTCAAGAAGGTCGGCGGACTGACCGGGTTTTCCGAGTCGAGGTACTCAGGATTGGTGCTGCGGATCGCGTGGGCGAATTCGCGGACCTTTCCGCGTTCCACGTCGAGCCGGAACGGTGTTCCCGTTACACCCACGGCATCTTTGTTTGCCATAACTCACTCCGAGTTTCTTTGTCGTAGGGTCGCTTATGCGAAGGTCTTCATTTCCGTCGCCAGCTCTTCGAGTGTCCAGCGTGAGTCCTTCACGATGCTCTTGCCGTACGACCAGCCGAGGAACTGCTTGATCTCGCCGCCCTTCGCATAGAAGACCGAGCCGTTGGTGTCGCAGTCGGCGGTGAGCAGGTGAGCGACCACCGGAGACACGTTGCCCGGGTGGTAGACGTCGAAATCGTTCGGATCCGCGGGGACCGCCACCATCTCGGCGATTCCGGGAACCTTCTCTGTCATTCGAGTGCGTGCGACTGGGGTGATGGCATTGACGCGCACTCCGTAGCGGCTGATCTCCTGCGCCAAAATCACAGTGAGCGCGGCAATCCCAGCTTTGGCGGCGCCGTAGTTACTCTGGCCGACTGCGCCGAGAAGCCCCGACGTGGACGAGACGTTCACGATGGATGCTGCCACGGCGTCGCCAACCTTGGAACGGTCACGCCAGTGCGCGCCGAACACGCGGCAGGGAGCAAACGTCGCGCGAAGCTGACCCGCGATCACGGTGTCCCATTCTTCTTCACTCATGTTCACGAACATCCGGTCGCGGAGAACACCCGCATTGTTGACCAGTCCGTGAACTGCGCCGAAGTTCTCTACTGCCAGATCGAGAAGCGCCTGAGCTCCGGCGACTGTGGTGACGTCCGCGTTGCTGGCGATTGCGCTGCCACCGAGAGCTGTGATCTCAGCAGCGACCGCTGCGGCCAGAGCGTCATCCGTTCCCGAGCCGTCGGCAGCGGCGCCCGTGTCGTTGACTACGACGTGCGCGCCTTCCGCGGCAGCAAGGAGCGCGTGTTCGCGGCCGATTCCACGGCCGGCTCCGGTGACGACAACAACACGACCTTCAAGCTGATTCATCCAAGTCCCTTTCGAATACGTGTATCAAACATGTCAGGCAGAGAGTCGAGCGAGAACCGAATTCGCCTCGGCCACAATTCTGTTGATCAATTCGCTGCAACTGGGCACGTCCTCGATCAGCCCGACTACCTGGCCTGTTGCCATGACGCCGACGTCGACGCGGCCGTCCACCAATGCGGACCGGTACAGCATCGGAGCGTTGGCAGCCATCACCACCTGACTCCAGCCGAGTTCGTGACTCTTCTTCATCGCGAGACCCTCACGGATCATGTCGCGCCACGGTGTGCCGGAGAGTTTCTGGAATGCCAGAGCGTTGCGGCCCGCGCGGATCATCCGACCCGGACCCGTTGTGGACTCCAGCTGATCAATGGTCCCCGCACGCAGAACACGTTGCGGCACACCGTCGATCTCGAGTGTGACCACGGTGTCGTTGACCGACTTCGACAGGTACACATCCTTGACTTGCTTCGCAACGGGGGAATCGCTTGTCATCATGAATCGTGTACCCATCGCGATTCCGGCTGCGCCGTAGGAGAGCGCCGAGACCAGACCGCGGCCGTCGAAGTAACCGCCCGCCGCGATCACCGGGATGTCCACGGCATCGACTACCTGAGGCAGAAGCAATGAGGTCGGCACAGCGCCGGTGTGGCCGCCGCCTTCGCCGCCCTGGACGATCACCGCGTCAACGCCCCACGAAGCAACTTTTTCGGCATGCCGTCGAGCCCCGATCGACGGAACCACCACCAGCCCGGCATCTTTCAGTCGTCCGATGAGTGCCTGCTTGGGCGCCAGAGCGAACGACGCAACCTTGACACCGGATCGGATCAGCAGATCGATTCGCTTGTCGATGTCCGCCTGATCTGCTCTCAGGTTTACGCCGAATGGATTATCAGTCTGGGCTTGAACTTCCGCGATCGCCTCAGCGAGTTCTTCGTAGGCCAACATTCCACCGGCAATAATGCCGAGTCCGCCGGCCGCCGCTGTGGCAGCGGTCAGTGTCGAGTTGGAGACGTAGCCCATTCCGGTCTGCACGATCGGATATTTGACCCCGAAGAGGTCGCACGCCCGCGTGTGAAGGGCCTGGTGGTCTGCAGCGAGGTCAGTCATGCCGAAACCTCCTTGTTTCGCAGTCCCTTGGGATCGATGACATCCCGAATGAGCTGTAGCTCTTCGACGCTCGGAAGCCGGGTCTGCGGAACCGACTCGGGAATCTCGAGCTCGAATCCGGTTGCTGCCACCACGTCGTCGACGCTGACCCCCGGATGCACCGACACAAGCCGAAGTCGACCCGAGTCTGCGTAATCCAGTACAGCCAAATTTGTGACAACGTGACGCAGATCGTGATGCTTGGTCGCAGCCGGACCTGCCTTGGTCGCGTTGTCGTTACCGACTCCCGAGACCATGTCTACGCGTGGCACGAACACACGGGTGCTGTGTGCGGGAACCCAGTAGCTGGTGGGGTGGTACACACTGTTTCCCGGCGCACCCCGCACACCCAGAAGCTGCACCTTGGGCGCCGCGTGATCACCGATCGCCGAGATATTGCTGTTGCCGTAGACGTCGAGCTGGGTGGGGATCATCATGATGTGGCGCTTGCCGTTCCACACCAGATTGAAGATCGCGCTGAACGGCATCCACGCTTCGATCTCCCCCTCCGCCGGCCCGCCGACGGCCCAGGTGCCACGAACTCCATGCGCCTCGCCGTCGGAGATCACCAGATCCTGTTCGAAGGTGTGTCGTGCCAACCGAACTCCGATGGCCGGAATGGTTCCGAAGGCACTCGCGATGACCTCACCGTTGCCGCGATACGCTTCGGCGCAGGCAATGACGCACACTTCGGCTCGGGTAGCAGGAGCCACGTTCGCACTCGACTCGCTCATGCCGACACCGCCTGGGAATCGCGCAGCGCGACAGCGCGCTGGTAGTCCGCTTCGCTACCGGAAAGGTACTCGCCGACAAAGGCTTTCCACTGTTGTGGATCGCGGGCGGCGGCCGCATATTCCCGCTGGAAGGATTCGTCGCGTTCGTAGTTCGGCACGCACGAGGTGAAATGTGCGCCCTTCGGTGCCTCGACCACACCGGAGACCAGGAGACGGGCGATCCGCAGCGTCGACGGATGAGCATCGGCCGTCAAGGCCTTGGTGGGCACGATTTCCTCGCACGACACATAGGCATCCTCGGCCGCCATGCAGAACAGATCGTCGAAATACAGGTCAGGGCCCAAGAATTGGGCATTGCCATGCATGTCTGCACGGTTCATGTGCACCAGTGCCGCATCAAGATTCAAGGCGGGCATCGCTGCAAAAACCTCGTCTCCGTACGGGTCGGATACGGTACGCATATCGGGGTTGACCGTCATGACGTCCGATCCCAGTCCAGCTCGGGTCGGCAAGAAGGGCATCCGGATGCCGGCAGCGTACAAACCCCACTGCAGCATTCCCTCGTCGTACTCGGCCACTTCCACCGCTCCGGCCTGACGGACGGCCCGGAAATGCGGATCGAGGGCAATCGAGTCCAACGAAACGAACCCGAAAATCACCTTCTTGACTTTCCCTGCCGCACAGAGCAATCCGACGTCCGGACCACCGTACGACACGATCGTCAGATCCGTGAGGTCTGATCGAAGAATTGCACGCACGAGGGACATCGGCTTGCGCCGTGACCCCCAACCACCGATACCGATCGTCATACCGGACCGCAGTCGACGTACGACATCGTCCTCGGTCATCGTCTTGTCACTCAATGGGTCCACCCTTTCGAATTCGGGGAAACGTTGCTCTGGCGCGCCATCGTCGCGTAGCAAACGTTTGATTCACATCATCATGGTTTCATCTCCGCGTCAACCGCCAACTCCGCGGTGAGCCAGGAATACGCTCGCCTAAGCGCACTCTCCGGCCCTTCCTCCTCAATCGCAGGACCGAGTATCTCCAGCTCAACAGCACCGCGGTAGCCGAGACCGAGCACTTCACGCAACAGTCGATCCATCGGAAGATCTCCATCGCCGGGTACCCACCGGTTGGGAACCGCGAGCGTTCCTACCCGGAAATCGGCTACTTGCACGATCTGCACCCGATCGAGTTCAGCCCGCAAGGTACCGAGTAGATCCGGTTCCTGAAATGCGCAATAGAGGTCGACGACCATTCCGATGTCCAGACGCCGTGCGATTACCGCCGCATCGCGAACTGTATGAACGAAACTCAGATCCGAACGCATCTGCATGGTGTTCTCCAGGGAGAGCCGAACTCCCAACTGTTTGGCCCGCTCGGCCACCGGCGACACATGATCGATCAATCGGTCTGCTGCATCTTCCCAGCTGAGACGTCCGGACGGTCCCGTTGTGAACAGCACCGTCGGTGCTCCCAGACCTGCCGCGCCGACCACTGCTGCGTCGAGTGCCGCAATCTCCCCCTCCCAGGCAGTTCCATCGTCCGGATCGGCTGTGATTCCGTGCGCGATACAACCGACCGCGACGCCGAACTCACGGGCCAGCGATACCGTTTCCGGCCAACCGGTTCGACCCGCTTTGTACGCGGACAGTGCCACGGCGGAAATCCCGAGGCGTCGGCAGAGCGCCAACTCGTCACGCAATGCCCAACTCGCGGTTGTAATCAGACTGACGGAAGGAAATGGGCCTCGCACCAGGTCCATCTGGCGGGATTTGTCGTTGTGATCCATAGTCGCTCCTGCTTTCCTCGATCGACCGTGAAACACACCGTAATCCCAATTTGGAACATTGCGTAGCAAATGCTTGATACGGTGCGAACTGCCTTCAGAATCCATTCCAGGAGTGCACATATGAACGTCGATACCCGCACGAGCGCCTCGGGTTCACAGCGCCGCGAACCCCGCGAATCCGATGCGCCGAAATGGCCGGTTCCCGTGTCGGCGCCCGCAGGCGCGCCGAACGTTCTCGTGATCATGACCGATGACGTCGGTTACGGGGCAAGCAGCACTTTCGGTGGACCGATTCCCACTCCGGCGCTCGACGCACTCGCCGAAACCGGTCTGCGTTACACGCAGTTTCATACAACTGCGATGTGTTCTCCGACCCGCGCGGCACTCATGACCGGTCGCAACCACCACAAGGTCGGTGCGGGGCGTGTCACCGAGATGGCGCTTGCCTACGACGGATACACCAGCATCATCCCCGACAGCGCTGCCACGGTTGCCGAAATGCTGCGGTGCAACGGATATTCCACCGCACAGTTCGGCAAGTACCACAATGTCCCCGTCTACGAGACCGGGCCCGCCGGACCGTTCGACCACTGGCCCACGAACATGGGATTCCAACATTTCTACGGCTATCTCGGTGGCAGCACCGACAATTGGGCACCCGCACTGTACGAAGGGACCAGTCCGGTGGACCCACCTACGGACGATCCCACGTACCACCTCGAAAAAGACCTGGCAGACAAGGCAATTACCTGGATTCGTCGGCAGAAGTCGGCGGCACCGAACAAGCCTGTCTACATCCAGTACAGCAATGCCGCTACTCACGCTCCGCACCATGCACCACGAGAGTGGATCGATCGATTCCGTGGGCAGTTCGATCAGGGCTGGGATGCCATACGCGAGGAAACGATCGCTCGACAGAAGCAACTCGGTGTCATACCCGCAGACACCGAACTGACCGAACGTCCCGAGCAGATCGCATCGTGGGACTCCCTCACCGCCGAGCATCAAAAAGTGGCGGCCCGCATGATGGAGGTCTACGCCGGCGCTCTCGCTTACGCCGACTCCCAGATAGGCCGTGTTCTCGAAGAATTGGAACGCATCGGTGAACTCGACAACACGCTGGTCTTCTACATCCAGGGCGACAACGGAGCCAGTCCCGAAGGTGGAGCCAACGGCTCTCTCAACGAGATGAGTTACGTCAACCGTATGGAAGACAGCATCGAATCCCTCCTCGAACACCTCGACGAACTCGGCGGCCCGCTGCACTACAACCACTTTCCGGCCGGTTGGGCCCACGCGACGGATACCCCGTTCAAATGGTTCAAGATGGTCGCGTCGCATTTCGGGGGCACGCGCAACGGGATGGTGCTCTCGCACACCGCCCGAATCACCGACGCCGGCGGAATCCGCACGCAATTCCACCACGTCATCGACGTCGTTCCCACCATCCTCGATGTCATCGGAATAGAAGCGCCCAAACAGATTCGGGGCGTAGAACAGATGCCGCTGTGCGGAGTGCCGATGGCCTACACCTTCGATGACGCCGCGGCACCGTCGACCCGAACGACACAGTATTTCGAATTGATGGGCAACCTCGCGATCTATTCCGACGGGTGGGTTGCCGCTACTACGCCCCGGGAAATGCCGTGGGAATTCGCCACCGGCGCAGACTCTCTCGACGATGTGAACTGGGAGTTGTACCACGTCGAGAACGACTACAGTCAGTCCGACGATCTGTCGGCGCAGTACCCCGACAAACTCAGCGCGCTGGTCGATCTGTTCTGGGAAGAGGCCGAAGCCAACCAGGTTCTTCCCGTTATCGTCAAAGCGCTCAATCCTGGCCCGCCTAAGCCGAATCCGACTTTCGGCCTGACCACGTTCGTCTACTACGACGGGGTGACGCGAGTGACACCTGGCAGTGCACCCGATGTCACCAACAAGCCGTTCAGCATTACCGCGGACGTAGTGTTGACTTCGAACCACGCAGACGGCATGCTCCTCTCTCAAGGTGGTCGATTCGGTGGCCATGCTCTGTATTTGGCAAACGGTGTCCTCACCTACCACTACAACCTCTTAGGCCGCGAGCGTGGCACGGTCACTTCCGAATTCGCTCTTCCTGCCGGACGGCACCAACTCGTGGCCGTGGTCGACATCGATCCCACGCAGCGCGGCGGATCCGCAGCGGTCACCCTCCTCTGCGATGAGGAGAAGGTCGGATACGGAACCGTGGCGAACACTGCCCCGTTCCGCCTCAACTATATCGAAGGCCTGAGCATCGGACGCGACACCGGAACCCCGGTGTCCGAGCAGTACCAGCTGCCGTTCATCTTCGACGGAGTACTCGACAAAGTGACCGTAGCCCTCGGCTGATCACTCGTACCGCCTGATTAACACCATTTTTCGAACGCGATCGAAGAGAGGCCAACTATGACACAGACCCGGTTCGGCAAGGGAAAGCTCGTCACTGCTCTTGCCGTGGCAGCGCTGTCGTTGTCCGCCTGTGGCGGAGGCGCGAGCGGTACGACGAACAGCGGAAGCGTCGGCGGTGAGGTCGACCCCGCTGCAGTGATACGGATTGCCTCCGCCGGCACGTCCAACAATCTCGACCCCCAGCAACAGATGACCATCGGCGGGTGGAGTCATCTCACTGCACTCTTCGATCGACTCATGACCGTCGACAGCAACGACAAAATTGTTCCCGGACTTGCCAAGTCGTGGGAATTCAGCTCGGACGGCAAGTATCTGGAGCTGAAGCTGCGTGACGACGTCACCTTCAACGACGGAACCCGCTTCGATGCCGAGGCGGTTGCCGCCACCCTGAAACGAGGCAAAACACTCGCAGGCAGTACCTCGGCTGCGGCACTCGCGGGCGTCATCGATATCACTGCACCTGACATGTACACCGCGCGCATCGAACTGGCGCCGGGAGCCGGTGTCGAACTACCCGGAGTATTCACCACTCCGGTAGGCATGATGATCAGTCCCGCCGTGATCGCCGCCGGCACCGATATCCGCAACGACCCGGGACTTGCAGGTTCCGGCGCCTACGTCGTCACCAAATACGTTCCCGGAGAGTCGCTTGTATTGAAGCGGTCCGATCGTCCGTACTGGGACGCGGAGGGCGGACGCCTCGGCGGCATCGACATCACGCTTGTCCCAGACGCGTCGACGCGTCTGAACGCCATCCAGACCGGAGCACTGGATCTCACGTGGGTCAGTTCGGCCAGCGAAGTGGTGCAGGCAAATACGCTTGCCGACCGCGGCGCCTTCGCAATCGACAAGGTTCCGTTCCGAAGCACCCTCGGTGTCTATCTGCGTCCGACGGGTCAGCTGGCCGATCAAGAAGTACGTCAAGCGGTTGCACAGTCGATCAATCCGGATGAGATCAACGCGCTGTTCTCCGGGAACTGCACACCACACAACCAGATGTTCCCGAAGACGAGCTCGGCATTCGATCCCGACTACAAGTATCCGTACGCCTTCGATCCGGAGGCGGCCAAGGCATTGGTCCAGAAGAATGGAAACACCAAGGTCACGCTAACGTTCGGTGCCGGGAGCAACACCGAAAAGCCCACCAACGTCATCCAGTCTGCCCTGTCCACTTCGGGCTTCGATGCCGAGCTCAATCCCGTTCCGCTCAACCAGCTCGAACCACGCTACATTGCCGGTGAATTCGATCAGATGGTCGCCAACTCGTTCACACCCAAAGTCGATCCTGCGGAAACCGTGAACTTCTACTTGGTCAACAACTTCAAGTTCGCTGCCGACGACCCGGAAATCCTGGGCATGATCAAGCAGGCTGCCGATCCGACGATGTCCGAGAACGACCGTGCCGAGCTGTACCACAAGATCTCGGCGAAGACGCTGGAGAAGGCCCTGTGGGTCCCGATCTGCAACCAGACCAACGCCACGCTCTCGAGCAACAAAGTGGTCGGCGCCGACGACGTCCCGTGGGTCAACGTCGGAATCTACGATCTTCGCCATCTTGCGATGACAAAGTAGGCCTACGCATGAACAAGGACCGCACATGACCGATAGATCCACTGCTACCAGAACCACGGCCACGCTCGGTATCGACCGTCTCGCGGTCACCGCCTGGTTCGAGCGCTCAGTCCCGAATGCTCTCGCTCCGTTCAGCTTCGAACAGATAGCCGGGGGCCGGTCAAATCTGACGTACCTGGTCACCGACACCTCGGGTACTCGTTGGGTACTCCGCCGACCCCCGTTGGGAAAGATCGTGGCCACCGCTCACGACGTCGTCCGCGAGGCAGGCATCTTGTCTCGACTCTCAGATACCGGGGTTCCGGTTCCAACGGTCGTCGGTGTCTGTACCGATCTCGAGATCAACGGATCTCCATTTTTCG